>VBGG01000342.1:0-7621 GCA_005883405.1 Chloroflexota bacterium | reverse complement strand
AACGCGGAACACGGAACCCCGAAGGCGAATCACCATTGCTCGAAGGGACATGCGCCGCCGGTGATGTGGCGCTCGTATTCATCGCGGTACTGCTTGACGGTGGCGACGACGGGACTGGTGGCGAAGTCGCCCAAAGCGCAGAGCACCTTGCCGGTGATCTCGCCCGACAGTGAGAGCAGCAGGTCCAGGTCAGCCGGTACACCGCGGCCCGCCTCGATCCGCGACAGGACCTTCAACAGCCAGGAGGTGCCTTCGCGGCACGGCGTGCACTTCCCACACGACTCGTGGCGGAAGAACTCCTCCATCAGCGCGGCCGCGCGCACGATGCACGTATCTTCGTCGAGCACGATCAGTGACGCCGAGCCAAGCATCGAACCCGCTGCCTGAACGGAGTCATAGTCGAGCTTGGTCTCGAGCTTGTCAGCGGTCAGGATCGGCGCCGAGACGCCGGCGGTGAGCACGCCTTTGACCGCCTTGCCGTCGATGACCCCCCGTCCGTAGTCGTCGATCAGCTCGCGGATGGTAACCGCGCCAAGCGGCAGCTCGTAGTTGCCCGCTCGATTCACGCGTCCTGAGAGGCAGAAGATCTTCGGCCCCGTGTTGCGCGGCGGAATGCCGATCGAGTTGTACCAGCCGCTGCCGCGGTCGATGATGGCCGGCACGTTCGCCAGCGTCTCGACGTTGTTGATGACCGTCGGCCGACGATACAGACCCTCGACAGCCGGAAACGGAGGCCGCGAGCGAGGCATCGGGCGGCGGCCCTCGAGCGATTCCAGAAGCGCTGTCTCCTCGCCGCAGATGTAGGCGCCTGCACCGCGGAACACGAGGACCCTGACGTTCAACTGTGAGCCCAGGCAGCCGTTACCGAGGATGTTGGCCGCCTCGGCTTCGGCGATGGCTGCCTCGAGCCGATCGGCGGCCTCGATGTACTCGCCGCGAATGTAGATGAACGCCGTCTCGGCGCCGATGGCATAGCAGCACAGGGCGATGCCTTCCAGGACGCGGTGCGGCTCAACCTCCATCAGCTCGCGGTCTTTGAAGGTGCCGGGCTCCGATTCGTCGGCGTTCACCGCGACGTATTTGGCGCCTGGCGCCTTGGGGATGAAGCCCCACTTGTTGCCCGTGGGAAAGCCGGCGCCGCCTCGGCCGCGAAGTCCGGACGCCTTGACCTCTTCGACCACCTGATCAGGCGTCATCTTCGCCAGGGCGTGCCGCCAGCCCGCGTAGCCATCTTCGGCTTCGTATTCCTTCAGGCTGACCGCGATGGCTCGCCCAGGATGCGTCAGGAGGACAGGCTCGTAGTCCACCGCGACACTCACGCCTTCGCCAGCTCCTGGATGAGCGTGCGCCGACGCTCCTGGTCGAGGTTCTCGCAGTACGTCGCTCCGACACGTGCCATGGGCGCGCGGTGACACGCGCCGAAACATTCGCTGGTGCGCTCGATCTCAACCAGCCCGTTCCCGATCTGCTCGCGTAGTCCGGCGCGGAGATCGCGCACCAGCTCCTCGGCGCCGCGCAGCGCGCACGGCAGCTGTGCGCAGACGACCACGAGCGCCGGCGGAACCGGCTCGGTGTGCAGCATCGTGTAGAACTCGGCCAGCTCCAGCGCGGCGGAATGGGGGACGCCGACCACGTCCGCGGCTTCGGCGATGGCTTCGCGCGACAGATAGCCCGCGTCCGTCTGGGCCAGCTTGAGGGCGGGCAGCAGTGCCGTGCGGCGCTCGGGATACGTTGAGACGAGCTTCTGGATCGCGGCGCGTGTCTGGTCCGTCAGCGTCACCGATCGACCTCGCCCATGATGGGGTCCATGCTCGCTATGCACGCCACCACGTCTGCGACTGCGCCGCCCTCGGTGATGCGCGGCAAGGCCTGCAGATTGGCGAACGACGGTGCTCGCTCGTGCACGCGGATGGGCCGGGCGGACCCATCACTGATGATGTAGAAGCCAAGCTCGCCGCGCGGCGACTCCACACCCACGTAGGCTTCACCGGCCGGCGGTCGGATGCCCTCGGTCCACAGCTTGAAGTGATGGATGACGGCTTCCATGCTCTTGGCCAGCTCCTCGCGCGGAGGCGGCATCACCTTTCGGTCGGACGTCTGCACCGAGCCACCGGGCAGGTTATCCAGCGTCTGGCGGCAGATCTTGACGCACTCGCGCATCTCCGCCACCCGCACCAGGTAGCGGTCGTAGCAGTCGCCGACCGTGCCGGTGGGCACCGCGAAGTCGTACTGCTCGTAGCCGCAGTACGGGTTCGTTTTGCGGATGTCGAGTGCGACGCCCGAGCCGCGCAGGACGGGGCCTGTGCAGCCAAGGGCAAGCGCGTCTTCGGGGGGCAGGATCCCGACGCCTTCCGTGCGCTCGCGGAAGATGGGGTTGCCGGTCAGCAGCTCTTCGTAGCTGTCGATGTAGCCGGGCATGGCGTCGGTGAACGTCGAGATGTCGGCGATGATGTCGGTCGAGATGTCGCGGGCGAGACCGCCTGGCCGAATGAACGAGGTCATCATGCGCACCCCGCTGGTGCGCTCGAAGAAGTCGAGGATCTTCTCTCGCTCGCGCCAACAGTAGAGGAACGGAGAGCTGGCGCCCAGGTCGAGCGCGATCGAGCCGACGAACATCAGGTGCGAGGAGAGCCGCGTCAGTTCCGCCAGCAGCACGCGCAACACGGTGGCGCGCGGCGGGATCTCGCAGTCCATGAGCTTTTCGACCGACAGCGCGTACGCCAGGTTGTTGCCAAGCGGGTTCAAGTAGTCCATGCGGTCGGTGAGCACGACGCCCTGGACGTAGGTCTTGGCCTCGAAGGTCTTCTCGATGCCGGTGTGCAGGTAGCCGATGACGGGGCGGCACTTGACGACCACCTCGCCATCCAGCACGAGCTCGAGGCGCAGCACGCCGTGCGTCGACGGGTGCTGGGGACCCATGTTGACCTTGAGCAGCTCGCGCCGCTCGGTGGCATCCACGGTCGCCACGTCCGAAGCGTCAGTCACACTCAGTCTTCCGAGACGTCCCACGGTGAATGCGCTTCCTGGCGCCACGTGGACTGCTCAACCGCTCGGTGCGCTCGTACGCGGCCGAGAGCCGAAGCAAACCCCAGGGGGTCCCCTCCGGGGAACAATGCTCAGTCGCTGCCATACACCCTCCGCGTGACGGTGAAGTCGACGGGCTCAGAGCCAATCGGCTCGGTGCGTCGGAGCGGGTAACCGCGCCAATCGTCGGGCAGCATGATGCGCTGCAGGTCCGGATGGCCGACGAACGAGACCCCGAAGAGGTCGAAGACCTCGCGCTCGTACCAGTTGGCGCCCGACACGATCGGGGTGAGGCTGGGCGCCTCGCGATCGGTGCGCGTCTTGAGGCGTAACCACGTGTGGTGATCGAGCGAGTAGAACAGGTACACCAGCTCGAAGCGCTCTTCGCGCGTCAGCCGATCGACGGCGGTCAGATCGACGAAGCGCGAGTGATTGAGCTCACCCCGCACCCGCCGCACGGCGTCGAGCAGCTCCGTCAGGGGCACAAGCACGGTCGGGATGCCATCCGCGGGCAGACTGATCGCCTCCGGCCCAAAGACGGCACCCAGGGCATCCCTAGGCGAGGGCCATCAGGGCGTGGTTGGCCCCGATGTGCCGTCGTGGGGGATGCCCACGCCGGCGGTCGTCTGGGCACCATGACGCGCCGAGCGACTGTCGGCCGCCACGCGCTGCTTGAGCTTGATGAGCGAATCGAGCAGTGCGTCCGGCGTCGGCGGGCAGCCTGGCACGTAGACGTCGACCGGCACGATCTTGTCGACGCCCTGCACCAGCGCGTAGTTGTTGAAGACGCCGGTGCACGACGCGCAATCGCCCATGGCGATGACCCACTTCGGTTCGGGCATCTGGTCGTAGACCTCGCGCAGGACTGGCGCCATCTTCTGCGACACGCGGCCGGCGACGATCATCAGGTCCGCCTGGCGTGGTGAGGCGCGAAACAGCTCGGACCCGAAGCGGGCCATATCGAAGCGCGACGCGCCGGTCGCCATCATCTCGATCGCGCAGCACGCCAGGCCAAACGTCACCGGCCAGATCGACGACTCGCGCGCCCAGTCCTCGAGCCGGCTGAGGATGAAGCCGGGCGCGCCGGTCTTCTCGTGCCGCTCATCTTGCGCTTCTCGCATGCTCATCGCCAGTCCAGCGCGCCGCGTTGTCGAGCGTAGACATAGCCCACGCCCAGCACCACGAAAAAGCTCAGCACCGCGACGACGCCGCCCCACCCCAGCTCGCGCAAGACGACGGCCCATGGGTAGAAGAAGAGGGCTTCGACGTCGAAGATCAGGAACAGCATGCCAACCAGCGCAAAACGGACGGGCCAGCGGGTCTGGGTCGAGATGGGTTCAGAGACGCCACTCTCATATGGCCTACCTTTGGCTGGGCTGGGCAAGCGTGGCGAGAGCCGCCCCGTCACCAGCAGAAGCGCAGCGACAAGAAGGACCGCTATCGCCAGATAGGTAACAAGCGGAGGCGGGGCCATAAGCAACGCGCGACTTAGCCGGCCTGCGCAGCGCCGCGCAAGGGTACCTGGCTTGAGTATAGACGAACGCGTGTTGCCGTTTGGGCCGAACTCGCAGAACGCATTTGAAGTACGCTATGCGATCAGAATCTGGACAGCAGGGGTAGAGAGGGCGGCCATGAAGATCGGTGAGATCATGACGCCGAACGTCATCAGTGTCACCGAAGACACTCCGTTGCGCGAGGTAGCGCAGGTACTCGATCGCCATCGCGTGAGTGGCCTGCCGGTGGTCGACGGCGATGAGCACATCATTGGCGTGGTCAGCGAATACGACCTGATCGCCAAGCCGAACGCCCGCACCGCCGGTGAAGCCATGACGCACGACGTGATCAGCGTCATGGAGGACACCAGCGTCGATGAAGTGCGCTTCCTGCTCGTCAATCGCAAGATCAAACGTGTGCCGGTGATCCGCGGAACGAGACTCGTCGGCATCGTGAGCCGCGCCGACCTGGTGCGCGAGATCGCCTTCACCTGGGTATGCCAGGTTTGCGGAGACACCGAACGCGGGCGGAACCCGCCCGACCAGTGCCCCAAGTGCGGCACGCCGAGCGGCTTCGAGCCGACGGTGACACCCCCGGTGGGCGAGGGTTCGGATGTCCCCAGCCGCACGTGCCCAACGTGCGGCCAGGAGCTTCCGATCTGAATCGGTTCTAAATCGCTAGCGCTGAGCCAGCGGCACGACCTGGCGATCCTTGGGACCGGTGTACTCGCCGCGGGGGCGGATCAGACGCCCGCCCTTGAGCTGCTCTTCGATGTGGGCAACGTAGCCCGCGGTGCGCGCCGTGGCGAAGATGCTGGTGAACAGGTCGCTGGGGATGCCGAGCGCGTGGTACAGCCCCGCCGAGTAGTAATCGACGTTCGGGTTCAAGCCGAGGCCCTCGGCCGCGACGGTGCGCACGGTTTCCTGGATTTCGGCGATCCAACCTTCGCCGTGCTGCTCGGCCACCTCGTGCGCCAGCTTCTGCAGGATGCGCGCGCGTGGATCCCACGTCTTGTAGACGGCGTGGCCCATGCCCGGGAAACGTAGTTCCGGCTTGGCGCGTTCCTCTCGACTGGCCGACAGGTACCGCTGCAGGCGATCGCGCGCCCACTTCTCGGCGCGGGCCGGCGAGCCGACCTCCTCGATCATCTCGATCACATCTTCATTGGCGCCGCCGTGGCGCGGGCCCTTGAGCGTCGCCATGGCCGCCACCATGCAGCTGTGCAGGTCGACGTACGTCCCAGCCGCGACGCGCGCCGCGAAGCTCGAGGCGTTGAATTCGTGCTCGGCGTGCAGCGTGAAGGCCACGTCCATGGCGTGCGCGGTCACGTCGTCGGGCTCCTTGCCGAACAGCATCCACAGGAAATTGGCCGCCGCCGACAGGTCGTCACGCGGCTCCACGGGCTGCTTGCCTTCACGCATGCGAGCCCGCGCGGCCACGATCGTGGGCACCTGGCCAAGCAGTCGCTCGGCCTTCGCGCGGGTGGCCACGGGATCCATGGATTCTGCGGCCGGGTCGTAGTGGGCCAGGAGCGAAACGCCGCTGCGCAACACCGCCAGCGGGTGCGCATCGGGCGGAACCATCCGCAGATGATCGACGAGCACCTTGGGGATGGCTCGTCCGGCTGCCAGGCGAGTCTTGAAGGCCTCGAGCTGCTGCTTGTTGGGCAGATCGCCCTCCCACAGCAGATACACCACCTCTTCGAACGTCGCGTGAGCGGCCAGGTCTTCGATCGAGTAACCGCGGTAGATCAGTCGCCCCGCTACGCCATCGATCGTGCAGATCGCCGTAGGGGCGGCGATCACATCTTTGAGCGATCCAGCGGCTGCGGGGGACGGGGTTTTTTGAGTCTGAGTCTGTCCGGCGGGGATTTGAGTTTGTCCGACGGGGGCTGACGTCATTGTTAGCACCTCACGCACCACACAATAAGGCCTGGCGTGCGGTACAGCCTCTCAGCGCCCTGCCAGTTTGCGTTCACTTGCTAACTTCGGGGGTCCAGCCAGAACCTCGTGAGACAATGGCAAGCCGATGGACGCGGCATTCGCCCACGCGGTACGTGAGCTGTTGGCGGCCCTGGCGTCAGGCTCAGAACCCACCTTACCCGTTGGCGGGGGACTGACGCGCGTCCTGCGCGAGACGGGCGCAATCTCGCCCCGCGCGGCCGTCGAGCTACTCATCGAACGCTGGTTCCGCGCGCCACCCGCGCACCTGCTGCTCGATCCGGGGGCGCCACTGCTCAACCGACCCGAGCTGGGCGAGTCCGAGAAGCTGCACGCCACGCTGCGCGAGCACGTCATCGGCCAACGCCGCTGGCAAGAGCTATCGAGCAACGAATCGACGTTCTACCGCTATCGACGCGCGGCTATCGCGGCCTTCTGCGAGCGTCTGTGGGCCGAGATCGTCGATCGCCCACTTCCATCGAATCTGCCGCTGCCCGAGTATGTCCGCTTCATCGGCCGACGGCACGAGGTTGCGACGCTCCTCCGCTGGTTGTGCGAGCCGGGCGGCACCGTGGTTGGCATTGAAGGTCCGGGTGGCTCGGGCAAGACGGCATTGCTGCACGCTGTTGCCGACGCATGTCAGGACGCGGCGCGCAGTTGGCAGCCGGTCGTGAACCACGGCCAGCAGTTCGTCCAGCTGTTTGACGCGTTTGTCTGGGTGGCCTGCGGCGAAGGCAGCGGGCTAGCCACCGTACTCGAAGCCGTGGCGCGCACACTCGATTATCCAGGCCTGATGGCGCGCACCCTCGAGGACCGTCGCCCGGCGGAGCGGGATCTGCTCAGCAAGCGTGCCGTCCTGTTGCTCGTCGACGACATCGATCGCGCGGATTTCGCCGTCTGGACGTTCCTGGCCGACCTGCCTGGCCGCAGCCGGGCGCTCGTGGCGGGTCGACGGCGCCTGCCGAGCGAAGTGCGCGCGCTGATGCCCGAGCCGCTCGAGCCCGCGGCCGCGCGCGAGCTGCTGTTGGCCGAAGCCGAGCGCCAGGGTGTGCCCGAGATGGGCCGAGCGTTGGCCGAGCCCGTCGAAGTGCTGAGAACCGCTGCGCGCTACCCATTGCTCGCGGGTTGGGCCGTGGGTCAACTGCGTCGCGGCCAGACCATAG
>VBGG01000340.1:1832-6460 GCA_005883405.1 Chloroflexota bacterium | reverse complement strand
TCGAGCGCGGCGCGGGTCAGCAGCTGGTCGATCGTGCGCTTCTGAAACTTGACCGCGTCAGCCTTGCAGTCGGCGGCGATGCGCACCAGGTCTCCGGCAAGCAGGGCATCACCGTTGTGGTTGACCCCACCCTCGGCGATGACGAAGCATGGCTGGCCATCGCCCACCACGCGCCGACCGATGGTGATGGTGCGTGCGCTCACCAGGCGGTCCAGCCTCCGTCGACGATGAGGTTCGCGCCGGTCATGTAGCTCGACGCATCGGATACCAGAAACAACAACGCGCCGCGGTACTCGTCGTTGCGCGCCATGCGGCCCAGGGGCGAGCGATACACGAAATTTCGGACGAACGCATCGTCGTGGTTGTCGTAAACGCCGTGCGGTGTCAGCGCGTTGACGCGAATGTTGTTCTTGCCCCAGTACGTGGCCAGATAACGCGTCAAGCCTAGCACGGCCGTCTTGGTGACCGCGTAGCTCACCGGGGTGTTGAAAGTAGCGTCGGCGTACGGGCTCCTGACGCCGTCGTACACGCGCTGATCGGGCGCGACCACCCCGTACGTGGATGAGATGTTGACCATCACGCCGCCTGGTGGATCCTGAAGCAGCATCTGGCGACCCGCGGCCTGGGCGCACAGCAGCATGCCCGTGAGGTTGACGTCCACAGCCCGCTGCCAGACATCGCGCTTGTAGCTTTCGAAGGGTGCGAAATAGTCGGCGGGCGAGAGCCGCTCGGAGCCACCTCGAACCGTGAGCGCAGCATTGTTGACCAGGATGTCCAGGCGCTTGAAGCGCTGCACGGCGCGCTGCGTCGCGCCGTTCACTGAGGCTTCGTTCGTTACGTCAAGTTTGAGACCCAGTGCGCGTTCGGTGTCGAGCTCGGCCGCCAGGGCTTCGGCGCCCGCGCCGTCGACGTCACCGATGACGACTCGCGCGCCAGCCTGGAGCAGCGCTTCACAGTAGCGCCGACCCAGCAGGCCCGCGCCGCCGGTGACCAGCGCGACGCGCCCGTCCAGTCGGAAGAGGTCGGGAAACGGAACCGGATTCAGGGCCGACCCAGGCTGCTCAGCCATGCCTTTGCTTGCCCATCCACTGCGTGCAGGTCCGTTGCGCAGGCTTCGGCCGCGGAGCGCAGCGCCGCCAGCGCCAGCACCAGGATGGCCGCCCCCTGGTTGCCATCGATCAGCGGCCGTTCGATTTCGCCCCGAACGCAGCCGACGAAGTGGCGCAACTCAGACAGGTACATGTCGTTGCGCTGGAACGTCGGATCGCCCTCCTCGATGCGCCACTGGCGGCTGGCGGGGACGTACTGTCGCACCAGGTTGGCGTCGTACTCCCAGCGGAGCACGCCGTTGTCGCCGACGATCTCCAGGGCACGGCTGGGCGGCCGGCGGACGTAATCCACGTGAACCGATGCGATGTGCCCGTCGGCGAACTGGAGCACCAGCTCTGCCACATCTTCGGTGTCGATCTCGAGCGAGCTGGCGTGGCTGACCATGGCGAAGACGTGGCGAGGTGCGCCGAGCAGCCAGCACAGCGAGTCGAGCTCGTGGCTGAAGGTAAGGACCACGCCACCACCGAGGTCACGTCTGGCGGCGTAGCCGTGGCGATAGTCCTCCCAGGGGTGCCAGTCGGGCAGGTACTCACCCGCCTCGGCGCGCGCGCTGACCACGCGGCCGATCGCGTTAGAGCGGAGCAGCTCGCGCAGGCGCTGCAGTCCGGGATGAAACCGCAGGTTGTAGCCGACCATGACCTGCTTGTGTGCGTGCTCGGCGCCTTGAAGCAGCTTGGGGATGCCCGCGAGGTCGTTGCCGATCGGCTTTTCGATGAGCACGTGCGCGCCTGCGCGCACCGCCTTGCAGGCGGTCTCGACGTGCAGGCTGGTCGGGTTGGCAACCACGACCATGTCGGGCCGTTCTTCGGCGAGCGCCCGATCCAGGTCGCGGTATTCGCGTGCGTCGACGCCGAGCGGCTCGGGCAGCGGCGCACCCAGCTGGCGACACACCGCGAGCGGCCCGAGCTCCAGCGCAGCCCAGTTGCGCGCGTGGCGGCGACCGATCGAGCCGAGACCGACGATCAGCCCCTTCATCGCGTTGGTCCAGCCTGGGCTGCCATGCGGCGCGCGTACAGCAATTCGGCCAGCGCCAGATCGAGCGGCGTGTCGATGTCGATCGAGTCTTCGAGCGCGGTCACCAGACCCGCGACGCGCTGGCCGATCATCACACCCTGGCCAAGGATGACCTCGCGGCGGGTGACATCGACGACACCGTTCTGCCAGTAGACATCCTCGAGTTGCGCGCGTGGCACGTCGGGGCCGCGTGCTGCCCGGAACGGCGTCTTGAGGTAGGGCTCGATGCGTCCGTTTGGCTGGCGCATCCACATCTTGTGCGGGTGTTGGCGCGCCAGGCAGATCGCCTTGACCGAGTCGGCGCCCGTGTCGAGCAGCAGCTGGATGGCGGCGTCGACGTGGCTCGGGGTGCGCATGGGTGAGGTCGGCCGCAAGTTGACCACCACGTCGGGCGCCCACGCCTCGTTGCGCATGAGCCAGTCGAGAGCGTGCTTGAAGACGGGCCAGTCTTCCGACGCGTCCTGGGCGAGCTCGGCAGGGCGCAGGAAGGGGACCTCGGCGCCAGCGGCGCGGGCGATGTCGGCGATCTCGGCGTCCTCGGTCGAGCACAGCACGCGCGAGACGCGACGGGCGGCGCGAGCCGCCGCGACGGCGTGGACGACGAGCGGCTGACCACCCAGCAGCTGCAGGTTTTTGCGCGGGATGCCCTTCGATCCGCCGCGGGCGGGCACCAGCGCCAGCACACGCGGTGAGTCGGCCGTCACGCTGCCCGAGGATACTTTGTGACGCGCACATGACGCCCGCGTGACGGTCATCGCCCGCGCGTGAGGCTTTTTAGTCCCCCACGTGACGCTTTTTGCTCGCCACGTGACGCTTTTTTTGCTCGCCACGTGACGCCTCGCGTGACGCCCCATGCTGCATGCTTGCCGTGCGAGCAGCGCCAGAAGCACCTTTCCAACGCCAGAGTAGTTTTTGTCGACCCGGCCTGCTGGGCGGGCTCGGCGCTAGACTCGCGGGCGTGAGCGACCAGCGCCCGCGGCTGATGTGGCGGCGCCGCGCCGCGTTGGGCGTGCTCGGCGCGTGGGGCCTGCTCAGCGTGGCCAGGCTGAGCAGGCTGATCGAGCCGCCCGAGGCGCCACCCGGGCGGGAGGTCGTGCCAGCGCTCGAGTTCTTCAGGGCCACCATCCCGCGCAACGCGGGCTACCTGTTCGTCGAGCCGGGCGCGTTCGGCGCGGACACGGGCGCGGGCCAGCGCCTGCGCTACGAGCTGTACCCGCGCACGTACGACGACGTGCGTGCCTCGCCGGATGAGGCCAGCGTCCGCCAGCTCATGCGCGACGAGGGCCTCGGCTACGTCGTCGTGGCCGATGCCAGCCAGTACGCGGAAGGCTCCTGGCTGCGCGCGCCGCGCGACTGGCTGCGGCGTATCGAGCTCGATGCCGATCGATACGTGCTGCAGGTGGTGGGCTAGGGACGCGGCCAGCGAGATGGCGATGCACGCTCCACGACTTCGGCCGCGGTTCTGAGCCGATGGACCTGGCTGGCCTGGGCGCGCTCGGACTGGTCGCCGCGGAGTGGTTGGCGCTCGGCAGGCTGAGTGGCGTCGCCTTTCCAACTCAGACGCGAGCGGCGAGCTGGGCGGGTCACCCGCAGGTGGTGAGCCGCGCGGGTCAGCCGCACTTGGTGAGCTGGGCGCTCAGGCTGCTCGTCGGCGCGGCGCTGGTCGGCGTGAGCCAGCTCGTGCTGGTGCTTGTCGGCCTCGGCTTCGCCAGCATCCCGCTGGTGCTCGGCGTGGCGGCCATTGCAGCCGGCGCGCTGCGTTTGGCCAGCCCCGGGCAGTCCTGCGAGGGGGCCGCGGGCGAGCGCAGCGCCGAGCCGACGGAGGAACGCCAGCGCGCCAAGCCGGCGCGGGAACGGCGGCCCGGCGAGGCGGCGAAGGAACCGCGGCGCGGCGAGGCGGCCGAAGAACGCGAGCGCTGGGCGGAGGCGAAACCAGCGAAACCGCCGCGGACGCCCGGCCGCGAACGCATCGGCTGGCTGCTGCTCGGCGGGGTGTTGGCGGCAGCCACGCTTCGGTCGCTGCTGGTGCCCGAGGCTGGCTGGGACGCCTACTCGCACTGGGGGCTGCGGGCGCAAGCCTACGCACTGGCCGGCACGATCGTGGACGCCCACTCCGAGCACGAGTACTACCCACCCCTGGTGCCGCTGCTCGAAGCGTGGCTCTACCTGCACCGCGGCAGCGTTTCGATCGACCTGGGCAAGACCGTCTGGGCGCTGCTCGGCGGCGCGTTCGGCATCTGCCTGGCCGCGCACCTCAGGCTGTGCCTGCGCCTCGGCTGGCTCGCGCCGTACCTCGCCAGCATGATCGTCGCGGGCACGACGGCGCTGCTCGAGAGCTTCTGGACCGGTCAGGCCGATCTGGCGCTCACGGTCTACCTCAGCCTGGCCGCGCTGGCGGCGTGGGAGTGGCGGCGTGCGGCGGACCGCGCCTGGCTGGTTCAGGCGGCGATCTTTGCTGCCGCCGCGGCGCTCGCCAAATTCGAAGGGCTGCCGCGGGTTGGCGT
>VBGG01000340.1:980-1602 GCA_005883405.1 Chloroflexota bacterium | reverse complement strand
CGCCGATCCGACCCCTCACGCTCATCGTGCTCGGCCAGGTCGCGGCCACGCTGCTGGCCTTCCTGCTCAGCGCGACGGCGCCCGAGCTCGAAGTAGGCACCTCGGCGACACGTCTGTTCGAGCACTGGCTGCCCCTGGCGTTGTTCGTGGCGGCCGTCGGCCTCAGCGAAGTCCACCTATAATCGGCGCGGGCGATGAGGATTCTGCTCGCCGCGAAGACGATGGGTGTGGGCGGGCTGGAGCGCATCGTGGTCGGTCTCGCCCGTGAGCTGCAGAGTCGCGGACACGCCGTGTGGGTGGTGTCCTCGGGCGGGGAGCTGGTGGACGAGCTCAGGCGCGGCGGGACGACGCACGTCGCTGCGCCGCTCGAGATCACCTCGCCGATCGGCGTGGCCCAGGCGGCGCGCCAGATTCGTCGTTTGATCGTCGAGCAGCGTATCGACCTGGTGCACTCGTTCTCGGCGACGGCGTCGGTCGCCATCGACCTTGCGCTGCGGGTGCGTGGCGCCGACGGTCTGGACGGCGTGCGGCTGGTCAGCTCGCCGATGGGTCTGCAGAACTCGCCGCGCGAGCTGCCCGTGACCACCTGGCTACGCAACTGGTTTGTGGCGCTGGGCGCCGA
>VBGG01000340.1:0-927 GCA_005883405.1 Chloroflexota bacterium | reverse complement strand
GGCAGCGACGATCGCGAATCCGTGCGGCGGGAGTTCGGGTTTCCCGGCGACGCGTGGCTGGTGTCCACCATCGGCGCGCTGCACCCGCGCAAGAGCCACGAGCTGTTCATCGAGGCCGCGTTGACGGTCAGCGGAGCCGAGCCGCTGGCGCGGTTTCTGGTCATCGGCGATGGCGAGCTGCGCTCCGAGCTGCAGTTGTTGGCCCGCGCGCGGGGGCTGGGCGACCGACTGGTGTTCACCGGAGTACGGGATGATGTCGCCCGTCTCCTGTCTGCCACCGACGTGTACGTCAAACCGGGCGTCGTCGAAGGCTTCATCGGCATCACCGTTATCGAGGCGCTCGGGTTGGCCAAGCCTGTCGTCGAGTTCGACACCGAGGACGTCAAGCTGGCGCTGACCGACGGTGAAACGGGCCTGATCGTGGCCAATGGCGACGCCACTGGTCTGGCCGATCGGATCGTGTTCCTGCTACGGCACCCCGAGGTTGGTCTGCGCCTGGGAGACGCTGGGCAGCGGCTGGTCCTGGAGCGCTTCGACTTCGGCGTTCTGGCCGGCCGGCTCGAAGAGTTCTATCAAGGGGTCCTGGAGCGCCCGGCCGCGCTGCTGTCGTGACGATGGACAAGCCTGACGAGACGCTGCCGCGACTCAATCTCCCGCTGCAGCCGCCTGTCGAGCCGATGATCGCGCAGCTGACGCGCGACATGCCCTCGGGTGGTGGCTGGCTGTACGCGCCGAAGGCCAACGATATGGATTGGGCGCCGCTGCGGCCCGAGCTGGTGTGCGAGGTCGCCTTCGACCACTGGCAGGATGACATCCCGCACGACCGCAGCCCGGAGTGGGGTGGCCGGTTTCGGCACGGCACCACGTTTCTGCGTTGGTGGCCCGACAAACCACCCGAGCAGTGCACCTTCGAGCAGCTCGCGTTCG
>VBGG01000337.1 GCA_005883405.1 Chloroflexota bacterium | reverse complement strand
AGCCTGGCCGGAGGACGTGGTGATACAGCGTGGCGTAGAAGCTGGCGATCTGTACACCGTCGAGCGTGACGGTGTAGTGGTGGGAGCGGGGCACGCGCTGGATGAGTCCGTGCAGACGAAGCCGGCGTAGGTCGTAGGTCATTGCTCCCCGCGAGTACGCGTCCAGTGGTCGGCCGAGTAGTGCCGCCACCAGTGGGCGTAGGTCCCGATTCTGGAAACCCTCGGCCACAAGACTGAAGTGGCTGATGGCCTGGAGCAGAGAATGCACGCGCGCATCGCCGAAGCGGAGTGCCGAAACGCGCCGATTGCCGAGAACGATTGGCTGTTGAAGTTGCTCGAAGCGTGACGGCTCCAAGCTGCAGGCGTGGTTCAGACGTTCGGTGTCCAGCAGGCGCTGGTTGATCCGTTCGCCAATGGTGCGCAGGTGGCCGAGGGTCGAGAGCGCCTTGGTCGGCTGGAAGTCTCGGGCGTCATTGATGGTGGTTTCAGTGCGAAGGGCGTGCTGCTCTTTGAAATACTGCTTGATGTCGGTGTGCTTGTAGCTGATGTGCAGGCTGGGGGCGACGCCAGTGGTGATCACCCGCGTGTGATAGCCACCCCGAGGCGGCGGGGTGCGGCGCGTCATACGCGTGGGGAACAGCAGATTGACGCGATCGGGACGGCCGAGGTCGAGGTTATCCCGGATGAGGGTCTCAAAGAACTGCCGACCGTACAACGGCGCGTGGAAGACCTGGGTGAGGCTGACCTCCAGTTGCCAGATGGTGAGGCGATGACCGTAACCGGCGGCGCGATCGGCCCTGGTCAGCGGCCACGGCAGTCGATGCTGCCAGCGATCGAAGAACCGCTGCACGTCGCTCGGGCTCAGCCGATCGCAGATGCGCTGCAGGCGAGCGGGATCGGCACACCAGCGGAAGCCGTTGTCGAGGCTTTCGAAGGCGAGTTCCTGACGGCGCGCCTGCTGCTTGGCCCACTCGTGCGCGTTGAGGCACAACCGAACCGGGTACGGCAGATAGCTGCCGATCTTGATGAAGGCTGGACCCCACTCGCGATCCTGCAAATAGAAGTAGTACTGATTGACGTACACCGGCTGGCGCGAGAAGGTGAAACTCACTCCCGGCTGCCTTGTTTGCTTGTGGCCTTTGAAGCTGGTGGCCTTCTCCTGAGCGATGCCGATGAAGACGACACCGTCTTCATCCGCGAAGCGGGCGTGTTGCTGGGCGGCGATGGCGTCTTTCTTCTGGCCGCGGCTGAAGTGGATGATCGGAACATCGTGCAGCTCGGCGAAGGCGTCGACCGCGTGAGTGAAGCGTTCGAGCAGCGGTGGGAACAGAGCAGGCGAAGCGATGGGTGCGTTCAACTGCTGACGGCAGAACGTGGTGATGTGGCCAGGCGCCTGGAGCAGGGGCACGTAGCCGTTGAGGTACAGGCGATCGATACTCGAGATGGACAAGGACACGTGGTCGCGGAGTATGGTGGCGATGCTGGGGCTGGACACGATCGGCGCCTCCCGTATGGGTGGGTTTCAACACGCCGATAGTGCCACCCCAGCACCCGCCCGTTTCAAGCGACTCGTGCTCCAGTTGAAAAAGGATGATCGTTTACCGATCATCCGCAACTTCCGTCAGGGCGGGCGGGGTGAGGACGGCACCCGAAGGGCCGTAACGAGCGCAGCGAGTGGAGGAGCCTGCGCCAGCAGGCTTGCCGCCCGAGGGGACGCAGTCCCCTTCTCAGGGCTCGACGGTTTGAGGCGAAGCTTCACTACATGAGGTCGGCAAAGGTCCGCTCGACGCGCCGGAAGTACGCTGCGCCGCTGATCAGCAGAGCCACGGCAACCACAGCCGAGACGACCAGCATCGGACCAGGCGGAGCCGTGCCGAGTAGCGCCCAGCGAAACCCGTCGACCACCCCAACCATCGGGTTCAGCCCGTAGACCGTACGCCAGGGTTCGGCGAGCAGACTGCTCGGGTACGCGACCGGGGTGGCAAACAGCCAGAACTGCACCAGGAAGGGCACCACGTAGCGCACGTCACGGTAAGCAACGTTCAGTGAGGAAAGCCACAAACCGACTGCCAGGGCGGTCAGCATCGCCAGCAGGAATAACGCAGGCAACAGCAAGATGGCGGGCGTCGGCGCGATCCGGTAATAGAACATCATGCCGATCAATAAGGTGAAAGAGATTGCGAAGTCGATCACTCCCGAGAGCATGCTCGAAATCGGCACGACCAGGCGCGGGAAGTAGACCTTCGTGACCAGGTTGGCGCTGCCGACCAGGCTGTTCGAGGCCTGGCCGAGTGCCTGAGAGAAGTAGCCCCACGGCAGAAGAGCGGCGTAACTGAAGATCGGGTACGGCACGCCATCCGAGGGGACCCTGGCTAGCTGGCCAAAGAAGAGACTGAATACGAGCATGGTGCAGACGGGCTGGATGAGCGCCCATGCGGCACCGAGCAGGGTCTGCCTGTAGCGAACCTTCACGTCGCGCCAGGTCAGGAAGTACAGCAGCTCGCGGTAATCCCACAACTCGGCCAAGCGGAGTGGCACCCAGCCGTGCGAGGGCCGGATGCGAGTGATGGGAACCGCCAGCTGCAGTTGAGACATCTAAAGTTTCCTGCCTCGCGTCTCCCATTTACCCCGGAAGCTGATCCAGAACGAAAGCGCCACCAGGCGCAGGTCGAGCCAGAATGAGATGCGACGGATGTACAGCGAGTCCGCACGGAATTTCCGGCGGGCGGGCGCGTCCTTCGGCAGGTAGATCGTCGCGATGCCTGTCAGACCCGGTCGCACCAGCAGACGCATAGAAAAGCCCGGGACCTCCTCGTACCGCAGTGGCGCCCCATCAATGGCGTGCTCATCGACCGACAGCGCTCGCGGTCCGACGAAGCTCATGTCCCCGCGGAAGATGTTGACAATCTGGGGCAACTCGTCGAGGCCGGTCGCTCGCAGCAGGCGACCAACGCGGGTAATGCGGCGGTCGCGGGCGGTCGCCTGGTGCACGCCGCCCTCGGGGTCCGCGTCGACCACCATCGTACGGAACTTCAGCACCTTGAAGCGGGTCTGCCCACGCCCCCACCGCTCCTGCCGGTAGAAGACCGGCCCGCCATCTTCGATCTTGATCGCCACAGCGATGACGACCCAGACGACGGCTGAGGCAATCAGCATCACGCCCGACAGCAAGACATCAAAGGGACGCTTCAGCCGCGGCTCCTTGACGCTGGTGTCGGCCCCTGCGAGTGTAGCCGCGCGACCTCCGACCGGCGCAGTCGTGGCCGACGAGGAGGGAACAAGCATAACGGGGTCCTCCGTGATGACAAGACCGGCGGGGTCAGCGCTCGGTCAGCATGCGGTCGAGAATCTTGCGCACGTCACAGCGGTCCTTGGTCGAAAAGTACCAGTCGATGGTCCGACCGAGGCCCTGCGCGAACGGAACATCCGGCTGCCAGCCGAGTAGCTGCCTGGCCAGGCTGTTGTCGGCAACGCGGTTGAGTGGACCGGTCGGCATGTCCGGCCGCAGCTTGATCTTGGCTCGGTGGCCAGTGTAATCCAGGACCATCTGTGCCGCGTCGAGGACACGCACGCGCTCCATCGTGCCCAGATTGATTGCCTTGCCGTCGTCAATCTTCTCGGCGGCCAGAATCGTGCCCCGCACAATGTCGTCGATGTAGGTCCAGTTGCGCACCTGGGCGCCATCGCCCCAGACCTCAAACGGATCCTGCCCTACAAACGCCCGGGCGATCATCGCAATGACCGCGTGATTTTCCACACCCCCAGGGCCGTAGACGGTGAAGTAGCGGCAGGAGGCCGTGCTCATCCCATACTCGCGGTGGTAGGCCTGCAGGGTCAGTTCACCCATCAGCTTCGCCCAGCCGTACATGTTGTCTGCGTCGTGGGGGGCTCTTACCAGAGCCTCGGTCAGGTAGAGCTCTTGATCGGGCTCGTTCTGTAGGAAGCCTGGATAGACGCAGCCGGACGAAGCAAAGACAATCTTTTGGACGCCCGCTTTATGGGCTTCCCAGAACACCAGCCCGTCCAGGAACAGGTTCGAGGCGGGGCCTGCCTGATGCAGATCCACGTATCCTCGCCCGCCGTGGTCCGCGGCCAGGTGGAACACAATCTCCATCCCCTGCATGATCTGGCGGGCCACACCGGGCTCGCGGAGGTCGCCGCGCACGAAGTCCACCGTGCCTGTGTCGAGGCGCGCCTGGATGTTCTCCAGTTTGCCGCTGCTCAGGTCGTCCACCACACGCACACATGCGCCACGCCGCACCAGCGCCTCGACGAGTTGGGAGCCGATGAACGAGGCCCCACCTGTAACAAGAACCCTTCGATCGCTCCAGGTCATGCTCTGTCTGCCTCCGATCCCGCCGCGACTCGATGGAGGAGGTCCTGATACAACCCCACCACCGCCTCCCGTGAATAGTGTTGTTCGGCCTGTTCGCGGCCACGCTGGCCCATCGCTACCCGCAGCGCGGGGTCGGCGTACAGGCGCAAAATGCTCGCCGCGAGCTTGTCGGCATCGTTCGGCTCGACGCAGATGCCGCAGCCCGTGTCCTCCACAGGCCGCCACACGTCACTGGTGACATCCGCGCTGACCAGGAGGGGCTGACCACTGGCCATAATCTCGTACACCTTCGACGGCATCGAGTAGCGTGCCGATCCCTGGCGATACAGAGCCACCTGGACGTCACACGTCGCCCGCAGCCAGGGCAAGCTCTCGTATAGTCGCGGCCGCATGACTCCGTCGCCCACGATAAGGAACTCGATGTTGGGCACGTATCGCACTTGCACAGCGGCTTCGAGGAGGGTCTCCAGGTCATATACGTAGCCAATATTGCCCGCGTGCGTGATGACGAATTTGTTAGACAATCCGTACCGCTGGCTGAAAGGGTTGTCTTTTGGCAGTGGCTTGATAAACGCCGTATCCACAAAATTCGGAATCACCGAGATTTTGTCCGGTGCAATACCTTTCGCGACGATGTTGTCGCGGAAGGATGGGGTGATGACACTGACGCGTGCCGCACGGCGATACATGAAGCGCTCGATCTTCTCGAGCACTGCGATCGCGTTCCGGCTGCGGAGTTGCCCGGCCATCACCGGAGTTTGCGGATACAGATCCTGGACGTTGTAGACGAATGGAATTCCCTTGGCTCGACCGATCAGGAACGCTGCGATACCGCTAAAGAACGAGCCGTTCGTGCACAGAATGATGTCGTACGATTTGCGAGAGAAGATGCCG
>VBGG01000336.1 GCA_005883405.1 Chloroflexota bacterium | reverse complement strand
GCGAGCAACCTGATTTTCGACTTCCTGGCGCCGCGGAGCGCGGACCTGAGTCCCGCGTGAGCTGGCCCTTCGTCGGTATCCCCTCCTTTCTGCGGGCCGAAATCGCACGCGACCTGGCCAACCTCGACGCCGATATCGCCGTCATGGGCGCGCCGACCGACGAAGGCTCGCCCTTCATGCCCGGCTCTCGTTTTGGCCCGCGCGCCATTCGCGAGCATTCTCTGCGCTTCACCGCGGACGTGGGCTACTACGACCCACGCGAGCGGCGACAGTTCCTCGAGTATGAGATGCGCAATCGCCGTATCGTCGACGTGGGCGACGCGGACGTACTCCCGACGAACGTGGTGGACACGTTCCACAACATCACCGCCATGACTCGACAGGTGCTCGACCGCGGCGCGATGCCGGTGGTGCTGGGCGGCGATCACGCCATCAGTTATCCAGTGGTGCGCGCATACGCCGAGCCGCTGCACGTGGTCCACTTCGATGCGCACCTGGACTACGCACCGTTCATCCACGGGCTGGAGTACACCAACAGCCACGCGTTCCGTCACATCGCCCACATGCCCAGCGTCCAGAGTCTGATGCAGGTCGGCATTCGCAGCTTGCGCAACCCGCGCGTCCAGATGGAGGACACGCTTGCCGACGGCAATCAGGTGGTGACGATGGAGGAGTTCTACGACCGTGGCTCGCGCGGACTGGTCGAAGGACTGCCTGCCAATTCCAGGGTCTATGTCAGCCTCGACATCGACGTGCTGGACCTGCCGCTTGTACCCGGGTGCGTCTCCGCCGAGCCCAACGGGATGACCTACGCCGAGCTACGCGATACGCTCTTCGCGCTGGCCGAACACACCGACATCATCGGCTTCGACCTGGTCGAGGTGAACCCGCAGCTCGACGTCGGAACCGGCATTACTTCGTACCTGGCGGCGCACACGGTCCTCGAGTTCCTGGGCCGAATCTGCGACCAGCCGCGCTGGAAGCAGCTCCACCACACGCTGCCCGCGTCATCCGCAGCCGCCGGCTCGAACTGACGCGTCCACCTCCACATCCACCGAGGCGGGCGCGGGCGCCAACGTTGGATCCAGCCTGCTCAAGAAGCCGAGCTCGTGGTGGCAATGGATCCAGTGGCCCGGACCAATCGGTTGGTCGGGCGGCGTCACCTCGTCGCACACCGCACCGATCTTCCACTGACAGCGATCCGCGAAATTGCAGCCAGACGTACCCGGCGCGCGCGCAACAACGCTGCCTTCGAGGTGAATGCGCCGCCGCTTGCGCTCCGCGTAGTCGACCAGCGGAATCGCCGATAGCAGCGCCTGCGTGTATGGGTGGTACGGTGGCGCGAAGATCTCGTCAACCGTTCCCAGCTCGACGATGCGGCCACGATACATGACCGCGATGCGGTCCGAGATGTGCCGCACGACCGCCAGATCGTGAGCTATGAACAGGTACGCCAGCGCGAACTGCTCCTTGAGATCCTGAAGCAGATTCAGAATGGACGCGCGAACCGAAACGTCCAGCGCGGAGATCGGTTCGTCGCAAACGATCAATCGAGGCTCGGCGGCGAGGGCACGGGCGATGCCCACGCGCTGCTTCTCACCGCCCGACAGCTGATGCGGATAGCGGCTCGCGTGGGCTGGCGAGAGCTGTACCGTTTCCAGGAGCGAAAGCACGCGCCCATCGATCTGGCGGCCATGGGCGAGCCCGTACAGCTCCAGCGGCCGCGCGAGGATCTGGCGGATCGTCATGCGCGGGTTGAGCGACGAATCCGGATTCTGGAAGATGATTTGCACGTCCTTGCGATAGCGCCTCAGCTCGGCGCGAGACATCACCGCCGGAGCGCGCCCATCCAGGCGGATGTGGCCGGCCGAGGGCTGCACCAGACCGACGATCGCGCGACCGAGTGTGGACTTTCCGCATCCGCTCTCGCCCACCAGCCCGAGCGTTTCGCCCGGCGCGATGGTCAGCGACACATCGTCGACAGCGCGCAGTTTGGTGGGCCGGGCCACGATTCTGGGAAGGCCTGGCCAAGGTCCCGCGTGCTCCACATGCAAGGAGTCCCAGAAGCCGGTGAGTGTGTAGTCCTTGGTCAAATCCTGGACGGTGAGCGCAGAGCCATTCGCGGCGGTGTTCGCACGTTGCTGAGCGAGTGCGGCTGGTCTCTGCAGCGGCCACGCGGTAGAGCCCAGCTCGTCGGCCTTCCAGCACGCCGCCAGCCGCTGTTCGCCGGCCGGTGCAAGTCGCTGCGGATCGTCGCAGCGCGCTTCGACGAACGGACAGCGCGCCGCGAAAATACATCCGGGCGGCGCGTTGATGAGGTCCGGGACACGGCCGGGAATAAACGGCAATCGCTGCCCGCGCCGGTCGGACGCGAGCGTCGGAACGCTGGCCAGCAGACCCTTGGTATACGGATGGAGCGGCTGCTGGAACAGCCTGGCCAGCGGTCCTTGCTCCACCAGACGCCCGCCGTACAGCACGCTCACGCTGTCGCAGATGCGCACGATGACGCCGAGATCGTGCGTGATGAAAAGGACCGACAGCAACAGTCGGTCGCGAAGCTGCTCGATGAGGTCGAGAATCTGCGCCTGAATCGTCACGTCAAGTGCCGTCGTCGGTTCGTCCAGGATCAGCAGGTCAGGGTTGCAGGAGAGTGCTAACGCAAGCGATACGCGCTGACGCATGCCGCCTGAGAACTGGTGCGGAAACTGCCGCGCGCGTGCCACCGGTTCGCCAATGCCGACCTGATCCAGCAGTTCGATCGACATGTGCTGGGCCTCCGCACGGCTCACCCTACGATGCGTCACGATGGTCTCGGCCAGTTGTTCGCCGATCCGCAATGATGGCGTGAGCGATGTCAGCGGATCCTGAAAAACGATCGCGATGCGATTGCCCCTCAGCTCCCTTAGCCGCGGCTCCGGCAGGCGCAGGAGGTCCTGCCCGCGAAAACGGATCGAACCACCGCTGACGCGGCCGCCTGGACCAAGCAGTCGCAGGATCGACAATGCCACTGTGCTCTTGCCGGAGCCAGACTCGCCGACAAGGCCCCTTACCTCACCCGGTGCAATCGCCAGCGAGATGCGATCGACCGCTCGAAGCATGCCTCGCGGAGTGGCGAACTCGACGCACAGGTCGTCGATCTCGAGCAGGGGCGACTGCATGTCGTCAGTGCAGATAGTCCCGCGCAATGCGCGGGTCGAGGGCGTCGCGCAATCCGCCGCCGAGCAGATTGAAGCCGATAACCGTCACCAACATCGCCAAGCCGGGGAAGATGGACACCCACGGCGCGATCGTGACCGACGCTCGACCTTCGCTGATCATCAGCCCCCAGTCCGAGCTCGGCGGCTGGGCGCCCAGCCCGAGAAAGCTCAGCGCCGCTCCTAACAGGATCCCGAACGTGACGCGCAAACCGGCTTCGACAATGATGGCCGGCCACGCGTTCGGCAGGATCTCGCGGAATACGGTGTAGCGCTCCGACTCGCCGCGCGCCTGCGCGGCCTGTACGAACTCCTCGCCTTTGAGCCCAAGCGCAACGCTGCGCACGATACGCGCCGCGGACGGCGCGGTAATCACGGCGATGGCGAGGATCGTCTTCCACAGCGCCGGCGGTGTGACGGCCAGCACCAGCAGACCGAGCAGCAATGGCGGGATCGACATCATCAGATCGAGCACGCGCATCAGCACCTCATCGACGCGGCCGCCCTTGTACCCGGCCCAGAGTCCGAGTGGCACACCGATCAACAGGCTCAGCAGCGACGCGCCGACGCCATAGGCCAGCGACACCCGCGAGCCGACGAGGACGCGGCTGAGCACGTCGCGCCCGTATTCGTCGGTGCCGAAGCGATACGGTCCGCCGGGCGGCAGGTTGGTATCGAGATAGTGCTGCTGGTCGTATGGAAACGGTGCGAGCAGGTCGCCCAATATGGCCACCAGCACCACCACCAGCACCAGCCCACCGCCGATCAGAATCGACCTGGGCAGGCGATCAATTTCAACGAGCCGGGGGCGCCGCTCTGTGGGCGCAGGCGCTGGCTCGGCGATCAGCATGGCTCAGGCCGACACGGCTCCGTAGCGTATGCGCGGGTCGAAGTAGGCGTAGAGCAGGTCGGCGATGAGGTTCGCCAAGACGTAGATCGCCGAAATGGAAACGATGCAGGCTTGCATCAAGGGCAGGTCGCGCTGCTGGATGGCGTACACGGTCAGCCGGCCGAAACCCGGATACGCAAAGACCGTCTCCACCACCACGATCTCGCCCACCAGGAAACCGAGATCGAGCGTCAGCACCGTGATCGTCGGCAGAAGCGCGTTGCGCAGTGCGTGACGCAGGATCACCACTCGCTCCGGGAGCCCACGCGCCCGAGCGGCTCGGACGTAGTTGGTCTGCAAGACCTCGAGCATGCTGGAGCGCGTCTGACGTGCAACGTGGGCCAGCAACGTGAACGTCACGGTCACTACTGGCAGGATGAGATGCGGATCAGCACGATGCCCCAGAAGAACTCGGGCACCGAAATGCCGACGAAGGTGAACAGCGAGGTGACGTGATCGCTCCACTGGCCATGATGGACGGCGCCCAACACGCCGAGTGCGACGCCGACGACAGCGACGCACACGATCGACACGACCGCGAGGCTCATCGTGTTCACGAATGCGTCGAGCACGATCGGCGTAATCGGGCGCTGCATGACCAGCGAGTCGCCGAGGTCGCCGTGCAGGACACGGCTGAACCAGCGCCAGTACTGCACGGGAAGCGGGTCGTTCAGCCCGAGCTTCTGTTCGATCGCGGCGATCGCCGTCGGGTCCTGGAACTGGCCGACGATCATTTTGGCAACGTTGCCCGGCAGCACCTGGGTGATGCCGAAGATGACCACCGTAAGCGTCCACAGAATCGCGACAAGATAGACCAGTCGCTTCAGGACGTAGCGGGCCATTACCTATCCAAGCCACGCCTCGCCCGCCCAGATGCGCAGGTCGGGCCACGTGTGCATCCCTTGCACATTCTTGCGGTATGCGTTGGCCGTGTTCGCGACCCACGAGATCGCCAGTGGGCTGTCGTCATTCAAGATCTCGACGAGCTTGGCGTACAGCTGTTTACGCTGTTTCACATCGCTGGTTTGACGCGCCTTATCGAGCACATCGTCAACGTCTTTGTTCGTCCAATGAAAGACGTCATTGTTCCAGGAGCCGGTTGAGTGAAACATCGGGTACAGATGCATGTCGGTACCCTGATCGCCGAACCAGCCGTCTGTATAGAACTCGCCTTTACCCTCGATGTCCGCGAAAAACTTGTCGATCGGCATCCTCTGGATGTTGGTCGTGATGTTCAACGGCTTGAGCATGTCCGCCAGCGCCACTCCTTCGCGTTCCCGCTGCGGGCGCCCAACGCCGATATAGAGCGGCGTCTCGAACCCATTTGCGAGCCCAGCGTCGGCCAGCAATTGCTTCGCCTTGGCGTAGTCCTGCTCGATGTTGGGCGCGTTGTCGGGATACGCGGGATTGCTCGGGGCGAGTGGGATCGGCACTTTGACGCCGTGCCCGAACAACGAGAGCTTGATGAGCTCATCCTTGTTGATCGCGTAGCGTATGGCCTGGCGGACCTTCACGTTGTCGAATGGCGGCTTGCGCAGGTCCATGACCAGCGGATCCCAGCTCTCGGTCGTGATTTCGTCGACGACGACGTCGGGATTGCCCTTGAGCTGGTCCATCAGCTCGAACGGCACCTGCCACATCACGTCGACCTCGCCATTCTGCAGCGCGGTCACGCGGGTTGCGGCCTCCGGAATCTCCTTCAGCAGCAGCTGATCGAGGTAGGGCAACCCCGGCCGCCAGTAGTTTGGATTCTTGGTGAGCAGTGCGTGGTCGCCCTGGACGATCTCTTTGAACACGAACGGGCCGGTGCCGCTCGGCTCTTGCGAGACCTTGTCGAGCCGATCCGCCGGCAGAATCGACGCCTCGCGCGACGACAACGGCGCGAGCAGCTCCGCATACGGAAACTTCAGCGTCATTTTGACGGTGTTGGCATCGGGCGCTTCGATCGTATCGATCATCGTCAGCGACGAGCGCAGCACCGAGCCTGTCGCCGGATCGAGCACACGTTTGATGGTCATGACCACGTCGTTGGCGTCGAGCGCTTTCCCGTGGTGGAATTTCACCCCCGACTGCAGTTTGAACGTCCAGGTCTTTAGATCCTGGGAGGTTTCCCAGGACGATGCCAGCTGTGGCTTGAGCGACAGATCCTTATCAAAGAGCACGAGCGTGTCGTATACGCCGAGCGTGATCATGTACTCGTCGCCCGAGATCTGCTTGGCCGGATCGAGTTGACGCGGCGTGCCCGCGTGGGCGACGCGCAACGTACCGCCCGGTTTGGGCTGGCCTGCTGCCGCGGCAGCGCCAACGCTCGTCGGCTTGACGGCTGCCGCGACCGTTGGCGCCACTGTTGGCGCGGGGGCCGCGGGGGCCGAGGTCGTAGGCTTGGCGGCCGGCGCAGCCGCCTGCGTCGGCGCAGGCGCGGCCGGGGCGGCGGTTGGAGGTGCTGACGGCGCGGCGGGCGCGCACGCCGCGAGCAGCATGACGATGCCGCCTCGAAGGCCGACTCGCAAGAGTTGCCGGCGCGATACCCAGTTGACGGCTGTCTGTTCGCGGGGGTCCACATCGACTGTCATGACTCTCTCTCCTGACTCGCCCTGGACTCCGACTCGGTGCTGCCCAGCAGGTTATCCGCCACGCTGGGATAATGCACCGGTGGCTGCCTCTGCCCAGAAGCTCGGCCGCCTCAGCCTCGCCGCTGCACGAGCTGCCGGGCGCCTGCGTATGCTAGGCCTGGCATGCAGACAGATAACCGATTTTCGCCCGACGTCGTGGCGCTGCTGGACCAGACGGACGAGGTCCGCATCGAGCCGCCCTCAGCCGATGGTCAGCCGATGCAGCCGGTCATCATCTGGGTGGTCGTGCTCGACGGCCGCGACGTTTACGTCCGCTCGTACCGTGGCGTGAAGAGCCGCTGGTATCAGCAGCTCCTGAAGCAGCCTCAGCATCGTGGACGGCTGCACGTCGACCAGCGCGCGATCCCGTCCGCGCAGTCCACCACGTAACCGGCCCCCTCTCCCTCTGGGAGAGGGGGCGGGTGAGGGTGCCGTACTGGCACTACCGGTCCGCCATCCAGCTGGCAATCTGCGCGCGTGAGTTGAACCCGAGCTTGTTCATGATGTTGCGGACGTGGCTCTCCACCGTGCGCTCCGAGATCAACAGCTGCGCTCCGATCTGCTTGTTGGTCAGGCCGTCAGTAACCAGCCGTGCCACATCCGCCTCCCGCTCTCCAAGCAGTCCGGTCCACCCATCCTGAGAAGCAGACTCAACGCCACCCGGGGCCGACTCGCCGAGAGCAAGTCGGACCGCGGCGTTCCGGTGGTAACGGGCGCCAGTCTCGAATTCAGTATCGAACTTCGATTGCCCCAGGGCTGCTGTCGCGGCTTGCATGGCCTGTACCACAAGATGACCCAGGATCGCGTTGACACTCATGCCGATTTCAGCGCGGAGGGTCCTGGCCGCCCCGAGCAGTTGCGCCGCCAGCCGCGGCTCCCGCGAGCCGGCTGCGCAACAGGCCAGGCCGCCGACCAGGTAAAACTGCGCCACCCGATCGTCGATCTGCTGAGCGATTCGCAAAGCCTCCGTGTACCGCGTCCTGGCGTCGTCAAGATCACCGGCGATCAGCGCCGCTGCGCCCAGGTTGATCAACATGACCTGCAGCGTGTAGAAGTCACCCGCTTCTCGGCCGCGCCGCACGCCTTCTGATGACGCGGATCTGACCGCGTCCAGATCGCCCTCGAAGAGACCGTTGATGGCTCGAGCCTGGAGGACGGCGACCGTAGCTCGGTGGTCATCGAGACGAGTCGTCAGGAGCTCAGCCTCGTCGAGCATTCGCCTGGCGGATGAATGATCACCAGCGATGTTCTCGGCTGTCGACGCCAGGGCCAGCGACTCCGACAACAGCCGGAGCTGCTGGGGCTCCCGAAGCGAGCCGCGAGGCCCGCGGAGTGGGTCCCCCGCCTCCCGAGCGGCTTCCGCTGCGCGTTGGAGCGCTGGCCTCGCAGTTGTTGGATCAGCCTGCAATACAGCCAGCATTCCGCGCATGAAGTAAGCCGGCGCAAGCGTGTTGTGATTCGCACCGTCGGACGCGAGCAACGCATCGAGCCATCGAGCGCCTTCACTCGTCGCGCGCGTGATCCAGTAC
>VBGG01000339.1:4618-10138 GCA_005883405.1 Chloroflexota bacterium | reverse complement strand
ATCGCGTGGCCGACGGTCATCGGGCCTGAATTCGACGTCGGATCGAGCGGGCTACCGCCGTCCCCAGGCCGAGGACGCCTCCTAGCAGCGCAACCAGCCCGACGCCGCGGACGAGGGATTGAGCGAAGAGCACCGCCAGCGGATTCGGCGCGAGGGAATCCTCGGCTGGCCCGAGGCGGGCCGGCGCCCGAGACGAGGTAGCCGGCCGGTGCACGGCGAGCGGGCCCTGGTAGCTCACGAGCCCCGTCGATACCTCGAAGCTGCCCGTCGAGTCGGCAAGCGCGGCGAAGCTCGCGCGACCCAGATTGACCACCAGATGTTGGCCGGGGCGCCAGCCATTGCCGACCACCGTCAGCGTGCCGTCGGGGGCCGGATCCAGCGAGACCTCGGGCGCGGCGAGTGCCTGGCATGGGACGCCCACGGTCGCCACGAACATCACAGGCAAGACGGCGACTCCCCAGCGCACGGCGCGGGCGATTGTAGGGATGTGCAAGCCTTTACGCCACCCTCACCCCGACCCTCTCCCAGAGGGAGAGGGAGTCAAGCCTATACTGGCGAGCGATGCGAATCGCGGTCATCGGCGCGGGCGCCATCGGCGGACTGTATGGCGGTGTCCTGGCCCAGGCCGGCCATGAAGTCAGCTTTCTGGCACGTGGCGAGCACTTGCGCGTCATTCAGTCGCGTGGCCTCAACGTCGAGAGCCCCGTGTTCGGATCGTTCGTGGTGCGAGCCCGCGCCTCGGACCGCGCCGCCGACCTGGGCGAGGCCGAGCTGGTACTGTTCACCGTCAAGAGCTACGACGTGGATGAAGCAGCCAAGGCCGCCAGGCAGGTGCTGTCAGCCGCTGGCAGCCTGATCACGTTCCAGAATGGCCTGGAGGCGCCCGACCAGGTCGCGGCCGTGGTGGGTGAGCCGCGCGTGCTCATCGGCACGACAGGTCTCGAGACGACGATTCGTGAGCCCGGCGTCGTCGTCCACACGGGCAACTGGCACTTCGTAACCGTTTCGGCGCTGAGTGGGCTGCCCACGCCGCAAGTCGAAGAGGTCTCCGAAGTCCTGCGTGGCGCGGGCATCAACGCCAGCGTGGTCGCCGATGGCCGTCGGGCGCTCTGGGAAAAGGCCTGGATGCTCATCCCAATGGCGACCATCACCTCCGTGTGCCGGGCATCTATCGGTCCGATTCGGGAGCTGCCCGAGACGCGTCGCCTGCTAGAGGCTCTGCTCGACGAGGTCGGCGCGGTCGCGCGCGCCTGCGGGTACGACCTGGCCGAGGCGCGTGATCGGGCGTGGGGCCTGATCGAGAACGCGCCCTACACAATGAAGGCGTCGATGGCGCGCGACTTCGAGAGGGGCAACCGCACCGAGCTCGAGGCGCTCACCGGGGCGCTGGTCAGAATGGCCGACGCCAGGCATGTGGACGTACCCGCGGCGCGGACGGCCTACGCCATCCTCAAGCTGCGGCAGCACGTCGAGGCCGAGCAGGACGGGACACAAAAGCCCCTGGGGATTGGCGCGGTCGGGCGGTAGAATCCACGGACCGAAAGGCAGGGCCCCGGGCATTCCTCGATCGCGTAAAGACGACCCAACCATCATCCCCGATAACCCGAACTGGCATCGCTTCAAGATGGCCTGCCCGTTTTATCGCGAGCGCTGGATCGGCGATGGCGAGACGCTCGAGGGTCGCCCGGTGCTCTACCACGTGATCTGCCTCCAGAACACGCCGCCGGCGACGATCGAGGAACAGCAGTGCTGCCTCGAGTCCAAGACGTCGTGCTGGCGCCTCAAGGCGGCAAACAACAAGCGCCCCGCCACTACGGCGGCCGTCTAACTTTAGAGCGTGCGGGCGCGACTCCGCCGATAACCATGCGCGGGAAGGGAGTTGAAAACCCCCTTGGACCCCGCCCGCGAAGAGGCGGTACCTGCGTCACGGGCAACACTCGTCAGCTGTAGCGAGATAAGGCGCCAGTCGCGCACCAAGGCTCTTTTACGCGTTTCCTAG
Source organism: Chloroflexota bacterium (assembly GCA_005883405.1). Classification (GTDB taxonomy): domain Bacteria; phylum Chloroflexota; class UBA6077; order UBA6077; family CF-72; genus CF-72. Next base: position 8,139 of record VBGG01000339.1, on the reverse strand, counting down.
CGCTTCGATGAGTTCGTCGGGCGTGGCGACGGCGACGCCCAGGCGGCGGACGACGACACTCGCCGCGGCGCTGGCCAGTTGCGCGGTGCGCCGCGGATTCAATCCGGCGATCAGGCCGAGCGTCAGCACGCCGATGACGGTGTCCCCAGCGCCGGTCACGTCGAACACTTCGGTGGCCCGCACGGCTGGCACCAGCGCGGGTTCGCCATGCCCGTCGAAGACCAACATGCCGTCCGCGCCGAGCGTGATCACAAGCAGATCGATGCGCAGCTCGCGGCGCAGCTCCGCACCGCCAGCGCGCATGTCCTGGCGTCCGAGCGCTGCGCGCGCCTCGGCCTGATTGATCTTCAGCAGGTTGACGGAGTGAAAGCGGCGCAGATCGCCCTGCGAATCGACGGCGATTGGCCGACCACTTGCTCGCGCGGCCGTGATGCTCGCCTCGTCGATGACGCCGCCGCGGTAATCCGAGAGCAGCACCGCGTCAAACTCAGACGCCAGGCGGGACACACACTCGGCACAGGCGCGGCTGGCCTCGGCCGGCACGGGGGAGCAATCGTCCAGCCGCATCACCTGCTGGCGACCGTGCAGACCACCCGTAAAGCCCTGCGCAAGGATGCGCGTCTTGGTCGACGTCTTGGCGCTCGGCCAGCGCAGCAGGCCGCGATCGTCGATCCCGCGCTGGCGCAGCTGCTGCTCGAGCCGCGCGCCCGCTGGGTCGCAGCCGACCACGCCGACCACGCTGGCCTTTGAGCCGAGCGCGATGACGTTCGCGGCGGGACTGGCGGCCGAGCCGGCCCGATCCTCTTTGTCGAAGACCTCGACGATCGGCACCGGCGCCTCGCGCGAGATGCGCGTCATGCGGCCGGTGACGTATTCGTCCAGGACCAGGTCGCCGACCACCAGAACCTGGCGGCCGGCCAGCCGCCGCACATCGTCCACGTCGGCCTGGGCGATGTCCGACGGGCTCACCGGGTGCGCATCCACGCCAGCAGCGCGCCGATCAAGAGCCCGATCAGCGGTCCCTGCAGGAGCGAGCCGCCGAACAGCGCCCTGATAGGCGTCAGCACCAGCTCGATACTGAAGGGAACGCCCCTCACACCGAGGAGTCCGACGATGCCCACCTCGAAGCCGACGAAGAGGCACGCGACGGCGATCGGCGCCAGCTCGCGTACTCGCTTGCGGTTCGCGCCAACGGACACCGCTTCACCCACCACGAAGCCGAGGACCGCGTAGCCGATCAGCCCCAGAAACGGAATGAACGTCAGGATCACGGTGCCTATCGCCCCGACACCTATGCCGTAGCCGATGGCGCGCGCCAGCTCGGCGGGCTTGAGCAGGATCGAGAAGCGCTTCACCTGCGCGCAGGTCGGGCATCGCGCTCCAACCGGCGTGCCGATCATGCAGCGCGGGCATATCGGCGTCTCGCACCGACCGCAGCGCAGGACCGTCTCAGTGTTTGGATGCCGTGCGCAGCGCAGGGTGCCGCTCTCGTCAGACGGCAAGGTCGCGCTGGTCATACGCTCGTAACGATCGGCCCGCTGAAAGACAGGGCGCGCTCCGCCGCGGCGAGCACCTCAGGCACGCCGACGACGGCCAGACACGTCCGCGCCGGACAGCCTTGCGGCGTCCCGAAGCTGTGGCCGCGGTGGATGCACGGCGCGCAGGCCAGCCTCTCGCGGACTACCTGGTTACGGATTTCATCAACCGGATATGGGCCCCAGGCGGCCGTCGTTGGCCACCACCAACCGACAGCGGTGCAGCAGCGCGCCGAGGGCTTGCGCGCCCGGGGCGGGCGGTACCAGCTTCGCGGCGGGACCAATCTGGGCGGCAACTCGCTCGGCCAGCGGCGCCTCGTCCGGCTCCAGACCGCTGAGGACCAGTGGCGTCAGGCCATGCCGTTCTAGCAGCGCCTGGCCGATCGCCGCGAAGCGATCGGGCGACCAACGACGGGCGCGGCTGAACGCTCCCGACCCTGGCACCAGCAGCGCCGCCTCGCCTGTCCGCAGCTCGTCCCACCGCGCGGCCGCCCAGCCATCGTCGTCGGGGGCGATGCAGAGCTCGAGGCGCGGCACCCGCGGGTGATGAGCGCCGAGCACGCGGACCACATCCAGCCAGTACTCAACTTCGTGCTGCCAACCGAAGCCGTGGTCCACGGCCGCGTCGGTCAGGAACCAGCGACCGCGGCCGTTATCCAGGCCGACGCGGCGGCGAGCGCCACAACCGAGGCTCAGCGCGGCGTACTTGGCGATGCCGAAAGCGGTGGTCAGGTGATGCAGCAGCACTAGCGTGTCCCAGTCGCCGGCGCGTAGCTCGCTCGTGAGGCGCAGCGCGCTGGGCAGGCTGCGCACGGCATCACTTGCCCGATCGAACGCGAACTTGTCGAAGGTGATGATCTCGTCGTGACTGTCCAGGCCGCGTAGTGCCGGTGCGCTGCCGGGGGTCGTGAGCACGCCGATGTGCGCGTCGCCGAAGGTGGTGCGCAAGGCGCGCAGCGCCGGGGTGATCGTGAGCAGATCGCCCAGGCTGGCGAGTTTGACCACCAGGATGCGCATTGGCGGGACATTTTAGACACGCGCCAGTTGCGCCCTGGCCACATTCAGCACGTCGTCCGCGCCAAGCGCGAGCATGCACGCCGGAAGCGCGCGCGCACCGCACGGGGGCGCCTCCAGGTGGCCGCAGGGCACGCATGCGAGCCGTCGCGTCATCAGCACGTGCTGGTCGGCGCGGCGGGGCCACGGCCCGAAGGTGTCTGGCGGCGCTGGACCGTACAGGCGCACTGTCGGCGTGCCGACGGCGGCGGCGAGGTGCGCGGCGCCGCTGTCCAGCGCGATGACGAGCGCGCAGCGCTGATAGAGCGCGGCGGACACGTCGAGCGATTGGCCGCAAGCGGCCGGCACGGGCTCGCGCGCAAAGTGCGTCTTGATCGCCGCGAGCAGCGGGCCATCGTCCGGGGCACCCACGAGCACGACCCTCAGGCCGTCGCTCAGCAGGCCATCCACGACCTTCGCCCAGTGCTCGTTTGGCCAGCTCTTGAGCGGCGTACCGGCGCCGGGATGGATGCCGATGACGGTGCGACCCTCGAGCCCATAGCGCGTCCACAGATCGACGGCGGCAGCCCTGGCTGGTTCAGTCACAGCGAACATCGCCGAGTCGCACAGATCGGCGTGCGGCGCGCCGCAGGCCTGGAGTGCAAGACGCGCCATGCTCAGCGACTGGTCGGCGGCGTGCTCGCTCGGTGGCGCAGTGTAGGTGTGGGTGAGGAGTGGCGCGGTCTCGGCGGTCAGCCCACCGACGCGCACCGGGACGCCCGCGGCCAACGCCAGCAGCGCACCCCACCAGTGGTCAGGACGGAAGACGACCGCCAGGTCGTAGCGCTCGCGCCTGAGCCGCGCTGCCTCGCGGACCAACACCGCGTACGGCGCGACCAGGTTGGCGCGACGACGCCTGGTGAAGCCGGGGTAAGCCAGCGGCCACACGCGGTCGACGGTCGGACCGTGGCGCGCGGCGTCTGCGCTCCACGG
>VBGG01000339.1:0-4400 GCA_005883405.1 Chloroflexota bacterium | reverse complement strand
TTCCCACTGGATCGCGAAACGATGTCACCTCCACCTCGAGACGCAGTGTGTCGCCGGGCCGAACTTGTTGGCGGAAACGGCAGTTGTCGATGCGCGCGAACAACGGCAGTTTGCCCGTGTGCGCTGGATCGTGCAGCACCAGCACCGCACCGATTTGTGCCAGCGCTTCGACGATGAGCACACCGGGCATGACCGGATTGCCCGGGAAATGACCCTGCAGGTACGCATCTTTTTCGAGGCTGACGTTCTTGAGTCCGACGATGCGTTTGCCAGGCTCCAGCTCGATCACACGCTCCACCAGCAGAAACGGCGGACGGTGCGGGATGAGCGCCTGGATCTGCAGCGCATCCAGCGTGATGGCCGACGGAGACTCTGGGCTGGCGGGGTCGGGCATGCCGGCGCCAGCATACAAGGCGAAAGCACTTCAGGCCGTCACCGCGGGCGCGAGCGCGGCGCGCAGCGCTGGCGCGGCGGCTTCGGGTTGTTCCAGCGAGACCGCCACTTCGACGAACTCGCCGCGATGACGGCGGAGCCATGCATCCAGGATGGACAGATCGTCCAGCTCGTCCTTGCTCACGTGCGGACTCCACGCGGCCGCGTAGACCCGCCGCAACACATGCCGCAGGTGCGACGGCGTGGCTCGCATGGGTAGTGAGACCTCGTCGACCAGCCGGCCACGCCGTATCAGTAGCAGGCGCATGCGGTCGGGCTGACGATCATCGGCAGCGACCAGAACGACGTTGCGCCCGGTGAACTCCGTCACGCGCTGCTGCACGCTGATCACCTGCTCGACATCGCGAATCCGGTCGCGCAGCTCGGCGGCGTCCTCGAAGCGCAGCTCCTCGCCCAGCTCGTCGCGTCGCTGGGCGGCCCGCTCGAGCACGCCCGTGTCTTCGCCGCGCAGTACGCCCAGCGCCTGATCGACCGCCGCACCGTACTGCGCGTCCGAAACCGCCCCGACGCACGGTCCCAGACACTTCTTCATCTCCAGCAGGGCACACGCTGGCTGTCCCGGCTTGAGCCGGCCGCCGCACTGCCGCAATCCCAGCTGCTCGTTCAGGAACACCACCGCCGACGACACTACGCCAGGCCGACGGAAGGGTCCGAAGTACACCGCGCCGTCGCCTGGGCGCTCGCGGATGGCCTCGAGCCGCGGATGTGGATCGCTCAGGTCGAGTTTGATGAACGGATAATCGTGGTAATCGCGCAGCAGGATGTTCGCCGCTGGCAGGTAGCGCTTGACCAGCTTGGACTCCAGCAGCAGCGCCTCGAGCTCAGACGTCGTCTCGATGGCTTCCACGTCGGCGATCTGCGGAAGGCGCCGGCGAAGCCGCGGCTGTGCCCGGCCGCGCGCGGTTCCCGAAGGACGCAGGTGGGTGCGGACGCGCTGGCGGACATTCACGCTCTTGCCCACGTAGACCACCTGCCCGTGGAGATCCTTGAGCAGATACACGCCGGGCGTGGTCGGCAAACTTGCCACCTGCGCCTCGTCGACGCGCCCCTTTCGGCGTTTGACCGTAACTGGCTGGTGCTGCACGCGCAGCAAGCTCGACAGACTGTCGATGCCACGCGAGAAGGCTGTCTCGAGCAGGTGCAACAGCAGCGAAAGCGTCGCTTCCGCGTCCGGGCCGGCACGGTGGCGCTGCACGAAGCTGAAGCCGAGAAAGGCGCACAGGCTATCCAGGCGGTAGCTGTACAGCCCTGGCATCAGCCGCCGCGCCAGCCGCAGCGTACATACGCGATCGCCCTCCCAGGCCATTCCCGCGCGAGAAAAAGCATTGCTGAGGAAGTTGCAGTCGAAGCTGGCGTTGTGGGCAACCACGACCGCACCCTCGAACAGCCGTCGCAAGTCAGGCAGGAAACTCTCGAACCTGGGCCTGCCTCGGACGAGCGCGGCGTTGATACCGGTGATGCGGGTCACGATCGGCGGGATCGGGATGCCGGGCTCGACCAGGTGCTCAAAGCGGTCCAAGACCACACCGTTGCGCACGCGAATCGCGGCGACCTCGAGCACGCGGTCGTACTGCGCGCTGCCGCCGGTCGTCTCCAGGTCGACGACGACGAACGCGGTCTCCGCCACTGCAGCCCGCGGCATTCCGGTCAATCCAAGGTACAACCCACGACCGGCCCGTGAGCCGGTTTCGGGGCGTCTGTGTCGCGCCCGTGACCGTTATTCGATAACCAACAGAACCTGGCCCTGCTCGACCGTCTGCCCGGCTTCGGCGTGGGTGGACGTGACGGTGCCGCCTCGCGGCAGCGATAGCTCGTTTTCCATTTTCATCGCCTGCAGGACGGCGAGCGGCTGGCCAGCTTCGACGACGTCGCCAGGCTGGCAGAGCAGCCTGACGAGCAATCCAGGCATGGGCGCCTTCAGCTCGCGGCGGGCGTGACCAGCAGCGCGACCCCCTGCCACCGATGCCAGGCGGGCACGCGCCTCGTCGACGACCTGGGCGCCGTAGTCCACGCCGGCGATGCTCAGCGCGACGTCGTCGTCGGTTGACCTGGCCAGAAACTCTACGCGGCGGTTTTCACGCCGTAACCAGTGGAGCGCGCCGTGGACGACCCCGATCTGCACAGGCCGCTCTTCACCACCGTCCACGCGTACGGTCCAGCCATCGTCTTCGACGCGGCGCAGCTCGACGCGTAGCACGCGCTCGCCTATGGTCACCTGGTACGTCGTCGTCCCGTCCACGAGCCTCAGTGCAGGGCCGCCTGGCGCGCGGCCAGCCGCCATGCCGAGTCCGCGCCAGGGACCGCATGATCTGCCGAGGCGGATACCACGGCCGAGCGCCGACCGTCGACGAGCAGCGCCGCGGCGATGGCCGCTGTCTCGAGGTTCTCTTCCCGCAGCGCATCGGCGTCGTTGGCCCGCCATTCGCGCTCGAGCCAACCGGTGTCCACCTGACCCGAGCGAACATCGGGGTGCGCCATGAGCCAACGGTGTAGCGGAATGCTGGTCTTGACGCCGAGGACCAGAAACTCGCCCAGCGCGCGCGACACGCGCTGTATGCCCTGCTCACGGTTGGCGGCGCTGACGATGAGTTTGGCGATCATCGGGTCGTAGTACACGCCGATCTCGCCGTCTTCCTCGACGCCCGAGTCGACGCGCACGCCCGGGCCGGCAGGTGGGCGGTAGCCCACCAGGCGGCCGGTGGATGGCAGAAACCCAGCCGCCGGATCCTCAGCGTAGATGCGGCACTCGACGGCGTAGCCGCGCCGCTGAATATCCGGCTGTGCGTAGCCGAGGGGCTCGCCGGCGGCGATACGCAGCTGTTCGCGCACCAGGTCCACACCCGTCACTTCCTCGGTCACCGGATGCTCGACCTACAAGCGCGCGTTCACCTCGAGGCAGCAAAAGTTGCCGTCTGGCGCGAGCAGAAATTCGACCGTCCCAGCGTTGGTGTAGCCGGCGGCCTGCGCCGCGCGGACCGCCACCTCGCCCATCCGCGCTCGCAGCTCGGCGCCGACCGCCGGCGACGGCGCCTCTTCAAGCACCTTCTGATGGCGTCGCTGGATGGAGCAGTCACGCTCACCCAGCCAGACGCAGCCGCCGTGCTCGTCGGCCAGAATCTGCACCTCGACGTGCCGCGGTCGGTCGATGGCCCGCTCGAGGTACACGGCCGCGTTGCCGAACGCCGCGCCAGCTTCGCTCATCGCCTGGCGGAAGGCAGCCTCGAGGCTTGACGGGTCGGCGACCATGCGCAATCCCTTGCCACCGCCACCAGCGACAGCCTTCAGCGCGACCGGGAAGCCGACGTCCGCCGCCGCGCGCCGGACCTGCTCGATCGATCCCAGCGGCTCGAGCGTGCCAGGCACCACGGGTACGCCAGCCGCCTGCATCAGCTTGCGCGCCTCCGTCTTCAAACCAAGGTCACGCATGGCCCTGGCTGGCGGGCCGACGAAGATCAAGCCGGCGGCGGCGCAGGCCTGGGCAAAGTCGGGATTTTCGGAAAGGAAACCGTACCCAGGGTGGATCGCTTCGGCGCCGGCGGCGCGCGCCGTCTCGATGATGCGGTCGATCTGCAGATAACTCTCGCTGGCAGGTGCCGGACCGATCGGGTAGGCCGCGTCGGCCATACGCACGTGCAGGGCTTGGGCATCGGCATCCGAATACACCGCCAACGGCGAAATGCCCATCTCGCGGCAGGCGCGGATGACGCGGACCGCGATCTCGCCTCGGTTGGCGATGAGCAGGCGTCGAAACACGAGGCTTTCAGACTTAAGTCTATGGTGTCTGACGAATCCGGATCGGCGGACTGCGCGTATAGTGGGTGTAGACGGGGAAATAGGCGGACTCGGTTAACCCGCACAGCCTGGTCCCAGGTGGAGGAGCAAGCATGCTCAGCCAATTGCGTCAGCTTGCCCTGCGTTTCGTGCTGCTGTTCGCCGTGCTCGCGGCG
>VBGG01000338.1 GCA_005883405.1 Chloroflexota bacterium | reverse complement strand
GATGAACCGCCAACTGCCGACCACTCCCGCGGCGGCGTCGGCAATGCGCTCACCGACCGTCACCGGTTCATTCATTTCGACGCGTGAGCGCCCGCGTTTGTGGGGTTTTGCGCTAGAGAGTTTCGGGTGCGTTGCTGCTACGGCCATTGCTTCGTCAACTCCATTCCCGAAGTTGTACTACGTGGGTGCCCGTCCGAGCGCCGCGATGCGCTTGAGCGCGAGTCCCATCCCGTCCTGGTGCAGCCATTCGTCGATCACCCGTGCCCGCCGCCCCGCGGCACGAATGACGTAGCAGTTTGACGTCCCCATGCGCCAGGGACCGCCTATCGCCACGCCACAGCCCTGTTCTACCGCTCTCGCGACGGCCTCGAGGAAGTCCCGCGATCCGGACACAATACCCAGGTAGGGATACAGGCCGCTCGGGAGCCTGTGACTGGTGACAAACCCGTCGCCCTCAAAATAACCGAGAATGAATTCCCGCATGAGACACTCAGGCAGAGCAGCCAGCCAGCTGAGGGTCCGGCTCTTGGCAGGAGTGACTCCGTAGATCTCCAGATCGGCAATCATCGGGCGAGAGACGAAGGTATGAGGTCGCTCGCTACCTCTTGTTCGACTCCTCTTGGCCAATCGCTTCCTCATACGAGTCGACTTCATTCGTTCTCAGGATGCGGAATTTCTCGCCTTGTGGCGACTCGAAGTCGACAACCTCGCGGATGGTGTTTTCGGCTGGTAGTCCAGACCGTTCTGAGCTCCCACGTTGTGTTCCCAACGTAATTGCTGTCACCGGGTGGATTTCCCAGATCGTGGGGATATGGCTTTTCAGGCTAGGCGGTCCAGGGTGCGGCCCAGTCGCGTGATCCATGTCGAAGAACAGCGATCCTGTGATCACGAGCGGAATCGGAGGATCGTAGTAGTCGTACGTTAGCTGCGGAAGGTGCTTTCCGAAAAAGGCTTGGAATGAGTCGCGTGCGGTCTTCAATGCCGCGTGGGATTTGTCGCTGCGCGACGGCAGACCTGACACTTCTACGGTCATGTACGTTTCTGGCGAAGCCCTTGGATCACGGCCGACCATGAGGTGGAAGTCGTTGTCCCTTTCACGACTGGCAGCGTACAGATATCCTGTCAATCGCACGTTGCGCTGCTCTTCGGCAACGCGCCCTGAATCCGCCGTGATGGAAATTGGTGGGTCATGACTGATCATGGCCTCATCAGCCGGCAAGCTGCTAATAAGCTGCAAAAGATCTGTGAATGATTCGGTCGTGCCTTCAGCAATCGATAGTTTTGCCGCCTTCCGCGACGTCCCCGTGTAGTCGTCCGTAACCGGGCCCGTTGCCTCCGCCACGGCGGCCGCGAACTCGTCGGGACTGGTGGGCGGTGTTCGCCCGACGAGCGATGCGACGCTTGCGCGCTCCGACGCCGGGTCGTACGAATCAAATTCCGTCGTTCTGATTCTCTTGTACGAAGTTTCTCCAGCCGGTGGGGTAAAGGATACGACCTGGTACACCGTATCCTGCGATGGCATGCCGGGCCGCGCGAAATCCACCGCTTCAGCGAGCGAGTGACCAGTCAGTGGTAGTCGTGTTGCTGCCATCGTCGGGCAACTCCGAAGTGCAACAAGTTGTACAGGTCCTGCGGCCGATCAGCAACGCCACTTCCGGCTATCGCCATCAGCACGCCTGGCGGGTATCGCCGCGGCGAGATGCGCGGTGTGACGCGGCCAGGGCCTGGCTCGATCGAGCAGCCGTGTTCACCTGTTCCTGAACATTGGAGCCTTGCTCGCCTGGTACATCTTCGCCTGCGCGCGGCACCGCCGCGAACACGTCAGTTCGGTTCGTGAGATTGCCTGAATTGGTGATGACAAAGAACGGCAGGGATGCCTGATCCACATGCGCGAGGCCTTCGTAGTCGCCGAGGAAGAACCCGCGTGCGATGGGCGACGTCCGCATGTCGAATGGGCCCTTGCGCTGCTGACGTCCGCACCATCACAGCGGGCCCAACGTCAGGACCCGGGCAACCGCAGGCGTCTCGAACCGGGGAAGTGCGCCATGCCCCATGTCGCCATGGCATCCAGTACGCCGCCGAGCCGGCGGCCCTCCTCCGTCAGGTGGTACTCGGCCCGCGGCGGACGCTGGCTATAGGGGACGCGCTCGACCAGGCCCTCCTGTTCGAGCCGCTTCAGCCGCTCGGCCAGCAGGTTGGTCGGGATCTTCTCCTCCGAGCTGAGAAACTCGCTGTAGCGGGTCTTGCCCGCCAGCAGATCGCGAACGATCAGCAGCGTCCAGCGGTCGCCGAGCAGGTCCAGCGTGCAGGACACGGGACAGTTCGAGCGTCGTTTTCTCAGTAGTTCTGTCTGGTCTGCTGCCTCGTGCATCCGCCCGCGATCCTTGTTACTTGCATTCTACAAGTGACGTGGCTGGACACGCCAGTTGTCGCGTAGCCTGGCATCATGGCTACGTTCGTACTGGTCGGCGGCGCGTGGATGGGGGCCTGGGTCTGGCGGGATGTGACACGCCTGCTGCGCGGCCGCGGGCACGAGGTCTACCCGGCCACGCTGACGGGCATGGGCGACCGCGTCCATCTCGCGAATCCGTCGATCGACCTGGAGACCCACATCGACGACGTCGTCAAGCTGATCGAGTTCGAAGACCTTGCCGACGTGGTGCTGGTAGGGCACAGCTACGCCGGCAGCGTGGTCACGGGCGTCGCCGATCGAGTCCCGCGGGCGCTGGCATTGCTGGTCTATTGCGACTCGGCACCGCTCGGCGATGGCCAAACGATGCTCGGGCTCAATTCACCCGAGGGTCAGACACAGATCCGCCAGGAAGTCGACGATGCAGGCGAGGGCTGGCGGCTACCGCCCCCGGCCTGGGATCCGCTCGAGAGGGGCGCCAGCCTCAGGGGCCTGGGTGAGCGCGAGCTCGGGCTGCTGCGGCGCAAGTCCACCCCGCAACCCTTCGGGACCTGGACCCAGCCGTTGCGACTGGAGCGCAGCGGACCGCCCGGCTACCGGCGGGCGATCGTCCTGTGCGACGACGGCAAACGCGTCCTGGCGATGGCGCGGGCCAGCCTGGCCGCCGGCGAGCCGTACTTCAAGGCGATGTCCGGCGACGACTGGGAGTTCCACGAGCTGGACACCGGGCACTGGCCGATGCTCTCAATGCCCACCGAGCTGGCGGCGGTGCTCGACGACCTCGCGCGAGGCTAGAGAGAACCTTGGCCTACGCGCCCCGCGCGGTCGTGCCGTCTGATGAAGCAGCCTGCACTTCCAGGTGGAGGACGAACGGATTATCTGGATCGACACTACGACCAGGATCCGCGTGGACGTACAGCAAGTAGGAACCAGGCGTCAGGACTGCGTCGATCGCCTCCGGCATGGTGCCTTCCTGCACGGATTGAGCAACAATATTGGCCGAACCGTCGACCAGGTACAGATCGTAATCGGCCGGCAAGTCCGTCGATTGGGTGCGTACTGGAACCGCGTCGAGCGTGCGTCCGGCGTCTTCGATTCACATGAGCTCGACTGGCAACAGCATCATCGCCTGGCAGGTTGA
>VBGG01000053.1 GCA_005883405.1 Chloroflexota bacterium | reverse complement strand
TGTTCAGGTCGAGCCGATCGGAGTCAGAGCCGATGACGGTGATGTCCAGCTGCGTCGCGCCGGTCGGACGGTAGGGCGTCACAATGGTGCCGCTGACCGCCGTGCGCAACGCTGTCGCGACCGCCTGAGAGGTCACGTTCAGCTGCGACATGCGTTGGCGGTCGAGCTGGATGTGCAGCTCAGGGTTGCCGGTGTTGCTCGAGTTGCGCACATCCTGCATGCCTTGAATCGTGCTCATCGTGGCGATGACCTGGTCGGAGATCTGGTTCAGCGTTGCCAGGTCGGGGCCTGCCAGCTGTACGTTGACGCTGGCGGTGCCGCCGCCGCCGAAACCGCCGCCGCCACCAAGGGGACTCTGAACGTCGACGTTGACCTGTACGCCGGGAACCCGACGCCCGACGCTGCGCACCTCGTCGATCATGTCGAAGATGCTGCGGGTACGTTCCTGCTTTGGCACGACCTGGACGTCCATGCTGGCGCGTCCACCGCCGCCGCGGCCAAAGCCACCACCGCCGCCACCCGTAACAGACGTAAAGACGTACTGTGTTTCGGGCATCTGCATCAGGTACGCCTCCATCTGCTTGGCGGCGGCGTCCGTCGCGGGCAGGGCCGTGCCTGGGGGCGTGTTCAGGTTGACTGAAAAGGTGTTGTCGTCCTCCTGAGGGGCGTACTCGCTGCCAATCAGGCCCAGCGGCACCATCGCGACGGTGCCGGCCACCAGTCCGATGCACAGTAGCACGACGATCCAGCGCGTCCGAATCGCCCAGGGCACCGTGCGAGCAACACCGCGGCCGAGCGCTTCGAAGTGCTCATCCCACCACCGCCCAAAACGAGCCACCGGATTGTTGCTGGTCTTTTCGTCGTGACGTAGCCAGCGAGACGCAAGCATCGGCGTGAGGGTGAACGAGATGAGCAGCGAGAACAGAGTCGCCGCGACGATCGTCAGTCCGTATTGGCGGCACAGCTGGCCCAGGATGCCACTGATGAACGCGATCGGTGTGTAGACGACGACGTCGGCCATGGTGATGGCGATGGCGGCCATGCCGATCTCGCTGCGGCCCGTGAGCGCTGCCTGGTGGGGGTTCTCGCCAAGCCCGAGGTGGCGGTGGATGTTCTCGAGCACGACGATGGAGTCATCGACCAGGATGCCGATCATCAGCGCAAGCGCCATCAGGCTCATGATGTTGAGGCTGAAGCCCAGCGCGTACATGACCAGGAAGGTGCTCACCAGGCTGGTCGGGATGGCCAGCAGCACGATCACGGTGTGCCGCCAGGCGTGCAGGAACAGCAGCATGACGCCGCCCACGAGCAGGACCGAGAGGAGCAAGTCGTGCTGGATGGCGTCGAGCGAGGCACGTGTGAAGACGGACGTGTCGTTGGTGATGACGACCTGCGAGCCCGCGGGCAAGAGGGCCTGCAGCTTGCGCAGTGCGACCCGCACCGAGTCGGCGACCTGGAGAGCATTCGCGTCCGACTGCTTGACGATCTGCAGGCCGACGGCGTCCTGGCCATTCAAGCGCTGCAGCTGCGTCTGTTGCTTGTAACCGAGACCAACCGTGGCAAGATCGCGCAGCAGAATCGGTCCACCGGTCGTGGTCTGACTCACGACCATGCTCGACAGGTCGTCAAGCGACTGAAACGCGCCGAGCGAGCGGACGTCCAATGTCTGCTGACTTTGCTGGAGCGAGCCAATTGGCGCGTCCACGTTGGCAGCGGTCAACGCGGTGTTGAGCTGTGCGAGCGTGATGCCGTACGCCGCGAGCTTGGCGTAATCGACTTTGACCTGGACTTCGGTTTGCAGGCCGCCCGAGATATTGATGCTCGCGACGCCCGGCACCGACTCGAGCGTGGGGACGAACTGGTCGTTGGCTACCTTGAACAGTTGATCCAGCGAGGTGCCGGTCAGGGCCACCTCCATGATCGGCTGGGCGTTGGGATCGGCCTTGTTGACACGTGGATCGCTGGCATCGGCAGGCAAGCGGTTGCGGATGCCGTTGACGCGTCGCTCGACCTCCAGGGCTGCCTGGGTAGCGTCGGTACCGTCGGCGAGCTGGACGTTGACGTTGGCGGAGCCCTCACTCGAGTTGGAGGTGATGCTCGACACGCCGGACATACCCGAGACGGCGTTTTCGATCGGCTCGGTGATGAGCAGCTCGATGTCCTGGGCCGTAGCGCCCGGGTAGCTCATCGAGACGCTCACGAACGGGATGCTGATGGGCGGCAGACGATCGATCTTCAGGAACGTGTACGCGACGCCGCCCATGATCACCAGGCCGAGCAGCCCCATCAGCACTGTCAGGGGTCGGACGACGGCCAACCGGGTCAGAGTCATGTCGAGTGTTCTCCTCTCGCGCGCTGCGGACTAGGAGCGCGGCCGAAAAGCTTGTCGAGTCGAAGTCTGGCGGCCGCGCTCCTAGAAGTTCGGCCGACAAGCCGCTTTCCAGCCCGAGTCGCAGTCGGCCGAACTTCTGTGACGTTTGGCCTAGGAAGGCGGCAACCGTGTCCAGGCCCTCAGGCAGGTTTTCGGCCGCCTTCCTAGGCCACGTCTGTCGATAGAAGTTTGGCCGACTGCGACTTGACCAAGAACCCGGCTTGTCGGCCAAACTTCTAGCCGCCCTGCCCCTGGCCGCCCTGGCCACCCGGCTGGCGGCCACCTCCCTGACCACCCTGTCCCTGACCCGCCGGATTCTGATTGACCACCTGAATCGGCGCTCCGTTGCGCAACCCGTTCTGCCCGACGACCACCACCTGTTCGCCAGGCGCGATCCCCGAGACCACTTCGATTGACGTGGCGTCAGACATCCCCGTCTGCACCTGGCGTTGACTGGCTTTGCCGTTGTCGTTGACAAATACCACCGAGGACGTTCCCTGCTGTACGACCGCCTCACGCGGGACCAGGATGGCGTCTGGCTTCTGGGCCGCGACCACCTGGACCTGGGCGAACATGCCTGGCAGCAGGCGCTGGTCCTGACTGGTGGGCACGATCTTGGCGTCGAACGTGTGAGCCCGCGCATCACCAGCCGGAGCAACGTTGACGACTTTGGCAGGGTAGGTCTGGTCTGGATAGGCCGGCACGCTCAGCGTTACGTCCAGGCCCGAGCGGACCTGCGCCAGACGCGCCTCTTCCACCGTGACGTGCACCTCGACGCCTGCGCTGGCCAGCGTCATGATCGGCGTCGATGGCGTGGCGAATGCACCCGCCGTCAGTGCCTTGCTGGCGATGACTCCGTCAAATGGGGCGATGACCGTCGTTTGATCGAGATTGGCCTGGGCGAGCGCCACGGCAGCCTCGGCCTGTGCCACGCCGGCGACCGCGGCCTGCAAGTCCGCGTCGGTGTACGCATCCTGCTTGCTCTGCACGTTGGCGACGGCCTGGTCGACCGCGGCCTGCTGCTGCGCCAGATCGGCATCGCCCCCGGGCTGCCGCGCCTTGGTGAGCGCTTGCTGCGCCTGGGCGATGGTCGCTCGCGCCTGGCGCACGTCGTCGTCGGTCGGGCCGCTGTTCAACACGTCGAGCTTGGCCTGGTCGCTGACGAGCTTTTGCTGCGCGGCTTCGAGCGTGCTCTGCAGCTGCGCTAGCTGGGCTGCCTGGGTGCCGTTGACGACCGCGTCGAGCTTGGCCTGATCCGCCTTCAGCCGCTGCTGGGCCGAGATGAGCGTGCTCTGCGCCGCGGCTTGCTGCGACTGGAACGTGCCATTGGTGAGCGAGTCGAGCTTGGCCTGATCCGCCTTGAGCTTCTCCTGGGCGGTGGTGAGCGTCGTCTGCGCGGAGGTCTGCTGCGAGTTGATGGTGCCCTTTTCCGCGGCCAGCCGAGCCTGATCGGTCTTGATCTTCTCTTGCGCCGAGACCAGGTTGCCGAGCAGCTGCGCCTGTGTGGCAGGCGGTCCGCCGTTGCGCAGCTGGGTCAGCTGCGCTTGGGCCGAGGTGAGCTGCTGATTGGCCGAGGCGATCGCCGAATCGGCGGCGTCTTTGGCCGCATTGCACTGCGCGTTGTTGAGCGTGGAGCCGCCGGCGTTCACGGCACACGCACCCGTGCCACCGCCCTGGGCGTTGGTCGCCGGCTTGGTCGGATTGTCGAGCGCCGTCTTGGTCGAGTGGGCCGAATCGAGCGCCGCCTGCGCGGCTACGACGAGGGCCCTTGCGGCCTGGATCTGCGCGTCGGGCGGACCGTTGGCCTGGTCGATCGCCGCCTGGGCCGCGTTCACAAGTGCCTGATCGGCGTTGACGTTGCTCTGGAGCGACTGCCTGTCAGCCGCGGTGGTGCCCGACAGGTTCTGCAGGGCGGCCTGGGCGGCCGCGATCTGGGCGTTGTCCGTGTCGACGGCGCTCTGAGCCGCCTGAAGGTCAGAGGCGTTGGAGCCGCGCAGGTTATCCAGCCCCGCCTGAGCGGCTGAGAGCGCGGCCTTGTCGCTGTCGACGGCGCTCTGCGCGGCCTGCAGGTCCGACGCGCTCGAGCCGGTGAAGTTGTCGAGACCCGCCTGAGCCGCGTCGACGGAGGCACTATCCGAATCCACGGCGCTTTGCGCCGCCTGTCGCTGATCGTCAGTAGCACCCTTCATGAGCGCCGACAGCTTGGCGTTGGCCGAGTCCAGGGCCGCTAGCGCGCTTCGAACGTCTTCCGGACGACCCTGCTGCAGCGACACGAGCTTGATCTGCGCTTGCTGCAACTGGGCTTCGGCGGCGGCGACGTCCTCGGGCTTGGCGCCCGCCTCCACCTGGGCTAGCTTGGCGCGTGCCGAGAGCACACCCGCCTGCGCCTGCAGCAGCTGGGCCGGCAGCGCGCCCTGATCGAGCACGGCTAGCGTGTCGCCGCGGTGCACCGCGCTGCCCACGTCGACCGGAACGTCCTGGATGATCCCTGACGTACGGGCGATGACGTTGACCTGCTGCGTCGACTGCACTGCGCCGGCGTAGCCGAGAACGCTGCTGATCGGTCCGACGCCCGCGGGCACCGTACGTACGACCAGCCCAGCCCCGCCGCCTGGCGGTCCACCCTGTTGCGCCTCCGCGAGTTTCGTTGGCTGCAGAAACGTCGAGGCGATCGGCACCACGGCGCCGAGCACCAGCACGACGGCGATCGAAAAAACAATGGGCTTGTTAGCGGTCAGGCGGCGAAGAAGTGAAAGCACGGTTGGGCACCTCGCGGGCAGCGATCCATAGCGGGCACACGCGTTAGTCCCGATCTACATGGGAGTATGGTGTGCGACTACCTAATGTTGGAATAACGACGTGTTAAGCGCCTGCTAAGTCGTGCAGGCGAAAGTTTCGAACCCTGTCAAGGAGTGCATTGTCATCCTGCGGAGGTACGACGAAGGATGAGATTCAGGGCGCGCAGCACGCTGCCGAGCACGACCCCGACTACGCCGACCGCGAGCAGGAGCGGCAACGGCGTGCTGCTGTCGCCGGTGCGCCGTCCAAACCGATGGTACGCCCGTCGCGCCGCCTAGAATTCGCGCCATGCCCTTTACGCTGGAGGACCTCGCGCGCATTCGCGTGAGGGTGGGCATGGGCACCAAGTCGTTGCGCGACATGAGCGATACCCAGTTCACGGCGTGGTTGCGCGCCCAGGGAGCTCGCGGCAACATCGGGGTGGTCAAGATCAGTCCGGGTGAGTTGATGATCCCGATCGAAGAGCGAGTACGCGTGCTGAACGACCTCGAACAGTCGGGCTTCTACATTCCGCACGTGATGGGCGCACCCGGAGGTCCTGCAGGACCCGACCCCCAGGTCGTGGCCAGCGGGCTGGCGCACCTCGATGCGGCCCGCGATCACCTCCAGGACGTCGACGCGGCCGTGAACGAGCTGGGTGAATTCGACCCGCGCGTGAACATGCGCCCCAGCATCCACGGCGCGCTGGAGCTGGTCGAGCTACTACGGGGCGCGTTCGAAAACGCTCTCAGGGATTGATCCAGCCCCTCACAGAGACCCTCCGCACGGCGGCCGGCTCTACGAACGCACGCTACCATGCGGTATATGGCCAAACGGCCACCACCCCGAGTGGTCACGGTTGTCGATCGAGCTCCCTCTTGATCGACCGGTAGCATTGCCGTAGCTCTTCTTCCAGCTTGGCCCAGTCGGCTTCGGGATCTGACGAAAGGCGACTGGTGATCAGATCGACCGTGTTGTTGGCCCGGATGCGCCACTCGGCGGATTCCCGCATCTGATCCGGCGGCAGGTCAAACAGGTGGCTGTGCAGCGCGGTCATCGCCTCGACGAACGACGCCTTGTCAGGGTTGCCGGCGAGTCGGCGGTGCTCGATCCAGTAGCCGATCTCGAGCTCAGCCGCCTTTCGGGGCTCGAACATCATGCCTGACCAGCGGCGCGCCATACGGTAGAAGCGCGTGAAGTGACGGCGGACCACGGCCGGGTCGTTCTTGACCGGGGCCCACGCGATCGAGCCACGCGCAACGTGGAAGGCGGCCACGACCGACAGCGGAAACGGTATATGAAACTGCTCCTGGTTGAGCAGGACCATGAGCTGGATCAGCTTCGGCCAGCTGCGGTCGTAGTACGCGCGCCAGCCGCCGGCCTCCAGGAACGCCAGCCTTTCGGGATCGATCTGAATGCGCGCCACGCGCTTAGCCGCGGCGGTCGCGCGGCAGCCAGGCGAGCGCGGCGTCGGTGGCTGCGCTCGGTCGGTATTCGAGCCCGACGGACCCGGCATAGCCGCGCGCGTCCAGCTCAGCGAGGAACTCGTGAATCGGCTGCTGCCCGGTGCCCGGCTCGTGGCGGCCCGGCACGTCGGCGATCTGCGTGTGCTCGACCAGGTCGCCATACCGACGCAGCATGTCGCGCGCGTCGCCGCCCATCATGCCCACGTGGTACTGGTCCAGCTGCAAGCGCACGTTCGGCCGATCGACGGCGTTGACGATCTCGGCGGCGCGCTCGGCGGTGCTGACGAAGTAGCCGGGCATATCGACCGTGTTGATGTTTTCAACGAGCAGCATGACGTCGGCCTCCTGGGCCGGTCCGGCCAGCTCGCGTAGATTGTGAACCAGCGTGGTTTGCGCCTCGAGGTCGCTCACGCCTGGGGTGCAGGGCGTCGCCCACCGCCGCGGCGAACTCATCCTGTCGGCCCGGGATGCAGCCAGTCCCGCGCTCGCCGGCCTCCCAGTCACCAGGCGCGGGGTCGAACAGCACCAGCTCCAGCCGCAGCTCCTTTACCAGTCGGGCAATGCGCTCGCGGTCGAGCACGTGGACGAACAGGATCTCGACGCGCGAGAAGCCGGCCTCCGCGGCGGCGCGGAAGCGCTCGTACACGTCGAGCTCGGGCCACAGCATTGACAGGTTGGCGGCGAAGCGTGGCATCAGCTCGCGCTCGCCGGCGAGATGGTGACGCCCGCTGGCTCTTCCCAGAGCTTGACCAGAGCGGCCATATCCTCCTCGCCCAGGCCGCGGGCGCGGGCTTCCGAGAACCGCTGCTCGGCCAGTGCGCCGAGGAGCAGCGGGACGCCGCCATTCCTGGCCTCGTCGTGGATCAGCCCGAGATCCTTCAAAATCAGGCCCACGGGTGTCGCCGGGCTGAAGTCGCGCGAGATGAAGCGCGGCAGGTTGCGCGTCATCATCGTCGAGCCGCCGATCGACGTGCCGATCAGATCCAGGACAATCTTCGGGTCGGCGCCAAAGCGGGCGCCGAAAACCGCCGCTTCGGCGATCGCCGACGTGTGGATGCCGACCAGCAGTTGATTGATCAATTTGACGACCTGGCCGGCGCCGACCGGCCCGCACAGCTGAATATTCTTGCCGAACGCCTGCAGGACTGGCAGCGCTCGGTCGAAAACCGCGCGCTGACCGCCGACCATCACCGTGAGCGTGCCGGCCTGGGCGCCGGCTGGCCCGCCGGAGACTGGCGCGTCGAGGAAGTCTGCACCCCTGGCTTTGAGCTGTTCGGCGCAGCGCTGGTTCAGGCCCGGGCTGACAGTCGAGTGGTCGACGAAGGTCTGTCCCGCTCGGGCGGACCGCGCCAGCTCGGCGTATACCGTCTCGACTGAATCGGGCGTCGGCAGCGCGGTCATCACGATCTCGGCGCGTTCGGCAACCTGGCGGGCTGAGTCCGCCGGCGTGGCGCCCTCTTTCGCAAGAGCGTCCACGGCGCGGCGCGAGCGATTGAACACGTGTACGGTGTGCCCCGCCGCCAGCAGTCGCAGCGTCATGGGCCGACCCATCTTGCCCAGACCAATGAACCCAACTTCCACCGTCCAAGCGTACTCCCTCTCCCTCTGGGAGAGGGCTGGGGTGAGGGGTGCGCACGAGCACGAACGCTTCCGCTCGTAGGCACCCCTCACCCGCGCTGCGCGCGGTTTTATCCACTCGCAGAGGGAGAGGCGGCCACCTTAGCGCGGCGCTGGAATGGTCGTAAGCCGGCCGCCGGCTTGATAGACCTTGCTCGTCAGTGGATGGCCGACGGCGTCGACGATGAAGCGTGAGGCTTCCAGGACCCTGTCCAGGTCCACGCGGTGCTCGACGCCCACCCCATCCAGCAGGTACAGCAGGTCCTCGGTCGCCACGTTGCCAGCCGCGCCAGGCCCGGCGAACGGACAGCCGCCGAGGCCACCCGCGGAGCTGTCAAAGTGGCTCAGACCGACGTCCAGACTGGCCATGACATTGGCGAGCGCCATGCCACGCGTATCGTGAAAGTGCATTCCCCAGCGGTCCGCCGGCGCCAGCGGAAGCAGCACGTCCATGAGCCGCGACACATCTGACGGCGTGGCAACGCCGATCGTGTCCCCGAGCACAACCTCCTCCGCGCCGAGCTCGAACAGCCGCTCGGCCACCGGCAGTACTCGAGCCGGCGACACCGGCCCCTCGTAGGGGCAGCCAAAGGCAACCGAGATGTACGCCCGCACGCGCGCGCCCGCGAGCCGCGACGCGGTGGTCACCTGATGCGCATCCTCGAGCGACTGCTCGATCGAGCGGTTGATGTTCGCGCGGCTGAAGCTTTCCGACGCGGCGACGAACAGTGCGATGTCCTCGACACCCGCCGCAAGCGCCCGGTCGAGCCCGCGCGGGTTGGGCACCAGCGCCACGTACCGCACACCAGGCTTCTTGCCGATCGCGCGGAAGACCTCGTCGGCATCCGCCATCTGCGGCACCGCCCTGGGGTGCACGAACGACGTCACTTCGATCCAGTTAAAGCCAGCCTCCGACAGAAGGTCGACGAAGCGCACCTTGACGTTGGTAGGAATCGCCGCGGCCTCGTTTTGCAGCCCATCGCGCGGCCCAACTTCGACGATGCGGACACGCCTCGGACGCTGAGCAGCCATGGTTCTACTCTACGTCTGGCGCGCCGTCGGCCGATCCGATTGTCAGCAGGCGCGTGCCAGCGGTGACCTGCTCACCCTCGCGGACGCAAACCTCGGTCACCTCGCCCGCGTGCGGCGCCTCGACGACGTGCTCCATCTTCATCGCCTCGAGCACGACCAGTGGCTGGTTCTGGCTGACGTGCTCACCGACCTCGACGGCGACCTTGACCACGCGGCCCGGCATTGGTGCCGACAGCCGTCCGGCCGCACCGCCCAGGCCACGATCGGCGGCGGTTTCCTCCACCGTCGGCGGGCGCCTGCGTTCGAGGCGATAGCTGCAGCCCCGCCACGCCACGATACGCCGATCGCCTGCGCTGTCTTTGTCGACGGCGGTCACCACTTCGCCGTTCACGCTGAGCCGCCGGTGCGCTGGCGTTTGTCGGGCGGGCGAGCGCACGTCGAGGTTTTCGCCATCGGTGTGAACGTGGACCACGTCCGGGTCAGGGTCGCTGGTCACGCGGGCAGTGTGAAGCGCTCCCGCCCGCCGCCACGCAGCCGGTTGATCGAGGCGGCCCAGACGCCACGCGACGCGCGACCGCCAGGGATCGGCATCCACTTCTGGCTTCAAGAAGAAGTCCACTGCGCTCGCCGCGGCCAGTACGGGCGGCGGCACATCGGTCAGGCTCTCGACGATGCGCTGCTCATCGAGAAAGCCAGTGTGGAGCTCACCCGCCAGGAATGGGCTCGATTCGACCGTCGCCAGCAGCAGGTCCACATTGTCTTTGACCCCCTCGATCCGAATCTCCTGGAGGGCATGGGCGAGTGTGCTGGCCACGCCCGTGCGGTCCGGCGCATGGGCGATGACTTTGGCCAGCAGCGAGTCGTAGTACGGCGAAACGAGCGTGCCATCCGTCACCCAGGTGTCGACGCGGACGAATCCCGGCCAGGCGGCGCGCTGGATGAGCCCGCTGGATGGCGCCCAGTTGGCCAGCGGGTCCTCGGCGATCACACGCGCTTCCATGGCGTGGCCCTGGAAAGTCAGGTCCGCCTGGGACATGGGCAGCGACGCGCCTGCTGCCACGCGAAGCTGCAGCTCGACCAGGTCCAGGCCGGTCACGGCTTCGGTGACTGGGTGTTCGACCTGCAGGCGGGCGTTGACCTCCAGAAACGCGAACTGGCCGCGCTCGTCGAGCAGGAACTCGACGGTACCCGCGTTGGCGTAATCGACTGCGTGAGCCAGTCGCAGCGCGGCATCGCCCATGCGTGCCCTGAGGTCGGCGTCGACGGCGGGCGATGGGCTCTCTTCGATGAGCTTCTGGTGGCGGCGCTGGATGCTGCACTCGCGTTCGCCGAAGTGAATCAGGCCGCCGTGCAGGTCGCCCATGATCTGGATCTCGACGTGGCGCGGCCTCCTCACGTAGCGCTCGAGCAGCACGCGGTCGTCGCCGAAGCTCGCCCGAGCTTCGCGCCTTGCGGCCTGCAGCTGTTCATCGAAGTCCTGTTCGGACTCGACGACGCGCATGCCGCGGCCGCCTCCGCCGGCGCTGGCCTTGATGAGCAGCGGGTAGCCGATCCTTCTGACTTGCTGGTTCAGGGTTGCTGGAGATTGATCGTCGGCGTGATAGCCCGGCAGGAGCGGCACCCCGTGCTCGGCCGCCAGCGCTTTGGCGCGCGCCTTGTCACCGAGGGCGCGCATCGCCGCCGGCGGCGGGCCAATCCAGATCAGCCCGGCGGCCTGGACGGCCTGCGCAAAGTCGGCGTTCTCAGCGAGAAAGCCGTAGCCCGGGTGGAGGGCCTGTGCGTCGGCCTGCCTGGCCACATCGAGCATGGCGCCCGCATTGAGGTAGCTTTCGCTCGCCGACGGCGGCCCGATGCGGTACGCCATGTCCGCCTCTGCCACGTGCAGCGCGTCAGCATCCGCGTCCGAGTACACCGCGATCGTCCGAATGCCCAGCCGGCGGCAAGTCCGAAAGATGCGCACCGCGATCTCGCCACGGTTGGCTACGAGGACGCTGGTGATCGGTCTCGTCATCGCGTGGCGCCTCGGGCCGCCCTTAATGCCTCTCCCTCTGGGAGAGGCCGCGCGCAGCGCGGGTGAGGGGTGCGCACGAGGTTCAAACGTTCGCGAGGATACGCACCCCTCACCCCAGCCCTCTCCCAGAGGGAGAGGGAGACCTCGTACGGTCCCTCACATCCTGAAGACCCCGAAAGGGGTGGCGGGAATCTCGGCGTTGAGCGCGGCGGAGAGGCCGAGGGCGAGCACCATGCGGGTGTCGGCCGGGTCGATGACGCCGTCGTCCCACAGGCGCGCGGTCGAGTAGTACGGGTTACCCTCGGCTTCATACGCGGTGAGCGTTGGCGCGGTGAACGCCTCGCGTTCGGCATGTGACATGTCGCGGCCTTCGCGCTGCAGGTTGTCGAGGCGGACCTGCAGCAGCACGCTGGCTGCCTGCTGCCCGCCCATGACGCTGATGCGCGCGTTCGGCCACATCCACAACTGCCGCGGCGCATAGGCGCGTCCACACATACCGTAATTACCAGCCCCAAAACTGCTGCCAACAATCACCGTGAACTTGGGCACCTGGGCGTTGGCAACCGCCATGACCATTTTGGCTCCGTCGCGAGCAAGCCCTCTGTTTTCGTACTCGCGCCCTACCATAAACCCGGTAATGTTCTGCAAAAACACCAACGGAATCTTCCGAAAGCAGCAAAGCTCGACGAAGTGAGCGCCCTTCAAACTACTTTCGCTGAAGAGTATGCCGTTGTTCGCAATGATGCCTACGGGGTAGCCCATGATGTGGGCGAAACCTGTCACCAGCGTCGTACCGTAACTGGCCTTGAACTCATCGAACTCGCTCGCGTCGACGATACGGGCGATCACCTCGCGAATGTCGAACTGCCTGCGCAGGTCGGGCGGGATAACACCGTAGAGCTCGCACGGCTCGAAGCGCGGCTCGCGCGGCGGTAGGACAGGCCATGGCGCGTGTTTTACCGCCGGGATGTTGGCCAGGATTCGACGGGTGATCGCCAGGGCGTGCATGTCGTCTTCGGCGAAGTGATCGGCCACGCCAGATATCCGCGTGTGGACGTCGGCGCCGCCAAGCTCTTCGGCGGTAACCGTCTCGCCAGTCGCCGCCTTTACGAGCGGTGGACCACCGATGAAGATGGTGCCGGTGCCCTTGACGATGACCGTCTCGTCGCTCATCGCTGGCACGTACGCGCCGCCAGCGGTACACGAGCCCATCACCACCGCCACCTGAGCGATGCCCCTGGCCGACAGGTTGGCCTGATTGAAGAAGATTCGCCCGAAATGTTCTCGATCTGGAAAGACGTCGGCTTGCAGTGGCAGGAAAGCGCCGCCTGAGTCGACCAGGTAGACGCATGGAAGGTGGTTCTGTTCCGCGATCTCTTGCAGCCGCAAGTGCTTCTTGACTGTCAGCGGATAATACGTACCACCTTTGACGGTGGCATCGTTGGCGACGATGGCGACCTCTTTCCCTTCTACTTCGGCGATACCTGTAATGATCCCCGCTGTAGGCGCTTCGTTGTCGTACATGCCGGTGGCCGCCAGCGGCGATAGCTCCAGGAACGGCGTGCCCGGATCGACCAGGCACTCGATGCGCTCGCGGGCGATCAGTTTTCGCCGCGCGCGGTGACGTCGCACCGCCTCTTCGCCACCACCGCGTCGTGCTGCTGCCAGCCGCGCACGCAGGTCCTCGAGCAGGGCCAGATTGTGCGCGCGGTTGGCCTGGAACTCCGCGCTGGTTGGATCTATGCGCGATGCCAGGACGGCCATGGCCGCGATTCTAGCCGCGTAGCTCGCGAGTAACGCTTCGTTTCCATACTGCTGGCGCATCCGCGCCCGACGACCGAGGCTTTGGCACGCGGCCTGCCTCTACGCGGGGAGGCAGTGGTTTGTCATCGTAGTCTCATTGCGCTGTGCGCGTTGGTGGCGGCAGTCTTCGCTCCGAACACGCATGTTGGCGCTGAGGACCTGCCCGTTTACGACCCGCGTGTCGAGAGCGCTCTGGATCTCCTCCAGACCAGCCCGGCGACCGACCAGCTGCGGGCTGTGCTCGACGCCAGCCACGTGGATGTGCGTTTCATCCCCATGGCGCCTGGCGTATACGCGCGCTATAGCGTGGCTCGCCATGTCATCGAGATCGACGAGCGCTGGACGGAGACCGACGAGATTACGCTGGCCGCCGTCATCGCCCACGAGGCGACCCACGCGCAGGACGCGGTGAGCGGATATCTGGCCAGTGGCGGCGCGAGCGCGTGCATCGATTCGGAGGTCCGCGCGTTCCGCACCTCGGCGCTGTTCTGGATCGCGCAGTACGGTCCTGGCGGCAAGCTCGGCGTGAGCAACGAGCTGGACCGCCAGCTCAACTCGATCGCCGATCGCCAGCTGCACGACCAACAGGGCCTCGAAGCCCTCGTGCGTCAGACGTACTCGCAGCAATGTAGCCACTGAGGCGCGTTGCTGCTCCCCAAGGGGTCTCCAGTGGGGAGCGCCGTCGTACGATGGTCGTAGATGGCGGTCGAGCCGTCTTCGGCGCCGAGCGCGCTGTGGAGTGCATTTACGGCCAGGGCCGAGCTGCTGGGCGCGGCCGTCATCCGCACGGCTTCGGAGGAGACTGCCGCCCGGCTGTTGGCCGATGCGACCACCGAGTTCGCCTGCACCGCGAGTGCGGCCAGGCGCTTCCCGCGGCTCGCGGCAGCGGCAAAGAGCTCGAACCACGAGCCTGCTCGGGAGGTGGTGGCGCCGGGCGAGTTCGCCGTCGCCGAGACGGGCTCTGTGGCCGTCGATGAGCCAAGGGCCGACCGCGGCCAGTGCTTCCTGGCAGAGCGCCTCTGGCTGCTCGTCCCCCAGCAGGAAATCGTGCCAACGCTCGACGTGGCCATGCAGCGCATCAAAGTCCTGGTCGCCAACGGCTCGCCCCATCCCCTGTTGATGAGCGGTCCGAGCCGTTCAGCGGACATCGAGCGCGTCATTACCGTCGGCGTCCACGGACCTCGGGCCGTGCTGATCATGGTCGTCGGCCACGGGTGATCAGACCCTTCACTGAGCGCTATCGCGAGGCGCTGGCCGACAGCCGCCTGCCGAAAAACCTGCTGGCCTTTCAGCGCGCCTGGCGCGCCACGCGCGACGCGGCCTTCCGGGGCATGGGCATGGGCTTCGACGCCACGCGGGATCGACTGGTCCAGGCCAAGAACCAGGTGCTGGCCGACCCGCCAGCGGCGCGCCGATCGTTCATCACCGCCGCACAGGCCCGCGGCACGCAGGTCCATGAGGTCGATTCGGCGGACCAGGCCCGCGACACGATCCTGTCCATTCTCCGCGCCCACGGCGTGAAGCTGCTGGCCAAAGGCAAGAGCATGGTCGCCGAGGAGATCTTCCTCAGCCACCACCTCGAGGCAGCCGGGATCAAGGTGGTCGAGACGGATCTGGGCGAGTGGATCATCCAGCTGGCACACGAGACGCCCAGCCATATGGTCATGCCGGCGATCCACAAGAGCCGCCAGCAGGTGGCGACCCTGTTCGAGTCCGAAACACACCGCCCCGTGCCCCACGATGACGTGCAGGCCCAGGTCAGCCTGGCGCGCGAGGAGCTCCGCCGTGCGTTCCTCGCGGCCGACGCGGGCATGATCGGCGCCAACGCGCTGATCGCGGAGACGGGCTCCGTCATGCTGATCACCAACGAGGGCAACGGCGATCTGGTGAGCACGCTGCCGCGCTTGCTCATCGTGATCGCCGGATGGGAAAAGATCGTGCCCACGTTCGACGACGCGGTGGCGCAGATCCGCCTGTTGGCCCGCTCGGGGACTGGCCAGGAGATCACCACCTACACCTCGTTCATCACTGGACCCGAACCAGAGTGTGAGCTGCACCTGGTGCTGGTCGACAACGGTCGTACGGCGATGTGGTCCGATCCCGACGCCCGCGAA
>VBGG01000052.1:4877-20340 GCA_005883405.1 Chloroflexota bacterium | reverse complement strand
CCGCGCAACCTGGAAACGTCCAAACCCGAGCCGCCGGCGGCCAGTGTCGCGACGCCCACCCCCGGCCGCGTTCGCACCGTCCCGCCCGTTGTCCCTACCGCGGTTCGCCAGGCGACGGCAACCTCGAAGGGCGCTGGCACGCCACTTCCGACGCTCGCCGCGACCGCGTCCACCCCGCGCCTAACGACGGCAGCCACGCCCGCCAAGACGCCGCCCGCGCGCTAAAGCTCCCTCTCCCTCTGGGAGAGGGCGGGGGTGAGGGTGCCTTACGAGCCTGGACGTTCGTGCCTATACGCCACCCTCACCCGCGCTTCGCGCGGCCTCTCCCAGAGGGAGAGGCGGAGCCGGGGCCAAAACCGCGGCCGACAGGCTCTGTATACTCACCGCTGTGTCGCCGGTTGCGCCTCGCGCGGCGCAGACCGCGCGCTCATCTTCCGCGGGTAAACGCCCCAGCCACTACCTGAGCGTCGCTGACCTGACGCCCGAAGAGATCCTGAGTCTGCTGGACCGTGCGCGAGAGCTGAAGCGCTTTCCAGCCAGGGACGCCAACAAGCTCAGCGGTCTCACCGCGGGCCTCGTCTTCCAGAAGCCGTCGCTGCGCACGCGGGTGTCCTTCGAGGTCGCCATGCTGGAGCTGGGCGGTCACGCCGTGTACCTCTCGCCGGCCGAGATCCAGCTTGGACAACGCGAAGGTGTGGTCGACGTCGCAAGAGTGCTGAGCCGCTACGTCGACGTCATCGTGGCAAGGGTCTTCTTGCACTCAGATGTCGCTGGCCTGGCCGAGCACGCCACCGTGCCGGTCATCAACGCGCTGAGCGACCGCGAGCACCCCTGCCAGATTCTGGCCGATCTTCTGACGTTGTACGAACGCCGCGGCGCGCTCAACGGGCTCCGCCTCGCCTACGTCGGCGACGGCAACAACGTCGCCCACTCACTGGCGCTGGCCGCGCCGCCGCTGGGTATCGACCTGCGCTTCGCCTGTCCAGACGGGTACGAGCCCGACCCGCTCATCATGGAGCAGGCTCAGGCGGGGGTGAACAGCGGCGCGATCGAGCTGTTTCGCGACCCCAAAGAGGCGGTGCGCGACGCCGACGCCGTATACACCGATGCCTGGTACAGCATGGGCCAGGAAAGCGAAGCCGAGGCACGCGCGCCGATTTTCCATCGTTATCAGCTCAATGCCCAGCTCCTCTCAGAAGCCGCCCCGAACGCCATCGCGATGCACTGCCTGCCAGCACACCGCAATGCTGAAATCACCGACGAGGTCATGGATGGGCCGGCGTCGGTTGTTTACGATCAGGCCGAGAATCGCCTGCACGTGCAGAAGGCACTGCTGCTGAGGCTGCTCGGGCAGGACTGAACATCATGGATTTCGCAGCACCGATCGAGCGTGTGCTCGTGCTGCTGCAGAGCGTGTGGTTTTCGTTTGTCGCCCGATTCGGCGTCAGCGCGATCCTGGACATCGCCATCGTCGCGCTGCTGCTCTACTGGCTGCTCAGCCTGATTTCGGGCACCTCGGCCGCCACGCTCGTACGCGGCATCCTCATCCTGCTGACCCTCGGGTTCGTGCTCAGCAACGTGTTCAACCTGACGATGCTGCAATTCCTGCTCCGCAATTCGATTCCGGCCTTGATCTTTGCGATCCCCGTCCTGTTCCAGCCCGAGATTCGACGTGCGCTGGAGCAGCTCGGTCGGGCCGGCTCCCTGATCCCGCGTACGACGGTGGTCTCCCCCAATACGCGGCTGGCCGACACCATCGCCCGAGCCGCGCAGCAGCTTGCTGAGCGTCGCTTCGGCGCGTTGCTGGTGATCGAGCGGTCGACGCCGTTGGGTGATTACGCCTCCAAGGGCGTCGCCATCGATGCGCTGCTGTCGACGGACCTGTTGCTCAACATCATCTGGCCCAACTCGCCGCTGCACGACGGCGCGGTGATCGTGCATGGCGACCGCGTCGTCGCCGCGGGGGTCGTGCTGCCACTGGCGACATCGCCGACCGTCGAGCACGTCGGCACCCGCCATCGCGCGGCGATCGGCATCACCGAGATCTCTGACGCGATCGCCGTCGTCGTGTCCGAGGAGACGGGCACGATTTCCCTGGCAAACGCCGGCCGCATGGTGCGTAACCTCGGCGAAGCGCGGCTGCAGAAGGTGTTGTCGATCCTGGATCGCTCCTCTTCAGGTGTCGGCTCGAATGGCCCCCGCCCACCGGGTCTGGGCCGCGCGCGCGAGCCCGGCGAAAAAGGGCCCGAGCCGCGTGAGAAGCGCGATGATTCTGAGCCAGACGCGGCCTGAGTACCGTTCTCGCGTTCGCGCGTTCATTCCAATCCTTCCTGTTCTTATTTGACCAGAGTGAAATCAATGCCTGAGACCGTCCCACCGAACGCGCGAACGCGAGAACGCGCGAACGCGCGAACGTAAATGAGGCTCCCCTTCTACGTCGACCTTGGCCGTGCTGCCTTCGCGGTGGCGCTGGCGATCCTGCTGTACTTTGTCGCGCTGGCCGAGACCAACCCGGCTGACCAACGCGACCCGGGCTTCAGCGTGCCGGTCCAGCCAGTCAACCTGCCGCCAGGCCTGGTCGTCACCACGCCGCCGCCGCCAGTCGGGGTACGGGTGACGGCGCCACAGAGTGTCTTCAGTCGGTTGCGAACGGAGAGCTTCACGGCTCAGGTCGACGCGAGCGGCGCACACGCTGGCGACAACGACCTGCCGATCACCGTCACCACGACCGACCCGGAGGTGCGCGGAGTGCAGCCAAGCCAATCCAGGGTCCTCCTGCACCTCGACGAGGTCCGCGAGCAGGCGCTGCCGGTGCGGGTCAACCTCACGGGCCAGGTCCCGTCTGGCTACCAGCTCGGCAACGCGGTGGTGGACCCGCCGCGGGTGACCGTCGCGGGCGCCACCAGTTTCCTTAGCCGCGCGAGCGAGGCAGTCGTCGACGTCAGCGTTGACCGCGTGACGGTGTCGATCAACGGCGTCTTCACCGTGCGCATCATCGACGAACGCGGCAACGATCTGAAAGACCTGAACTTGCGCCCGACCCCACCCGCGGTCACTGTGCAGGTGCCGATCACCCAGCAGACGCAGTACAAGGAAGTCGGCGTCCGCCCGGTCACGCAGGGACAGCCCGCGCCGGGCTATGCGCTGCAGCCTTTCGAAGTGAATCCGCCCCATGCGACGCTGGTGGGTGATGCCACCGGGCTCGAGGCAGCCAACCTGGTCGATACGGCGCCGATCGACATCAACGGCATCTCCACCACCATCGTGCGAAGCGTGGCGCTCCTGCCACCGTCACGTACGCTGCTACTCCAGGACGGCCAGACTGTCACCGTAACCATTCGCGTGACGACACTGACGGTCAACCAGACGGTGCGCGTGCCGCCAACGGTGATCAACCTGTCGGGCGCGGTGCAATTGGCTCGGCCGCTCGACCTGGTGTCGGTGTCCGTCTCGGGGCCCGCTCCAGCGCTACAGAGCCTGTCGTTGAATCCGAACGACTTCAAGGTCGTGCTGGATGCCGCCGGCAAGGGGCCAGGCCGCTACGATCTCGACGTCAGGGTGCAACAGGTGCCCCAGGGCCTGACGCTCGAAGATTTCTCGCCCAAGCGGCTGCAGGTCGATCTGGTCCAGGCGCCTGCCACGCCCACACCAGTACCGACCCTGATTCCAACACCATCGCCAGTTCCGCCAGGACCAGGCTAGCCACATGCCCATCGTGGCGCTGGTGGGTCGACCCAACGTTGGCAAGTCGACCTTGTTCAACCGTCTCATCGGCGAGCACCGCGCCGTCGTCCACGAGCAGCCCGGTACGACGCGCGACCGGCTGTACGGCACCGCCGAGTGGCGCACCCGCGAGTTCACCGTCATCGACACCGGTGGCATCGGTCTGGATACCGGCGAAGGCGACCTGCTGGCCGACGTCCGCCTGCAGGCCGAGGAGGCCATGCGCGAGGCGGACATCATCGTCTGGGTGGTGGATGCCTCGGTCGGCCTGACCGCTGCCGACCACGAGGTCGCCGATCAACTGCGCTCGTCATCCAAGCCGGTCATTCTGGCCGCCAACAAAGCCGAGAATCTGCGGCGCCAGCAGGATGCGGTAGCCGAGTTCTCACCACTCGGCTTCGAAGAGCCCGTGCTGATCTCGGCGCTGCACGGCGAGGGCACGGGCGACCTGCTGGATGCGATTGTCGTATGGTTCCCGAAACCGCCGGCTGAAGAGGAGACGCCACTGGCTGTCTCGATCGCCATCGTCGGGCGTCCCAATGTGGGCAAATCCAGTCTCGTCAATGCCCTGGTTGGGACTCGCCGGACGATCGTTCGAGACGAGCCTGGCACGACCCGCGACGCCATCGATACACCCATCGCCCGCGACGGGCAGAGCATCCTGTTGATCGACACCGCTGGGATCCGCCGACGAGGTCGAATCCTGCCTGGCGTCGAGAAGTTCAGCGTCCTGCGCGCAGTGCGCGCTATCGAGCGGGCCGATGTCGCGGTCCTGCTCATCGATGCGACCGAAGGCGTCCTGGCGCAAGACGCGCACGTCGCCGGCTACGTAGAGGAGGCGGCCAAAGGGCTGATCGTGGCGGTCAACAAGTGGGACCTGGTCGAAAAACACCCCAAGGCGCAGGAGGAATACACCCTAGCGTTGCGGCGCGAGCTCAAATTCGCCAGCTGGGCGCCGGTCGTGTACGTGTCGGCCAAGACAGGTCAGCGGGTCGAGCGGACCATTGCCCAGGCGCTGGCGATCCAGGCAGAGCGCACCAGGCGCGTACCGACGCCGCGGCTCAACGACGTCGTTCGCAAGGCGGTCGAGGCGCATCCCCTCACCGAGCGCGGGCGAGCGCTCAAAATCTACTACACCGCCCAGACCGGAACGGCCCCGCCGCGATTCACCCTGTTCTGCAACGACCCGCGGCTGGTGCACTTCAGCTACGTTCGCTACCTCGAGAACACCCTCCGCGCCCAATTCGGCTTCGAGGGCACACCACTCCGGCTCGAATTCCGCCCGCGCAACGACCGCCAGGGCTAGCGCCCTTCGCTGCTCTGGCGCGAGTGCGGACAATTCCTTATCGATAGAGGTTTGCTCTTTTGCTCTCGCCCGCGAACGAGCGCGCAAGCGGGCGTTTTCGAGGCGAGCCATTCCGTCGCCAGTAGGCGGGCGATTCGTTCCAATAACAAGAATAGTTTTTTGGCCTTCGGCCGCGAACGAGCGCACTAGCGGGCGAGTACGAGGCCTGCTAGTGAGGCGCTAATAGTGGCCCAGCGAGGTACCAGCGGCCCTGGAACTCCTCGACGGCCACCCGCGTCGTCGGCTGGTAGAACTCGTCGGGGTAGTCGCGGTTGACGTCAAGCACGGCGGTCACTTCGTAGGGCCCGCCAGGCACGCGCTCGAAGAGACGTCGAAGCAATGAAGGCGAGCGGACGGCGATGCCGCGGACCTCGTAGACGTTGCCCAGCTGCCCGCGCACCCAATCCATCCAGACCGCCCGCTGATCGGGCGCGATCTCGGCAAGCGCCGTGTCCAGATCGCTATTGGTCACCGCAAACGCGTAGCGCCGCACGCCACCTTCGACAGAGGCTTCGGCCCGATCAGCGAGCTCGATACCCACGATCGAAAGGGCCATTACCGCCAGGAGCACGAAAACCAGGCCGGTGAGCCGCATTCGCTCTCAGGATGTTACGGATGCCGGCCGATCATGTACTGAGAAGCTATGAAGGTACTGGTTGTCGAGGACGGTCGCACTACGCGAATGATGCTCAAATCGGCCGTCGAGGGTCTCGGACACGATTGCCTGACGGCCGCCGACGGGACCGAAGCCTGGCAGATCTTCCGCGACCAGGGCGCCGATGTGATCATCAGCGACTGGCTCATGCCCGGTATCGAGGGCCCCGAACTGTGTCGGCTGGTGCGTGCTAACCCCGGTCCGTACACCTATTTCGTGCTGTTGACCGCCTTCGGCGACCGCATGCACGCCCTCGAAGGTATGCAAGCCGGCGCGGACGATTACCTGTCCAAGACGCTGGAGGTGGACGACCTGCGCCTGCGCCTGGTCGCCGCCGAGCGCGTGTCTGGCCTGCACAAGCAACTGGCCGAACAGGATGCTCGTCTCCGCACGCTGGCAGAGGTCGATCAGCTCACCCAGCTGGCCAATCGCCACAAATCGACCGAGACGCTCACCCACTACCTGTCGCTGGCGCGCCGCCAGCAGATGCCGTTCTCACTCGCCGTGGTGGACGTCGACCACTTCAAGCAGGTCAACGACCGCTTCGGTCACGCAACGGGCGACGAAGTGCTGCGACGGCTGGGCACGATCTTGCGTCGCTCGTTCCGCGACGAGGACGTGGTGGCCCGCTGGGGCGGCGAGGAGTTCATCATTGGCATGTACGCCATGGGCGCAGGCGACGCTGTGAACCGGCTTTATCGGTTGCTGGACGCCGTGCGTCATGAAGTCTTTGGCGGGCCAGACGGCTCCAAGTTCGACGTGACCTTCAGCGCTGGCGTGGCTGAGTTCCCGCGCGACGGCCTGGATCAGCAGAGCCTGTATCGCGCTGCCGACGAGGCGCTGTATTCCGCCAAGGCCGCCGGCCGAGCCCGCGTCCTGGCGGCCCACAACAGCCAGCCGCCCGCCATCGCTGCATAAAGGGCCTGGCGGTCCGTGGCGCGCGGTTGGTCCGCGGAACTCCTCAGTTAGCGCCTGGCGCTTCGCCTTTTCCGCGCGGTACGCCCGTGCGCATGCGAGGCACAAAATACCTGTTGGATTGACATCCGCCCGCGAAGTGCGGCTCGCGCAGCTCAGGCCAGCCCGGCAGCCGTCAGCTGGCGGACGACGCCGGTCAGGCGCTCGTTCTGCAGGGAGCTCTTGCGCACCAGCGCGTGCGCGCCGCACTCGGAAGCGCGGCGAGTCAGGTCGGGACCCTCATCCGCGCTCATGAGCACCAGGGTCGCCTGACCGTAGCGTGGATCCGCTCGCAACGCCGAGACGAGCTCGAACCCGCCGAGGCCCGGGTTCTGGACGCCCGACACGACAAGATTGTACGGCTTGGCCAACCCGCGCCCGAGCGCCACCTGGCCATCGTCACAGTCCTCGACCTCGAAGCCGCAGTCCTCCAACAGCATGCGGTGAAGCTCGCGGACCGTCGGCGAATGGTCGACGACGAGCGCGCGTCGCTTGCCTTGCGTCGGAGCGGGCACTACCGCAACACTCGCGGGGTCCGCGCGGAGCTGGCTGGCAAAGTTCATCACCCAGTCGCTTGGCTCCGTGCCAACGGATTCCGCCGAAGCCAGCGCGATCAGTCCGCGCAGGTGGTCCAGCGACTTGAACAGCAGGTCCGCAGCTTGAGCGTCCAGCGTGCGTTGCTGGTCTCTGAACGCGCTGAGCAGATCTTCGATGGCGTGAGCCAGCGCTTCGACGTCGGTCAAGCGCAACATCGCCGCGCCACCTTTGATCGTGTGCGCGGCCAGGAACATCTCACGAATGGGCTGCGAGCTGGTCGGGTCGCGCTCGAGTCGCAGGAGCTGGCTGGCGATCAGGTCGAGCTTCTCGCCTGCCTCGAGCTGAAATTCGTTCAGAAACTCGGCGACGTTCACGCGGCGGCATCCTTTCGGTTCCACTGCTGGAGCAGAAGCCTGGCGATCCCATCAGGCGCCAGGATATGGTCGGCCGCGCCGATTCGAATCGCCTCGGCGGGCATGCCGAACACCACCGAGCTGGCCTCGTCCTGCGCGATGGTGAGCGCACCTGCCTGTTTCATCTCCAGGAGCCCGGCGGCGCCGTCGTCGCCCATGCCCGTGAGCAGCACGCCGATCGCGCGTGAACCATAGGACGCCGCGACCGAGCGGAACAGAACGGTCGCGGATGGGCAGTGCAGCGACACCGGGGGCGCATCTTGCAGCACGAGGTGGCGTCCCTGGACGAGCATGTGGCGCGTGCTCGGCGCAATGTAGACGCCGGGCCGGTCAAGCGGATCGCCATCGTGCGCAACGCGAACGGGAAGCCTGGCCGCGCCGCCGAGCCATTCGACCAGTGTGCTCGAATAACCCGCGGTGGTGTGCTGCACGACCACCACGGGCAGCGGAAACGCGGCGGGCAACCGACAGATGATGTCCCGCAGCACCTGCGGACCGCCCGTCGAGGCGCCGATCGCTACGAGCTCTGGTGTCGTCGGCGACGTGTCGACGAGCGGAGCACCCGAGGCTGGCCCGTCGCACACGATAGGCTCTCGACGTCGACGTATGACGCGCACCGACGCCATGGACTTCAGCAGCCGCAGCAGATCGGTGACTGCTGTCGGCTCGGCGGCGGCGAGCGCTCGTTTGCCCCGAATCGCGACGACGCCGGCCGCCAGCGCGGTCTCGGCCAATTGCCGAGCATCGTCGCCCGTCGCGCCGCTGATCATCACGATCGGCGTCGGCGTTTCGCGCATGATGTGTCGCGCCGCCTCCAGGCCACTCATCACCGGCATTCCCTCGTCCAGGGTGATCACGTCGGGTCGCAGGCGTGCCACCGCGCGCAATGCCTCGGCGCCGTTGCTCGCCGAGCCAGCCAGCTCGATGCTGGGGTCGCTCGCAAGCAGGCTTGCCAGCATCTGTCGCTGAACCGCCGAGTCGTCGACGATCAGCACCCGCAATCGGGGGGACGCCGCCACTACAAGAGCCTTCCGACGGTCTGGAGCAGGTCGTTCTGATCGAAACGCCCCTTGACGATGTAGGCGTCCGCGCCTGCCGAAGCGCCACGCTCGACGTGGTCGGGCGAGTCGAGAGAGGTGACCAGAACAACCGGCAGGTGCCGCCAGCGTTCGTCCTGTCGAACGGCCGCGGTGAGCTCGAACCCGTTCATCCGTGGCATCTCGACGTCGGAGACGATGGCATTCACCGCGGTCTGGTCGAGGATCTCCAGGGCGTGGGCGCCATCGGTGGCAACCACAACCGTGTAACCCGCTGCTTCGAGGATGGTGCGCTCGAGCGTGCGCGTCATGACCGAGTCATCGACCACCAGCACACGGTGTTTCGGCTTTTCAGCTTGGGCGACCAACGGTTCAGCCGCCGCGAGACGGGGCGCCCTGTCCAGGTTGCCCGCGGCCGATTTGAAGACATCGGACGGGTTGAGAATCACCACGACGTGACCCGTGCCCAGTACGGCCGCGCCGCCGACGTGCCGAACGCGGGTGAGCGGCGCGCTCAGCGGCTTCACGACCAGCTCCGTTTCGTCGACAAGCCGATCGGCCAGGACCGCGACGGCGCGGTTGCCCTGGGGCAGCACGAAGAACGGCCGCCAGACGTCTGGCGCATGCGTCACCCCGGCGCGTGATGTGCTCAGCACGGTTGACAACTCGACCACTGGCACGGCTCGCCCGTCGATCTGGACCGCCAGGCGGCCCTCCAGCTGGTGCAAGTCGCTGGCCCGAACGCGGCCCGTGCGTTCGATGTTCGACGACGGCACCGCGTACGTCTGTCCGCAGTCTTCGACGAGCAGCACGCGCGTCGTTGCCAGGGTCAGCGGCACCGTGATGGTGAACACCGTGCCCCTCCCGCGGGTGGTCCGAACGTCGATGTCACCGCCCAGCTTGTTGACCTGCTCGCGCACGACGTCCAGTCCGACGCCGCGCCCCGAGACCTCTGATACCGTCCCGCGAGTAGAGAAGCCTGGGTGAAAGATCAGCTCGATCAGCGCGGGCGTGTCCAGTGCGTTGGCGCGCTCTGCTGACAGCAGGCCGCGGCGCACCGCGGTAGCGCGGATGCCCTCGACGTCGAGGCCACAGCCATCGTCCTCCACCACGATCTGCACCCGGTCGCCGCGCTGCACGGCCGACAGCTTCAACGTGCCGTGAGGCGGCTTGCCAGCCTGGGCTCGCTCCGCTGGCGGCTCGATCGCGTGATCTACCGTGTTGCGCACCATGTGCATGAGCGGGTCGCGCAGCTCGTCGAGGATGCGACGGTCGATCTCGGTCTCGGTTCCAGAGACTTCCAGGCGCGCTTCCTTGCCCATCTGCCGGGACAGGTCGCGCACCAACCGCTCGAGCGGCGAGAAGACTGTACCGGCGGGCAGCAGGCGAATCGCCATGACTTCCTGCCCGATGGCATTGGCGACCGTGGCTAGATGCGCGGTGTTCTGAGACAGGTCGCCCACCAGCTCGCGCGTGCGCTGCAGAATCGAGACGACCTCCTGATCGGCATGTTCAGCGGCCCGAAGCAGACCTTCGGCGTCGCGGCCAGGAGTGTGCGCGTGCGCACGGCGGAGTCGAGCACGTGCCGAGCGGGTCCGCGTCATGTCGCGTTGCCATCGCTCGAGCTGGCGTTGCAGGCCGCGTAGCTCCTCGAGGCGTTGCGCGATGCGAAGCTGAGTCACCGCCAGCTCACCGCTCTCGGTCAGCAGCGTGTCGAGTTTTGCGAGCGAGACCCTGACGCTGCCTTGATCGCGCGGAACACCTGTCTCGGCATCTGGCGCTGGCTTCGGCGTAGCCTGAGCGGTTGGCTCATGCTGCACCGGACCGGCTGGCTCATGCTGTGCCTGGAGCTCGCGGAGCCTTGCCAGCGCCTCGCTCAGCACGTCCACGCACGCCCGAGCGGATTCAGCATCGCCGCCGGCGGCCAGAAGCGCGCCTTCCGCCGTGTGCGCCACCTGCTCGACCGGGCCAACGCCGGCCGCCTGGGCGGCGCCCTTCAGACTGTGGAGCTCGCGGCCCAGCGCCTTGAGCGTGGCCGTATCGCCAGTCTGCTGGAGCGCGCCGATCAGCGCGCTCAGCCGCGCGGTTCGGTCAGCCAGCTCGAGGCCGAACAGCCTTTCGAGCCGTTCGAGCCGCGCCGTCATGTCGGGCACGATCTCGCCTTGATGTGCCTGGCTCAGGCCGCGGACGCCAGCGGCTTGGCCGACTCGAGCGAGATGACCTTGCCTGGCACGCCGTCGGCCGGGAGCGGCGACTTCGCCACGCGGTAACCAGAAAGCAGCGCTGCCAGGCGCCTTGCCAGGACCGTCAGGTCTTCAGCCGCCTGCTGGGTGCTGGAGGTGGCCTTCAGATTCTGGTTCGTTACGCGGCTGATGTCGCTCATGGCCGCGACGATCTGCTCCATGCCGATCGAGTGCTGGCGCACGGCCGCGGTGATCTGCTGTGCCGAGGTCGACGCGTCCTGAATCACCGCTGCCAGACCCGTGATGGTCTCGCCAGCGCGGTCGATCAGCTTGGCGCCGGCATCGACACCCTTGGTGCCTTGCTCGGTGGCCATGACTGCCGCGTTGGTCGCGCGCTGGATATCGGACAGGATGGCGCGCACCTGGGCGGTGGCTGCCTTGGACTGTTCGGCGAGCACCCGAATCTCCTGGGCGACGACCGCGAAACCGCGACCGTGCTCACCTGCGCGCGTGGCCTCGATGGCCGCGTTCAGGGCGAGCATGTTCGACTGATCCGCCAGATCGCCCACGGTCGCGATGATTTCGCCGATCTGCTGGCTCTGCTCGGACAGCGCCAGGATCTGGTCGGCGATGGACTCGACCTTTTCACGAATGTTGGCCATGCCACCCATCGCGTCCTGGACGGCGGACACACCCTCAGCGGCGATGCGATCAGCCTCGCGTGAAGTGGCCGCGACCGATTCGGCGAGCTGTGTCGCTTGTTGGGCGGAGGCTTTGACCTCTTCGACCGTCGCGCTGGTCTCGGCGATCGCCGCGGACTGCGCCGTCGCACCGGCTGATTGCTGAGCGACCGCGGCGAGAATCGCCTCGCCTGCCCCGGAGAGGCTGTCGGTGCCGCTTTCGACTTCACTCGTCAACTGTCGAAGGCGGACGAGCATGGTGGCGAACGCGTCGGCCATCTCGCCAAGCTCATCTTGCGACTTGACGTCGATGGTCTGGTCGAGATCACCCGCGGCCAGCCCGCGCGCGGCCTTTGCCACCTGTTGGACGGCCGAGGCGATCGGTCGCGTGAGCAGCGCTGCCAGGAGGGCGGCCATCACCACGCCGGCGATCGCCGCCAGCACCGCGGCGCGCAGGAAGTCGCGCGCGGAGGCATCGAATGTCTGCGACGGGAGCGCGGCGACATACACCCAGTCAGTCTGGTCAAGGGGTACGGCAATCACGTGGTAGTCGCGCTGATCGAGGTGCCAGTCGAGCGTCATGCGCGTCTGGGTGAAGATCGCGGGCGCCAGCGCGGTGAGGTTGAGCGCATCTGGGGCCGATTTGCCACCCCAGCGCTGATCTTCCATCAGGCTCTTGGCCACGTCTGGCGCGAGCGGCACGATCGGCCGCAGCAGCCAGTTGGGGTCCTGACCACTGGCGATCACCAGGCCCTGATCGTCCATCAGCAGACCGGTGGCGCCGGCGCCAACACGTTCGCGTGCCTTTTCGACCATCTTCTGCATCGCCGCGACGCTCGAGCGGCCTTGCATCACGCCGATGACCGAGCCATTGGAGCCGTAGATCGGGGCGGATCGGAAGAGCGACGTCGCCCCGTCGGTCAGCGCGATAGCCACACCGCTGATGAACGTGCGACCTTGCATCGATGCCTGAAAGTAGTCGCGCTGCTTCAGGTTCTTGCCCACGTTGGGCGGCAGCGTGCTCATGACGATCGTGCCGCCGCTGTCCAGAATGGAGATGCTGAGCACGTCGTCGCCCGCGGCGCGCATGACGTTCATGGCGTCCTGCGCTGCCTGCACATCGGCGGGATCAGCGGCCGAGCCGCCTTCCAGGGCGCGGCGCACGGCGGGCAGCGCGGCGAGCGACTGCACATCCGACAGGCGCTTCGCGTTCCAGTTATCGACCTGATCGGCGACCAGGAGGCCATCCGACCACAGCGCAGCCTCGGCCTGTTGCTTGAGTCCCGCGGACGCCTGGGTGTAGCCAAGGGCAGTGAGGCCAACTGCGATCGACGCGGCGATCGCGACGCACAGGCCCACGATCTTGGCGGCCACAGGCCAGGTTCGGACGCGGAGCAGTCTCACGCGGGTCCGCCGTTTTTGGTTTTCTTCGGTCGCTTGCCGAGCCACGGTGGCTTCTCCCTGTTGTGTCCCTGTTGGGCGGTGACGCGGATGTGTGACGCCCGCCAACTCTCGCAAAGCATCGGCCGGGGTTGGCGTGTTCTAAAGAAAGGACTCGGGCGAACCCAGAGCCAGCGCACGCCGCACGACGTTTGTGTCGTGTTTGTTGCGGTTAAAGGAATCGCCTGGGCCGACCGATACTTGCCCCTGTAATGGCGACAGTTCTGACCTTCCGCCCACGGTACGCAGCGCGTTTGGGCAACTCAGCTCCATACGTAGCTCGACCGTACGCGGGGCGCGTAAGCCGCGCGCGTGGCGCGGGCGCCATCCGCGCCAGGCGGCGCAACATCCTTCACGACTTCAACGCGCCAGCGGCATGGGCGGCGCTGACCACGTTCCTGTGGTACGCGGTCGGCATGGTGCCGGTGCAAATCGCCGTGATCGGCCAATTCGGTCTGGATCGGGCCCAGATCTCCAGCTGGATGTTCATCATCTGGGCGACGGGCGCCGTCTCATCAATGGTCTTGTCGATGGCGTATCGGCAGCCGCTCGCGACAACTTCGAGCCTTTCGGCGCTGATCTTCCTCGGCACGCTGTCGGGGCGCTTCGGCTTCGACGACATCGCTGGCGCCAACCTGATGGCCGGCCTGCTGGTGATCGTGCTCGCCGTCGCCGGCTTCGGGCGACGGCTACTGGTCTGGCTGCCGATGCCGCTCGCCATGGCCATGCTGGCAGGCAGCATCATGGCTGACGCGATGAACGTCGTCGCCACAAGCGTCGCCGACGCGAGCATTGCAGGCGTGACGGTGGCCGGCTACGTGGTCGGACGCATGTTGCGCAACCCGCGTGTTCCGCCGATCGGTCTGGCGCTGATCTCGGGCGCGGCGGCTGTTGCCGTCATGCACTCGGCCAACCCTGAGCCCGTCGAGTGGATGCTGCCGAGCCTGGATGTCCCGACAATGCACTTCTCAGTCGCCAGCTTCCTCGCCATCAGCCTGCCGCTGATCGTCCTTTCGATCGGGCTCGGCAACGTTCAGGGACTGGGCTACCTGGCGGAACAGGGCTACCGCGTTCCGGCCGACCGGGTCACGCTGGTGCTTGGCATCAACAGCGTGGTAAACGCCGTGTTCGGCGGCCACACGGCGCAGGCTTCGCGCAACGGCATTCCGATCATGGCCAGCCCCGAAGCCGGCCCGATGCACGGACGGTACTGGGCCTCGCTGCTGGTGGCCGTGGCCATGCTGGCGATTGCCCTGGCGGCGGCGCCGGTTACATCACTCCTGGCCATCTTGCCGCATAGCTACGTGATCACGCTTGCTGGGCTGGCGATCCTGCCGTCGTTCCAGGACGCCATGGAGCGCGCGTTCGGCGGCGCCCTGCGCTTTGGCTCACTGGTCTCGTTTCTGGTTGCGGCGACCCCATTCTCCATGCTTGGCATAACTTCGGCGTTCTGGGCGCTGGTGCTCGGCCTGGCGGCCGCCCTGGTGACCGATCGCACCCAACTGCTGATGCACTGGCGCGGCGAACGCGCAGGCGCTGCGCGACGTGAGGCGCGATTGCCCGTGGTGATCCGCCCGGCCGCGGCCGCTCGCGTGGCGGGCGATCTGCGGATTCCGATCAGCGCCACGATCCGCAATCTCAGCCCGAACGGTCTGCTGGTTCACGCTGAAGAGCAGCTGCTGCCTGGCGCGCAGCTCGAGTTCCTCTTCCGCACCCCAGGTGGCGCCGAGCTGAGCATGCGAGCCGACGTACGGCACGTCCAGCATCTGCAGATCGAGAGCCCCGAGATCTGGGAGGCGGGCTGCGAGTTCCGCGAGTCGGACGCCCAGAGCCGCGAGCAGCTGGTGCGCTTCGTCCTGAACCATCAGGACCATCAGCGGTCAACGAAGCTCGCCAAGGCAGGCTAGCCGCCTCGTCCGCTCGGGACGCCCCTACGCTGCGACAGTCCACCCCGTGGAGCAAAGCGGAGCGTGGATCTACCTCGCGGGCGAAGCGTAGCTTGGGCAAAACAACCATTCATTTTGACATCCGCCCGCGAAGTGCGGCTTGCGCGTTTGCGGCCCTGCCCGCAAGCCAAATGGGCGGCCCGACGTACTTGGCGTGACGATGCGCGCTGGCGACTCTCGGAAAATCGCGCTAGCTACTCGTCGGAGACGTTGAAGCGGCCGCTCTTGAGCAGCGCTTCGATGTCCAGCAGCACGGTGTCTTGCGGCCCGATGCCGCGGGTGAACTCCCGACCGCTCAATGACGGCTGCAGCCGATCCTGCTTCAGCCGCTCGACGCCGACCACCTCATCGACCACCAGGCCGCACCGCAAACCCGGCAGCCCAACCAGCAACACTGGCCACGTCTGACCCAGCCGAGAGCCGGACCCGACGCTGAGCATCGTCGCCAGGTCGAGCACCGTGACGATCTCACCCCGCACACTGACGATGCCGACCACGAACTCGGGTGTGCACGGCACGGGCGTGATCGCACTGGCCCACTGCACCGAAC
>VBGG01000052.1:0-4866 GCA_005883405.1 Chloroflexota bacterium | reverse complement strand
TCGACCTCATCACCCGCGTCTGGCGACATGGGCAGCTTCGCGAGCTGCTCGGCGCGGCGCCTGAGCACCGCGTCCGTTGCCGAATCCCGCCGCGGTTCGTTCATTCGACCGCCAGCGCCTCGAGGTGTGTCTGCACGGCCTGACGCAGCGTCTCAACCGGCACCGCGTCGCTCTCAGGCACGAGTGCATCACCAGGCAAGGTCGCCAGCAAACGTCTGGTTTGCACCAGCGCCGCCTGCGCCCGCGACTGGTCGCCGATCTCGAGGTAGGCGCGTGCCAGCGCGAACTGCGCGACGGCGCTGCGGGGGTCGCGGAATGTGGCGCGCCGCAACCAGTCCACGGCCTCCGACATGTTTCGGGCCTCCAGAGCGAACAGACCTGCTTCGAGCTCCTGACGGCCATCGCTGGCCGGAATCACCATGGACGGCGGCCGCGGCTCCGCCTTCACCGTGCGCTTTGGCGGGCTCGGGCGAGGAGCCTGTGCTACCGCGGGTTGAACGCGACGCCACACCACGGCGTCGGCCACGTCGACACGCTCGAGCGGCCACCAGTGCGCGATACAGACGCTGAGTAGCGTCCTCGTCGAAATAGATCGTCACGTTGCGGCACACCACCAGGTCCAGCTCGGCTGCCGGCGGCACGATTCGTTCCGCGCCCAGGTTCATCCACGTAAAGCGTGCCATACGCCGAATCGGCTCGATGAGTCGCCAGCCTGAATCGCCGACGATCGGTTCGAAATACCGGTCGCGCAGCGGGTCTGGAGTGGCGCGGAACGACCACGCGGCGTAGCGGGCGTCCCGAGCGTGTCGCAACGACTCGCGATTCACGTCAGTGCCCACGAGCTGAACGTCCCAGCCGGAGATAGCCAGCGTTTCCCGAAGCAGGATGGCCAGGGTGTAGGTCTCTTCGCCCGTCGAGCAGCCGGCTGACCACACGCGAAGGCGTCGCTCGCTCCAACGCTGCTTGACAAGGTCGGGCAGGATCGTTTCACGTAAGGCGGCGATCTGGGCCGGGTCGCGGAAGAAGTACGTCTCGCCGACCGTGAGATATTCGACCAGCCGATACAACCAGCGGGGCGGCGTGCCCGAGACACAGCTCGCGAGCAGGTCGCCAGGGCTGGCGTACCCGCTCTCTGGCAAGATGGCGTTCACCGCGTCGTCGAGACGGGAGGCGCCGTACTCCGAGCCGCGGATGCCGAATTCGTGGTCGACCAGCTCCAGGAGCTGGGACCGTTCGTGAGGGGTGAGCGCGAGCGCGCTCGAGGTCATGGCCGTGAGCCGCGTGGTTCGAGCGCCGTGGCAGCCAGCACGGGCACGATGGACTCGCCGAGTCGCAGCACGCGTGTGATCGTCGGGCTGGTGTGCTGGACCGGCACCTCGCTCAGCGCTTCCGATGTCACGTCGACGACCTCTTCGACTTCGTCCACCCACAGCAGAAAGCGCGTGTACGAGCGCAGCAATACCAGGCGTTGCTCGGCAGCCAGCACGGGCCTGGCCAGGCCGAGCCGTTGATGCGGATCCATCACTGGCAGGATCTCGCCATGAAGGTTGAGCACACCCAGCAGTCCCTCGCCGCTGTCCGGCAGTTGCAAGACCGCCGCCATCGGCAGCACGCGTTCGACGATCGCCAGAGGCAATCCGTACTGCCGCTCGCCAAGGCGAACCAGCAAAACGGCCGTGTGGGTGGGGCTGTCGATCGTCATTGCGCGCGCTCTCTCTATGTATCGGCCGGTTTGGGCCTCGGCCTTAGCTCGAACCGCCTCTCCCTTTGGGAGAGGCCGCGCGCAG
The DNA here is from genome assembly GCA_005883405.1 of Chloroflexota bacterium. GTDB lineage: Bacteria > Chloroflexota > UBA6077 > UBA6077 > CF-72 > CF-72. Next base: position 3,079 of record VBGG01000052.1, on the reverse strand, counting down.
CGCGGGTGAGGGGTGCGTACGAGGACGAACGCTTCCGCTCGTCGGCACCCCTCACCCCAGCCCTCTCCCAGAGGGAGAGGGGGATGTCACAATACCCTTACGCCTCACCCCAACGTAGTCCTCCCGCTGATCACCAGCCTGGTCGCGTTCGCGTTCTGCGGCGTGCTGCTCGGCCGCTTCGTCGAGCGCCGCAGGGTGTACTACCTGGTCTGGACGCTCGGCTTGCTGTGGTACGCGCTGGCCACGGCCTCAGAGGCGGCGGGTGGCGCGCTGGGCTGGAACCCGGGCCTGTATCGCCTCTGGTACCTGACCGGCGCGATCGGCGTGGCGGCCTACCTGGGCGCCGGCACCGTCTACCTGCATCGCGACCCGAGCTTCGGCTCGCTGACCGTGGTGTGTGTCCTCGGCGCGAGCGTGCCAGGGCTGGTCGCCAACCACCTGGACGTCGGCTTCGCCGGGCTCGCCACGGCGATCGTGCTCACCGCGGTCCTCAGCTGGCGCCCGCGCTGGTTTGCCCACGCGGTGTTCGTCGCGCTTGTCGCGGCCAGCCTGGTGGCCACCGTGAGGGTCCTGAATGCAGGCGTCGATCCCGGCTTGCTGCCAGCGAGCCCCGATCAGGTGGTGAGCGGCCAGGCGCTCGACGCTGACACCCGCGCGCTCACGCCGCCATTCAACATCAGCGGCGCATTGGTGCTGATCCTGGGCGCCGTGATCAGTGCGCTGCGCTTCTGGCGCACCGGCACGCTGCCCAGCGGTGTCTCGTCCAACGTCCTGATCGCCGTTGGCGCCTTTGTGCCGAGCGTCGCCAGCGGCCTGACGCGCTTCGGCATCACCTCGCTGTTCTTCCTCGGTGAGCTTCTCGGCCTGGCCAGCATTATAGTGGGCTTTCTGCTCAGCGGCTCGTCCACCGCGCGACCCAATCCGGGTCCATCCGCTTCAACCGGCCCTTCTTGAGGTCCTCCCGCCCGAGCCAGCCGACGTCGCCGTCGCTCTCGAAGGCGATCGCGAAGCGTCCCGTAAGGCTTCTCGCCCCAGACGCGGCCGAGGGCTCCGCTTCTCGTAATCGGCTGACACGCATGGCGGGCTAATGTGAAGAACATGACCCCCGCCGAGATGAAGTCCCACGTCCGCCAGACGATCGACGCTCACGCCTCCGAGCTCGAGGCGCTCGCCCGCCAGATCTTTGCCCAGCCTGAGCTCGGATTCAAGGAGCATCGCACCGCCAGCCTGGTGCACGACTGGTTCGAGCGACTCGGCCTGCAGCACACCGACGGCATCGCGGTAACGGGCACGAGAGCCAACATCGCGGGTGGCTCGCCCGGGCCGACGGTGGCCATCCTGGGTGAGCTGGACTCGCTGCTGTGCTGGGAGCACCCAGAGCGCGATCCGCGGACCGGCGCGGTACACGCCTGCGGACACAACGCCCAGGTGGCGACGATGCTCGGCGCGGGGCTGGCGCTGCGTGAGGTTGCTGGCGAGCTGGCGGGACGAATCGCGCTGATGGCAGTGCCCGCCGAGGAGTACGTCGAGCTGGAAGAGCGGCAGAAGTTCCGCGAGCAGGGGCAGCTCGAATTCCTGGGCGGCAAGGCTGAGATGGTGCGTCTGGGCGCGTTCGATGACGTGGACATCGCGATGATGGTCCATGCCACGTCGCGACCCGAGGATGGCGACATCGCCGTGGGCGGCACGAACAACGGCATGGTCGCCAAGTTTGTTCGATTCCTCGGGCGCACCAGCCACGCCGGTGGGGCGCCGTATCAGGGCATCAACGCACTGTCGGCCGCGCGCGTGGCTCTGGCGGGCATCGACGCAATTCGCGAGACGTTCAAGGACGAGGACCACGTTCGGGTGCACCCGATCATCACCCGCGGTGGCGACGTGGTCAACGCGATTCCCGCCGACGTGAGGCTCGAGTTGTTCTGCCGCGGAGCGAGTGTCGAAGCCATGGAGCTGGCGCATCGCAAGGTGGATCGCGCGCTCAAAGCCGGCGCGCTGGCGCTGGGCGGCGCGGTCGAGATCACGACCTTGCCCGGGTATCTGCCGCTGTTCCACGATCCCAACCTGGTGGCCATGTTCCGTGGAAACGCGGTTTCGATCGTCGGGGCCGACAACGTCCACGAGAAGGGCCACGGTGGCGGCTCGACCGACATGGGCGACATCAGCCACCTGCTGCCAACTGTCCACCCGTACGCCGGCGGCGCCAGCGGCGCCGGGCACGGTGCCGACTATCACCTCGACGACTACACGAAGGCGGTCCTCAACCCCGCCAAAGCCATCGCCATGACAGTGATCGACCTGCTCTCAGACTCCGCCAGTGCAGCCCGTCGCATCCAGGCCGAGTTCACGCCACGCATGACCCGACCCGACTATCTCGCCTACCTCCGCCGTCTGACCACCCGAACCCTCTACCGCGCCGAAGAGCTCGAGTAGTTTCGCCTGGTGTCCGCCTCTCCCAGAGGGAGAGGGAGTTGTCACCCTGTCGTCTGGAGGCCCGCGGCGATGCCGTTGATGCTGTGATGGATGGCGTCCATCAACAGCCGCCGCTCCTCTTCAGGCGCGGTCTCGGGCAAGCTGCGAAAGCGCTTCAGCAACGTCACCTGCGCCACGTGCAGCGCATCTACATACGGGTTCCGCAACCTGATAGAGCGCGCGAGCACCGGCGAGCGCTCGAGCAGCTCGTTCTGCCGCGTCACCTGCAGCACACAGCTGACGGATCGCTCGTACTCCCGCATGATCTCGTCAAAGACGCGCATCACGCGCTGAGGCGCGAGCGACGCATAGCGCCGCGCCGTCGGCACATCAGCTGTACCAAGGCTGAGCTGTGCGTTGTCGAGCGCGCTGGCGAAAAACGGCCAACGAAGATACATCTCTTGCAGCCGCTCCACCCCATAGCGGGAGATCTCACCAGACAACGCGGCGCCAAGCCCGAACCAGCCTGGCAGATTGACCCGCGACTGCGTCCACGAGAACACCCACGGAATCGCCCGCAGATCGTCCAGGTTGGGCAACTCCTCACGCCCGGTGCGGCTGACCGGCCGCGACGCGAGGTTGAGCGTGGCCAGCTCGGGGAACGGCGTGG
>VBGG01000335.1 GCA_005883405.1 Chloroflexota bacterium | reverse complement strand
TCCAGATCGTCATAGCCGATTGGCCACGCGGGCGAGACGCCGCCTTCGTGCTCGAGCGTACGAAAATCCTCGCGTCGGAACCGGGGCAAGGCAGCGCCGAACACCTTGGTGTTGCCACCGACAAAATAGTGCACCCCGGGTCGAAACGGCCGTCCCGCGGCATCCTGCCAGGTTTCAGCCGACTTGTAACGGCCGCGGTCGAAGACTTCAGTTGGACTCCAGTTCTCGGGCTCGGGTGGCAGGAAGCCGCCCCGCTCGATGAGCAGTATGCGCGCACCGCTGTCGCGTAAGGCGTAGGCGAGCGTGCCACCGCCCGCCCCAGTGCCAATGATCGCGATATCGTAAGCCGCTCGCACCGTTCAACCTTTGACCGATCCGGCCAGCAAGCCGCGCACGAAGTAGCGGCCCAGCAGAATATAGATAAGCGCTGTTGGAATGGCTGCTACGACCGCACCGGCCATCACGACATTCCAGTCGACCGAGAACGATCCGGAGAGGTTATTGAGCGCCACCGTGATCGGCTGTGCGGCGGGATTGGGCACAACAGTAACACCGAACAGAAAATCGTTCCAGATGTTGGTGAACTGGAAGATGCCCACCACGACGAATGCCGGCGGCGCCAACGGCAGCATGATGTGTCGGAAGGTGCCCAGGACGCCACAACCGTCGATCCGCGCGGCTTCGATCAGCTCGTTCGGAACATTCGCGAAGTAGTTACGAAAGATGAGGGTCGTGATCGGCAGGCCGTACACGACGTGTACCAGCACCAGGCCGGGCAGCTTCCCGTAGAGCCCCACGGACTGGAGGAAGCGGATCAGCGGGATGAGGATGCTCTGATACGGAATGAACATCCCGAATACCAGCAACGTGAACAGGATGTCCGAGCCGCGGAACTTCCACTTTGAAAACAGATAGCCGTTGACGGAGCCAAGCAGCGAGGACAGAAGCGTCGCCGAGATCACCATCTCCAGGCTGTTGAGCATGTTCGGACTGAGGCGTTTCCAGGCCTCCTGGAAGCCGCCCGAAGTCAGCGCGGTAGGCAACTGCCACATCGTCGCCAGGCTGGCGGCCTGGGCCGACTTCAGGCCGGTCACGACCATGACGTATACGGGCATCGCGTACGCCAGCAGCGCTACGGTCAGCACGACCAGGATCAGCCACTGACCGCCGGATTGCGGCAGGAACTTCCGCTGCGCGCGCACGGCGGACAAGGTTTGCACGGCCACGCTAGTCCTCCTTCAGGCTGCGCGCCAGGTACGGCACGATGACGGCGCTGACCAGCACGAGCATGACAAACGAGGCCGCCGCGCCCAGGTTGTAGCGAGTGGCCTTGAATGTCTGCTCGAACACGAAAATACCCGGCACGTCCGTCGCGAAGCCAGGACCCACGCCCGACATGGCAAAGATCAGGTCGAAGATCTTCAGCGACGTGTGGCCCAGGATGACGGCGATGCTGACGGTGATGGGTCGCAGCATGGGCACCACAACGCGGCGGTAGACTTGCCACTCGCTGGCGCCGTCCATGCGTGCCGCCTCGCGTGTCTCGTTCGGGATAGCGCTCAGGCCGGCCAGGTACATCGCCATGGCGAAGCCTGATAGCTGCCAGGCCGCCGCGATGGCTGTCGGAATCAACGCGACCGGGATACCCAGCTGGACCTGCAAGCCCTCAGCGGCCGGGAACACGCGCGCCAGCGCTCCATTGACGGCCAGCACGACCTGCGGATCGGTCAGCCAACCCGGCCGCAAGGGTCCGACGCCGAGCGCTCCGAGGAGTGAGTTGACGCCGGTGATGTCAAACAGGACGTTTACCCCGGTCTCCGGATTGAAGATCCAGCGCCAGACCACGCCCGTGACGATGAACGATAGCGAATAGGGAAATAGAAATACGTTCCGGAACACTGCTCGTCCAAGGACGTGATGATCGAGCAGAATGGCGAGCACCAGGCCGACCGCCATCGCCAGGGCCAGGAAGAGCACAGTGAAGATGACCGTGTTGCGCAGGTCGGCCTGGAAGCGCGGCATGGCGAACATCTCGCCGTAGGTCGCAAATAGTGGCTGGCGGATGCTGGTATCGATGGCCAGCGTGCGCCAGTTCGTCATCGACACGAAGAACGTCGTGCCGATGAAGATATAGACGAATATCAGTAACGCGCCGAGTGACGGGCTGAGGATGAGCGGCGGCAGCAGGTGTTCGAGCGAGATATGCCGCGCCTGCCCGGTCCGGACGCGTGCCGCGGCGACCTCGCGTGATGGCGCCAGGGGCATGCTGGGCATTCTGGTTTCCTCCTTCGGAGCGCGAGTTGGGTCCAAGGGGGCCTTGACCCCCTTGGAGCCGTGGCCGCTAGAGGCCTGTGGTGGGCGCGGCCGCGCGCATACCGCTCACCAGCGCTTGCGAAAACGCGTCCACGTTGTGGTTGGTGACAAACGTCGTGACGGCGTCATTCAACGCTTGCTGGAACGCAGCCGGCGCTGCCTCGCCATGCACGACCGACGGCACCAGCGTCGCCGTCTTGAAGCTGTCCATCGACCAGTTGTGGTAGGGACCGAATTTGGAGCGATCCACATCGGTTCGCGCTGGGATGGAACCCTTAACCGGATTGAAGGCTTCCTGTGTCTCCTTGCTGCCGATGGCCTTCAACCACTCGGCATTGTTTTCGCGGTGAGGCGCATTCCTGGCCATCACGAATCCATCGGCAACGATGACGAAGGCGCCATCGGTGCCGGGGTGACTCACCCAGCCGAAATCTTCGTTGTCGACGAGCCTGGCGTTGTGGAACTCGCCGTACGCCCAGTCACCCATCGAGTTGAAGGCGCAACTCCCCTCCATGACCTTCTTGGTCGCCTGATCCCAGCTCAGCGCCGCGTGGTCAGAATTCTCGTAATCCAGCATGCGACCGTAGATGGTCATGGCTTGCTTGACTTCCGGTGAATCGAAAGCGACCGAGCCGTTCCACAGCCCCATCCACTTCTCGGGCCCGACAACGCCCAGCAGGGTATTCTCGAACAACTCCGCGGACGCCCAGATGCCGGAGTCGCCGACGCATAGCGGCGTGATGCCCGCGGCCTTCAGCTTGTCGGCGGCCTGGAAGAACTCATCGAAACTCAGGCTCGAGCCGACACTGATGCCCTGTTGACTGAGAAGTTTCTTGTTGTACCAGAAGCCGTTGCCGCGATGGACGCCGGCCAGGACGGCATAGATCTGACCGTCTCTCGTCATGGTGTCGATCAAGCCCTGCGGCATGACCTGGTTCCAGCCCTCACTCTGGTAGAGCTCGGTGATTGGCTCGACGTAGCCGGCCTCGACATATTGGCCGAGCAGCTCCCAGCCCGGATGAACCTGCCAGGTGTCTGGCGGATTCCCGCCGGCCAGGCGGGTCTGTAGCACGGGCCGCGCGGCGGAGCCACCGCCGCCGGCGATGGTCGCATTGACGATCTCGGCGGAGGGTCGGCGCGCGCCGAACCCGGCGAACAACTGGTCAAGCGCGGCGGCCTCGCCACCGGAGGTCCACCACGAGAAGACTTCGAGCTGGTTATCCGCCTGTGCGCTGACAGACGCCGGCGCGAGCAGGCTCACCGCGGCGGTAGCCAGCGACAGAGCGAGGGCAATCGCAGAGTATCGTGTTCGGATCATCAGGACCTCCCATGAATTCGCGTGAGTCGTGAGTCGTGAGTCGTGAGTCGTGAGTCCACGCGATGACACCCACCACCGACTCATGACTCAAGACTCATGACTTCCATCAATGGATGACAAGTAACCGACGATCAGTGTTCGACCGCTGAGTACCTCCTCAAAGCGCCTGGTCCAGAGCTTCGACGAGGAAGTAGTCTGCCCACATGACGCTCTCGTCGACGCCCAGTCCCAGGCGGCTGTGGTAAGTGCCGTGCTTCAGGATGCCTTCCCATCCGGGCGTTTCCATCGCCAGGAAGTCCGGCGTGCACAGCGTTGAGAGAATGGTGATGGAGCACTGTCGATAGCGATCCGCCCG
>VBGG01000334.1 GCA_005883405.1 Chloroflexota bacterium | reverse complement strand
CCACCCTGCACTGCCCGCTCGAAGCGCTCGCGCGGCGAGAGCTTGAGCGACTCGAGCAGCTTCGAACGATCCACGCCGGAGGGGAGCTTGGATCCGGCGGACTTCGGCGCGGGGACCTCGTCTCCCATATCGGCAATGGTACCTGCAGAACGTTGCGGGCCCACGCGAAAATTAGCTCGGGCATGGCTCAGACAACTGGGGCAGGCTCGGGGCGTGAGCGGCCGCGCTCGAGCCAGCACGCGTGCCACGCGACCAGGTTCCACAGCGTCCACACGCGGAAGTTGTGGTCGGCGCGGCCCGTGCGTTGTTCGGCGAACATGGCACGCACGAAGCGCAGATCGAAGCGCTCGCGCGCAAAGGACGAGTCGAGAATGTCCTGTTCGGCGCGATCCAGCAGCCGCCGCGTCAGCATGTTCGAAGCCGAGCCGCAGAAGCCGCGTTTCGGACGGTACACCAGCCGTCGATCCAGGCCGACACGTTCCGCGACCCGCTTCAGCACCCATTTGCTGATCCCACGGCGATACTTCACGTCCGCCGGGATGGCCAGAGCGAACTCGACCAGCTTGTGGTCGAGGTACGGCACCCGCGCCTCGAGTGATGAGCCCATGCTGACCTTGTCGACCCGCATCAGCAGCAGCTCGGGCAAACGCTGGCGGAGCTCGATGCCAATCATGTGGTCGAGCTGGCTGCCGCCTGGCACTGCCGCGTCGACGTCGGCGTACAGCGCGGCGACCGCCCGGCGACCCGCGTCATCGTCCGCGCCGAGCAGCAGGCGGCGCTTGTGGGTCGGAAGGAAGGGTATGGCGCCGCCCCAGAACAGCTCACCGCCGTCCGCCGCGCGCAGCAGGACATCGGCCCGATCCAGACGCATGAAGGGGCCGACGCTGCCGGCAACACCGCGTCGAACCACCTCCGGAAGCAGCCGATACGGCCGCCACACGCGGCGGTGGAAGTCAGCGAAGAATGCGTAGCTGGCATAGCCAGCGAACAGCTCATCCGAACCCTCGCCGACCTGAATGACCTTCGTTCCGGCGCGATGCGCCGCCTCGGAGAGGGCGTGCAACGGCACGCAGACCGGATCGGCCAGCGGCTCGTCCTGGTGCCAGACCAGGTCGGGCAGATAATCGAGAAAGTCCTGCTCGCCGATAACGATCTCGTGGTGCTGGGTGCCGTAGCGCTCGGCCACCGTACGGGCGAACGCGAGCTCGTCGGAGGCGGCGTCGCCTGCGATGGCGACCGAGAAGGTACTGACGGGTCGGTCCGCCAACTCGGCCATCAGCGCGACGTTCAGACTCGAGTCCACGCCGCCGGACAGGAATGCGCCGTACGGTACGTCGCTCATCATCCGCAGGCCAATGGACTCGCGGACCAGGGCCTCGAGCCGCTCGACGTACTCTTCAGGCTCGCGTCTCACGAGAAGCTCGGCTGCATCGGGCAGCGGCTGCCAGTAGCGCTGGAGGGTGCGTTGGCCCGTTTCGACATCGATCAGCAGGCGGTGCCCGGGGGGCAGCTTCTCCACACCAGCGAACAGCGTGTGCGGGGCGGGGGTGGTCGCAAACGTCAGGTAGAGCGACAGTGCGTCTTCAGCCAGCCGCGGCTGCAGCGCCGGATGCCGGAACAGCGCCTTGATCTCCGACCCGAACAGCAAGGTCCCCGCCAGCGCCGCGAAGTACAGCGGCTTCACGCCGATGCGGTCGCGCGCCAGCAGCACTCGCCGGCGATGGCTGTCCCAGAGGGCGAACGCGAACATCCCCCGCAGGTGGTGGACGCACTCGGGGCCAAATTCCTCGTAGAGGTGGAGGATCACCTCCGCGTCGGAGCGTGACTTGAAGCGGTGGCCGCGGGACTCGAGCGCGGGCCGGTGAGCGGCGTGGTTGTAGATCTCGCCGTTGAAGATGAGCCAGACGGAGTCGTCCTCATTGGACATCGGCTGATCGCCGGTGGCGAGGTCGACGATGCTCAGGCGGCGGAAGCCGAAGCCCACGCGGCGATCCGGCGCCACCAGGTAGCCGTCGTCGTCGGGTCCACGGTGGCGGAGCGTGTCCGCCATGGCGCGCAGCGTCGGCTCGTCGACCGGCTCAGCCGAGTCGCCGAAAGCGATGACGCCGCAGATCCCGCACATGGTTCAGCGTTCAGCCTTCGGAGCCCATCGGTGTTCAGCCATCAGCCGCCAGCCGTCGGCGCGTCAGGCATCGGCGATCGGCGCGTCAGGCATCGGCCCGTCAGGCATCGGCCACCAGCTCGTCGCGGGAGAGCAGCTCGGCTGATTGCTGACGGCCGAGGGCTGAGCGCTCGTAGTCGATCACTTCGCGCAGCGTTTGATCCAGCCCGATGCGCGGGCGGAAGCCCGTGTACGCGTACAGTTTCGATGCGTCCGGCACGCGCCGACGCATGTCTTCGAAACCTGCCGCCCGCTCGCCGTAAGCCTCTTCGGCGTGATACGGCACGAGTTTGAGCTCCGACGAGCTTTCCGCCAGCTCGATCACCCGGCGGGCCAGGTCGATGATGCGGATCTCGTGTGGCTGGCCGATGTTGAAGGTCTCGCCGGCCGCGGCGGGCGTCCGCATCAGCGCGATCAGGGCGTGTACCACGTCGTGCACGTTGGTAAAGCAGCGGGTCTGCTGGCCATCGCCGTAGACGCGCAGCGGCTCGTTGCGGAGTGCCCAGCGCACGAAGCGCGGCACCACCATGCCATAGCGGCCGGTCTGGCGCGCACCAACCGTGTTGAACAATCTCACCACCGTCACGGGCAAGCGCCGCTCCTGCCAGTAGGCCAGGGCGAACGCCTCGTCGATGGCCTTGGCCGAGGCATAGAACCAGCGCGACAGCCTGGCCGAGCCAAGCACGCGGTCGTCGTCTTCGGCGAGCGCATCTTTGTCGTTCTTGCCGTACACCTCCGAGGTTGAGGCGATCAGCACGCGCCGCGGCGTCTCGGGGGTAGCGCAAGCACGCAGGACGTGCTCGGTGCCCTGGATGTTGGTCTCGAGCGACCGCAACGGGTGACGCATCACCCAGTCGACGCCGACGGCCGCGGCGAGGTGGTAGACGACATCGACGCGGGCGACCAGCGTCTGGACCAGCTCGGCGTCGAGAACGGATCCTTCGACGAGCTCGAGCTCCGGCCGATCCACGACGGCGGCGAGATTGGGGCGGCGGCCAGTCGAAAGGTCATCCAGGACGGTGACACGCTGGCCATCCTCGATGAGGCGTTCGACCAGGTGCGAACCGATGAAGCCCGCGCCGCCAGTGACCAGCGCGCGTCGCGCCTCGTTCGGCGGCATGTTCAAGCGGTGACGCCGACGCTCGGCTGAGCTCGGCCGCGCACAGCCAACTCGCGGAGATAGAGGTCTCGTACGTCGTCCACCAGGCGACTGGAATCGTAGCGTGGGTAGACGTGGCGTCGCCCCGCCGCGCCGAGGCGCTCGGCCAGTGGGCGCTCAGCCAGCAGCGTGAGCACGGCGTCGGCGAGCGCGCGCGAGTCCGCGACGGGCACCGTCACGCCGGTGTCGCCGTTGATCACCACCTCGGGCACCCCGCCGACAGCGGTCGCGACCACGGGTCGGCCCGCCGCGAGCGCCTCGATGAGCGCCACCGGCGAGCCTTCGTTGCGCGATGTTAGCGCTACC
>VBGG01000051.1 GCA_005883405.1 Chloroflexota bacterium | reverse complement strand
GTTTGTGGCGCTTCGTCCTCAAGTACCCGAAAGCCGCCTTCTCCGAGTTACGACAGTCGTTCAGCAGGTCGCTCTTCGCGAAGGCTCTACAGCGGCTCGTTCCAGAGCTTGACGAGGAGGATCTGCTTCCGGGACCATCCGGAGTACGAGCGCAGGCGATGGGCCCCGACGGTCGGTTGATCGACGACTTTGAGCTGCTGGAACGAAATGCGGCCATCCATGTTCTGAACGCCCCGAGCCCAGCCGCCACAGCGTCGCTCGCAATCGGAGAGGAGATAGCCTCAAGAGTCCTCTAAGGCCGCGGAGGTGTCGCTGCAAGCCACCAAACGTTCCACCGCTGCGACGCTTGAGGGCAGCGCCAGAGTCTGAACCATAAGCCAAGAGCGCTCAAACCGTTACCGGTCCCACCGCAACAGCGGGCGGGCGGGCAAGCTACTTGCACGGCTCGCCTGGAGCGCCTCCTGAACGAACACGTCTCGACCCCGGGTGGGCACATGCGTCCGTACTTCTTCGGCCCGCCGGAGCGCCAGTTGTTCGCGGTGCATCATCCGGCGCAGATCGCCGGACGACGTCACGGAGCGGTCATCTGCTACCCGTGGGGACATGAGTACGTGAACTCCCTGCGAGGATGTCGCCAGCTCGCTGCGCGCCTGGCCCGGTTGGGTATGGATGTGCTTCGGTTCGACTACTACGGGACCGGGGACTCGGCTGGGCAAGGAGAGGACGCTAGTCTCAGCACCTGTGTTGAGGACGTCGTGCGGGCAACCGAAGAGCTGGTGTCGAGTTGTGGCGTGCGCACTGTGTCCATGATCGGGGTGCGTTGGGGTGGCTGCGTCGCCTCCCTCGCTGCGACGCTGCAGGTCGAACTGGAAAACCTTGTCTTGTGGGAGCCCGTCGTGGCGGGGCGGACTTACCTCGGCGAGTCACGTGCTCGGCACGCGGCTTTCTTAGCTAGCGAGCGGCAGGCGGCTTATAGCGGCCCTCACGAAATCATGGGGTTTCCGCTGCCGCCAACACTGGTCGCGGAGCTCGAAGCGACCGATTTATCGTCTATCGGGCGATCACCTGCGCCGCACGTGCTATTGCTGGGCGACGAGCAGGACGAAACAGGTCGGGCGCAACGAGCTTTTGGGGCTCGCCTCGCCGCGCTGTGCGATGACTTCGACCATCGCCGCTTGCCGGGACAGGGAATCTGGATCAGAGAGGTGGGACAGGAGCGGGCGCTCGTCCCCACCAGCATCCTGGACGCAATACTCGAATGGTTCACCAGCCGCTTGGCTGCCGGGGACCAGTCCGCCCCCCACGCAGCCTCCAACCGCACATGAAGCCTGCGGAGCCCCTCGTGACGACCTCGGCGATCGAGACAACGTATTCACTTTCGCCGCTGCAGCAGGGCATGCTGTATGACCATCTGTCGCATCGACCCGGAGACGTCAACCTCGAGCAGATCGTCGGTACAGTTCGCCATCCTCTCGACGTCGCCTGTTTCCGCCGTGCGTGGGAATGCATGGTTGCCCGGCATCCAGCGCTCAGGACGGGGTTCCGCTGGACGGACGTAGAGCGGCCCATACAGGAAGTCCACAGTGCAGTTGACATGCCTTTCGTTGAGCATGATCTCCGCAGCTGGGAGCCCGCACGGCAGCAAGCGGAGCTCGCGTCGTTCCTGGTCGCCGATCGGCGCCTGGGGTTCGACGTCGCCGCAGCGCCGCTCCTCCGACTGACTCTGTTCAGACTTGGTGCCGCGGAATCCACCTTCGTCTGGTCATTTCATCACCTGTTGATCGACGGCCGGTCCATCCCCGTCGTTCTCAAAGAAGCGTTTCAGGCCTACGACGCGTTCGCGAACCAGCGGCATCCCGACCTCAACCCAACCGGATCGTACGAACAGTACGTGCGGTGGCTCGCTGGGCGCGACAGATCGAGAGACATGGAGTTTTGGCGTAACCTCCTAGGTGGCGTACGCGCACCGACTCCGCTCCCGGCGCCCCTACGCGTTGCTGCCCCAGCGAGTCCTGATGCTGGTTGGAGCGAGCGGGAGCTCCGGCTTTCGAGTGCGATCACGGCGTCGCTGGAGAGCTCCGCCAGGCGCGCCGGGGTTACGCTCAGCACCGTGATACTAGGGGGATGGGCGCTCCTGCTCGGTCGATACAGCGGCGAGGATGATGTCGTGTTCGGCGCCACTCGCGCTTGCCGACGATCCGTACCGGACGGCGCGGACGAGGTCGTGGGCGTATTTGCCAACGCGCTACCGGTCCGAGTGGCGGTGAACCACAACGCCGACCTCCCCTCTTGGCTGAGGGAGATCCGCGCTCAACAGCTGTCGGTGCGTCCCTATGAGCATACGCCACTCGGCGATGTCCAGCGCTGCAGTGAGGTTCCTGCTGGGACCCCCTTGTTCGAGAGTCTCGTCACCTTCGATCGGAATACCTTGAACGCCGAGCTCCAGTCGCAAGGCGGGGATTGGGGACGACGCGAGGTTCGCCGGCTGGAACGGCCTCATTATCCCCTCACGCTCCACGCGTACGGGGAGCCGGACCTACTCCTGAAGATCGCCTACGACCGAGCGCGCTTCGAGGACGGGGCGGTAGAGCGGATGCTACAGCACTTGTGCACGCTGCTGGAAGGAATGGCGGTCACTGGGCTCGAGCAGACGGTTGCGACGGTGCCCATGCTCTCAGGGGGCGAGCAACGCCGACAGCTTTTGGACTGGAACCAGACCGCCGCTCCATACCCACGGACGCGGTGTCTGCATCAGCTCATTGAGCAGCAGGCCGATCGAACCCCGGAAGCCGTGGCGGTGGTTTGCGAGGGGGAAGAGGTCACCTACAGACAGCTGGATGCTCGGGCAAACCGGCTCGCGCGGTATCTCCAAGCGCGGGGCGTGGGCCCAGATGCGCTGGTAGGGATCCATCTGGAGCGGTCGGTCGACATGATCGTGGCGGTTTTGGCAACCTGGAAAGCGGGCGGAGCCTACGTCCCGCTTGATCCAGCCTACCCCGAGCGCCGGCTCGCGTTCATCCTCGATGATGCGCAGGTACGCGTGGTGCTGACGCAACAAGCGCTGGCGCGTGCGCTACCCGCCGGTGACGCAGCCGTCATCACGGTGGACGCCGATCGAGCGGCCATTGACGCCGAGAGTACGGAGCGCGTCCAGAGCGCCGTCACGCCCGCCAACCTGGCCTACGTCATCTACACGTCAGGCTCGACCGGCAAGCCCAAGGGTGTGATGGTTGAGCATCGCAACGTTGTGAATTTCTGCACCGGGATGGACCACCGCATCTCGCACGAGTCGGGGTCCGTCTGGCTTGCGCTGACCAGTCTGTCCTTCGACATCTCGGTTCTCGAATTGTTCTGGACGCTCACCCGAGGGTTCGCGACGATTGTTCATGTCGACCGGTTGCGGGGGGCCGGCTCCGGGGCTGGCCGGAACCGCCCCGCGAAGACGATCGAGTTCAGCCTGTTCTACTTCGCGAGCGACGAAGGAAGCCAGGGGTCATCCCAGAAATATCGCCTGCTCACCGAGGGCGTAAAGTTTGCCGACGAACACGGGTTTTCCGCCGTCTGGACGCCCGAGCGGCACTTTCATGCGTTCGGGGGTCTCTACCCCAACCCCTCCGTGACAAGCGCTGCGATCGCGGCCCTGACGACCCGGGTGAAGATCAGGGCCGGGAGCTGCGTGCTTCCGCTCCACAACCCGATCCGAGTCGCTGAGGAGTGGAGCCTCATCGACAACCTCTCGGATGGGCGCGTGGGCATTTCCTTCGCCTCGGGGTGGCAGCCCAACGACTTCGCCTTGATGCCCGAGCATTACGCCAACGCCAAAGAAATCATGGTCCGAGATATCGGCGTGGTGCGGAGGCTATGGCGGGGAGAGGCTGTGGCGGTTCCAGGGCCCAAGGGCACCGTCGAAGTGCGGACGTTCCCTCGTCCCGTACAACCCGAGTTGCCGTTCTGGATTACCAGCGCCGGGAGCCCCGAGACCTTTCGTCTGGCTGGGGAGATGGGGGCCAACGTGCTCACTCACCTGCTGGGACAAAGCGTCGCCGAGGTCGGCGAGCGACTCCAGCTCTATCGCACCGCGTGGCAGCAGGCCGGGCACGCCGGCAACGGCCACGTCACTCTGATGCTGCACGCCTTTGTCGCCGACAACGAAGCGTTTGTGCGCGCTCAGGTGCACGAGCCGCTGAAAGCGTACCT
>VBGG01000333.1:769-5210 GCA_005883405.1 Chloroflexota bacterium | reverse complement strand
CCAGACCAGGGTTTCAGAGATGGATTGGGACCGCCCCAGCGACCCCTCCCATAAGCCCTGATAGGCTAGCAACACGTTGCCGCCCGTGGCCAGTATCACAACCGCGCCCAGAGCCAGCGCCGTCACCACCGCCAGCAGCGGAACCGCGAGCGTGTAGAGCGTGCGCATCAACTCACCTCTTCCCCAGAGGGGTCCCAGTGGTGCTGATGCTTTGCGCCCGCGAGGCGTAGTTGCCCGCCGCGCAGCGTGGGACCGCTTCCGCCACGGACCACCACCACTCCCAAGGTGGGTCCCCTCCGGGGAAAACCTAGCCTTGCGGACAGTTGGACGTTGGCGTGCCGCTCCAACCCGTCTTGGTCTTGCCGCCGACGACGTCGGAGATGACCTGCGTCATCTTCGACTTCACGTCAGCCGGAACTTTCGAATCCAGGTCGTGATAGGGCGCCAGGCCCACGTCGCCGACCACGTTGCCGCCTTTGAAGCTGCCGTCCTGGACGCCTTTGATGATGTTGAACACGCCCGGTGTGATCAGCTTCATGGCGCTCGAAACCAGAATGCTCTTGGCCTCAGGCAGAGAATCGTACTGATCGGTATCGACGCCGATCCCGAGCACCGCACCGCCCTTGTCCACCACCGCCAGGAGCCCGCCGTTGCCGGTCTGGCCACCCGCGGCAAAGACGATGTCCGCGTTCTGGTTCATCTCCTGGTTCACCGTGTCCTTGCCCCACTCGGGGTCGGTGAATCCCTTGGCGAGACCGCCAGGATGGCAGGCGCTCAGCACGCTCACCCCGGATTTAGCGGCCTTGGCGCCGTTGATGTACCCGACGCCGTACTTCTCGACTGGCGGCACAATCGGCGTGCCCAGCACCTGTCCGATGGTGCCCGACTTCGTGATTGACCCCGCCAGGTAGCCGGCCAGGTAGCCGGCCTTGTCCTCGTCGAAGATCAGGCCGTCCAGGTTGTTGATCGTGTCGGGCTGGAACTGGTCGACGCCGATGAACTTGATGCTCGAGTACTTCTTGGCCTCACTGATGGTGTCGTCACCCAGCGCGAAGCCGACGGTGACGATCACGTCGTAGTTGTCCTGAGCGAACTGGTCGATGTTCTTGCCGTAGTCCTTGGGGTCGGTGGTCTCAATGAATTTGACGTCGGCGCCCAGATTGGTCTGTGCGCACTGCACGCCTTCCCAGGCCGACTGGTTGAAGCTCTTGTCGTTGATTTTGCCGACGTCCGTGACCAGCCCGACGCGGAGTTTCTTGGCGCCGGCGGCGCCGGGCTGATTGGGGCAGCCGGCTGTTGGCGCGGAAGCGGCGCCTGGGGCAGCGGCGGCCGGCGCGGTCGTCGCGGCCGTGGTCGGCTTGGCGGCGGCAGGGGCCGTCGTCGCGGCCGTGGTCGGAGCCGTCGTCGCGGCGGTCGTGGGCTTCGCCGCGGCGGGTGCCGTAGTCGGAGCCGTCGTCGCGGCGGTCGTGGGCTTCGCCGCGGCGGGTGCCGTGGTCGGCGCGGTCGTCGCGACGGTGGTCGGATAGGCGGCAGGCGCGGTGGTGGGCGCGGCCGCGGGTGGACTCGTCGGAGCTGCCTGTTGTGCGGGCTGGCAGGCCGCCAGCAACAGGAAACCGGGGGTTGCAGAGTTAGCCGAGGATACCATCACAAACGCCCAGCCGCGCTCGAAGGTTCCACGTTGGCGAAAGGGCCGTGAGGGTCGATCAGTCGACGACCAGAGCGATTTGAATAGTTTTACTGATGCCCCCACCGTTTGCACGAACGTCGATGAAGTAGATGCCCGGATCCGCGCCAGCCGTTTCGAGGTGGACCATGGCCGTCTGGCCAGGCATCACCGACTCGGGCAGCGTCAGGCCGAGCGGGAGCGTGCTCGGGTCCTGCGGCCGAGGCACGCGCTGGGTGCTCCAGTGGTCGAGCGTGAAGGTAACCGGATCGTCGAAGCCCTCGTAGCCGCGCACGCTGATGAAGTAGTCCGCGGACTGCCCCTGGCTGACTGTCTGTCCATCGCGTGGACTGGGGAAGAGGCGGAACTCGCGCGGCACGCTGCCCGGATCACCCAGCGCCGGCGCCACCACCGGCGCACTCGGGTCAACCCCGTCCTCGACCAGCAGCATCGGCTCGCCGCCAATGAAGTGATAGCCGTCGGGGTCCTGTGGGAAGTGCGCCGTCGCCGGCGCCAGGTCGAGCACCCACCAGCCTTGAGCATCCTGCACCTGGTGGCTCGCACCGTTGCGATCGATCAGCGACGCGCTCGAGCCGTTCTTGCGGATGCGGACCCGCAGCGGGGAGCCATCCCCATTCCAGACCGCCGTCACGCGCTGGTTGCCAGGTTTGTCGAAGGCAACTTGATAGACCTGCCAGTTCGGCATCAACGACGACGGGTCCTCCGGCCAGGGCGACCAGTCCTGCGTCTCCCGCACCAGTGGCACGAGGTGAACTCCGATATACCCGGCAAACTGGCCGATGGCGGTCTGTAGCGCCGCGCTGACCGGCCGGCGGCTGCCGTCGTCGCGCGTCGCGCCCCACACGGCGGGCTCGGCACACGGATTCTGGTCGACCATCTGATAGAACTCGAAGCGCTGATAGCCAGCAGCGGCGGCCATCGCAAACGCCTGGACCGCGTACGCGGCTTGCTGATCCATCGTCGTCTGAATGGCGGTGTCGGCGTGCGGACACGCCACCGCCCGATCGTCCGACGGCATCGCGTTGGTCTCCGTCAGCCACACCGGTTTATCGATGCCGTACTTTCGCTGGATGTCCTTGATGATCGAGTACACACGGTAGACGTCGTCAGGTGCGCGGTACAGGTTCAGCCCGACCACATCGTGGTAGTAGTTATTGGCGGCCGCGTCCGGATCCTGAGTCAGCACACCCATCAACCGGTCGTAGAACTGCGGCCGATTGTTGAGCAGGTCCACCCAGTAGGAGGTGCCCGGGAACGACACGTGCGCGTTCGGATTGGCCTTCTTGATGGCCAGGTAACCCACCTTGAGCAGCTGCGCAAACTGTTCGTCGGAGCCCAGCCACGTGAAGCTGCCGCCCGCGCCCGGATCGCCTGGGTGAAACTCCGGTTCATTCCAGAGCACCCAGTCGTCGATCCGGCCAGCGTAGTGCCGCGCCGTTTCCGACACGAAGCGGCCCCAGTAGTTGCTCGGATCGTCGAACGGACGATCCAGGTTGATGGGCGGTGAGCGCATGCCCTGGTCGGGATTGGCGGCTGCCCAA
Organism: Chloroflexota bacterium; assembly: GCA_005883405.1. Classification (GTDB taxonomy): domain Bacteria; phylum Chloroflexota; class UBA6077; order UBA6077; family CF-72; genus CF-72. Next base: position 1,985 of record VBGG01000333.1, on the reverse strand, counting down.
CCGGGGGTGAACTCCAACAGACCCACGACGTGCTCGCCGCGGTCCAGCTCAGCCTTGAGCTGTTGATCCGAGATGGTGATGCCGAGATGGCTGAAATCATCCGCACCGCCCGGCTGGACCTGATCCCAGGGCAAGATCAGCCGCTCCCAGCCCGCGTGAGTATCGGCCATCACGCCGGGGTTACGGAAACCCTCGGCGATACCGAGTCGAGTGTCCAGATTCGGAGCCGCGGCCGCCGGCGAACCCGCTACCGCGAGCGCAAGCAGCGGTGCTGCCAGCCACTTGAGATGTGATGGACGTCGCATGGGACCTTCCGCCCGGAGTTCGTCGCAATGGAGGTACCCGATCGCGGTGCGCCGCGACTCGATCCTGCAGCGCTTGTGTGAAGGAAGCAGCTCATTCCGTGACCAATCGGGTTACACGGGCCTGGCGCGCAGCGCGCTCAGCCATACCTGAGCAGGGTAGCGCCGGACGCCTGGCGCCTGGGAGAGGCGATACGCTCATTCCCTATGTCTTCGCCTTCAGCGGCGCCGGTAGCGTATGACGACGCCGCCGAGCGCCGCCATCTGGCCCTGCGCCAGGAGTTCCTGCTCGATCCCGACGTCGTGTTCCTGAACCACGGCTCATTCGGAGCCTGTCCACGACCGGTCTTCGAGCGCTACCAGCAGTGGCAGCGTGAGCTGGAACGGCAACCGGTGGAGTTCCTCAGCCGCCGCGAACGCGGGCTCCTCGCCGAGGCGCGCGCAGCGCTGGCTGGCTACGTCGGCTGCGCGGCCGACGACCTCGTATACGTGTCGAACGTGACCACCGCGCTGAACATCGTCGCCAGGTCACTGCCACTCGAGCCAGGCGACGAGATTCTGACCACCGACCACGAATACGGCGCGCTCGAGCGCACGTGGACCTTCGTGGCGGAGCACCGCCAGGCCAAACTGGTGATCCAGCCGCTGCCACTGCCAATCACCGATCCCGACGAGGTGGTCGATGCGATGTGGGCCGGTTTCACGCCCCGCACGCGCGTCCTGTTTCTCAGCCACATCACCTCGCCGACGGCGGTGACCCTGCCGATCGAGCGGCTCATTGCGCGAGCCAGGGAGGCTGGCATCTGGACGGTGATCGACGGCGCGCACGCGCCTGGGCAGATCGACCTCGACCTGTCTGGGCTGGAAGTTGACTTCTATGGCGGCAACTGCCACAAGTGGCTGTCGTCGGCGAA
>VBGG01000333.1:0-619 GCA_005883405.1 Chloroflexota bacterium | reverse complement strand
GCATGGCGCGTCGTGGCATCTCGAAGATCACTGGGATCGACCCACTGGTGGCGGATGATCCGCGCTGGTTCGCCCAGATGGCCACGCTGCCGCTGCCCGCCTGTGACGGCGCCCTGCTGAAGAAACGGCTGTATGACGAGTACCGAGTCGAGATCCCCGTGGGCGCCTGGGGCGACATCCCGTGCCTGCGCGTGTCCGTCCAGGGCTACAACACCAGGTCCGACATCGAGCGCCTGATCCACGCTGTCCACGAGCTCCTGCCGGGTATATTGTCCGCGTAGTCGCTCCGCCAATTTAACAGTTCAGTAACACGCGCTAGGCGCACAATACATGAGAGCCGGATGAGCACGACCACCGTTGCGCCCCCGGTCCCGAGGCGTGCCCCTGCCTTGTGGACCGCCGGGCTGGCCCAGCAGCTCCGCGCGCTGAGCTACTACAGCACGGCCGACGCGGCCAGCCGACGCGACCTGCGGGTCGATCTGCTGCGCGGCTTCTGTATCTTCGCCATGGTCGTCGACCACTTCGGTGGTGACTCCTGGCTATACAGCATCACGGGCGGGAACCGCTTTTACGTCTCAGCCGCCGAAGGCTTCATCTTCATCAGCGGCTTCATCATGGG
>VBGG01000332.1 GCA_005883405.1 Chloroflexota bacterium | reverse complement strand
AGCGCGTGGCGAGTCGCGTCTGCTCCACCCTGGCGATGAACGTCCTCCGCTGTCAGCAGCGTGGCACCGCTGTGCTGGATCCAGTCCCACTCCGCTCGCGGCGCCAGGCCTGACGGTCCGACCCAGGCAATGTTGCGAGCATCGACGGCCCCCGTCTCGACCAGCCGGCGCACGACAGATCCCGACCAATCCGTGCCCCAGACCGAATCTTCGCCGGCCAGTCCGAGCTCGCAGCCGAAGGTGATGAAGGCAAGCATTCCTCCGCGTTGGGTGACCACTTCAGCCACTCCCCGACAGCACGGAAGACTGACGAAGTGATCCCCACCGAGAACAAGCGGGAATGCACCACGCTCGACGATCTCGCGTGTTCCGTGTTGGAACGACTCGGCCGATCTGGTGACCTGGTTCGGGTACACGTTCAGGTCGCCCAGGTCGACCACCGTTCCTGTGGCAGTGCGCTGCAGAGTCGTACCCGATTCCAGGTCGACCAGCTCCGATTCGTAGGCGGAGTCGAGCCAGTACACCACGTGCAGTGATGCCTCGCGTATCGCTCGCGGCGCATAGCGGGCACCTTGACGCCAGGCCGTGGTGGTATCGAACGGGGCACCCACAATGGCGACCTGGCCCGGCTGGAGCGCGTCGAAGTCCACCGCGGGTGCACGCATGAACGTCGCGATTCCCGCGAACGACAGGAGTGGACCGCGCTCCCAGCTCACGGGCGGCGCGCGCCAAACAGACGCGGGGCGGTCAGGTGGATGACGGCCAGTGACGCCAGCCGCGCAGTCGCCTCGGTCGGGTCGAGATTGGGGGCAACTTCGACAAGGTCCATTGCTCGTACGTTGGCAGCTCCGATCAGGTCCATAGCCGCCAGCAGGTCGGCCGGTCGGATGCCGCCCCAGACCACCGCGCCGGTGCCAGGCGCGAAGAGCGCGTCGACGACGTCGATATCCAGGCTGAGATAGATCGCTTCGGTGCCGTTGCCGGCGATCTCGAGCGCGCGGCGCACCACCTCGACGATGCCAAGCTGACGAACATCCTCGCCCGTGAAGAACGTCAGCCCCATGCCCTTCGCGAACTCGTACTGCTCGCCGCGGGTGACGCCATTGACACCAATCCAGACCATGTTGGCTGGATTCACCACGTCGACTTCAGAGATCCGTCGCGCATTCGAGCCGTGCCAGTAGCGGCCCCAGACGAGATTGATATCACCCAGATCGAAGTGCGAATCCATCTGGATGAAGCCGATCCGCTGGTCGCGGTTCGAGCCGCAGAAGGCGTCGCTGAAGCCGAGAAACGCCGGATACGAGATGTAGGAGGCGGTGGTGCGGACCACGTCGGTCGGCTGCACGGGCAGGTCGCCCATATCGAGCAGCATGCCCGCTCCGGGCCGGTGGAACACCTGCCCAGTGGCGAGATCGACCAGGTCGCCGTCCCCACGGCGGAACAGGTCGCCTAGATACTGGCTCGCGGCGCGGATACCGGTCGGGCCGAAACGGGCCCCCTGGCGACTCGAGCAGGTCGTGTCGTGCGGCGCACCAAGAATGGTCACGGCTCCTGGACCGACGTCCGCGTAGTCCGCCAGCGGTGACCGCAGGAACCCGGACACGCCGGCGAAGGACGGCTGATGGCTACGCTGGTGCACGCTCGGTCTCCTTCGCCGAGCGAAGGCGCTCGACCACGTGCGGCTCGCGCAGGTAGATCTTTGGGCTGAGGAATTCGAGCACGGCACTCGCCGCGATGCGGATGGTCCGCTCGCTCGGATCGAGGGGTGGCGCCACTTCGGTAACGTCCAGCGCTCGGACGACGCCCGATGCGGCGAGCATGCCCATCGCCTGGATGAGCTCTTGCGGGCTCAGACCGTCAGTGACGACAGATCCGGTGCCTGGCGATGCTCCACCGTTGACCACGTCGATGTCGAGGCTTACGTAGACACCATCGGTCCCATGCGACGCGATCTCGATTGCGCGGTTCACGACGTGCGTGATGCCTTCGCGGTGGATGTCCGTCGGAGTCCACAGTGTGCCGCCACTGCGACGCAGCCAGTCGACCTGTTCGCGTGGCGTGTAGCCTGAGGCACCGACCCAGACCATGTTGTGTGCGTCGACGATCGGCAGCTCGGAGATGCGGCGCGCCTGGGAACCGTGATAGTGCTTGCCCCAGATGCGGTTGTCGTCCGACAGGTCAAGGTGGTTATCGAACTGGATGTAGCCGAGCCGCTTCACTCCGCGTGCGGCGAGGCCCTCCGAGACACCCTGGAACAGCGGGAACGTGACGTAATGATCGCCGCCGAACATCACTGGCAAAGCTCCGCTGGTGGCAGCCAGACACGAGCCGCGGCGGAGGGATTCGCGCGTGCGGTCCAGGTCGTTCGGATAGACCGGCAGGTCGCCGACGTCCACCAGGGGCGCCCCCGGCGCGAGACTCATGCGGGTGCCCGAGGCGATGTGGGTGACGAACTTCTCGGGGCCGGCTTCGATGTAGGCGATGGTTTCGAGCGAGCCCTCGCGGATGCCACGTGGGCCATAACGCGTGCCCTGCCGACTGCCGAGGGTGCTGTCGTGCGGCGCGCCCATGACGGCCACGACGCCACTCTCGAGCTGGTCGAACTCTGCCCGCGGGGCGCGGAAGAAGGTGGGGATCCCAGCGAACCCCGGTAGGGCATCGCGTTGATACGCCATACGGTCTCGCCTGCCCAGCAGCGTACCGGCGACGTCCGCATCGGCGCAAACGAGCGGAGTACCATCGCCACGCGATGCACACGGTCACGCGCATCACGGTGCCGGCGCGGAGTGGCGCGTCCATCGCGCTGCGGGCTGGCCAGGTTTTGCGAGTGATCGACCTCGAGGGCACCCAGGTGGCTGACCTGGTCGCGATCAGTCAGGCGGATCGGCACGAGTATCTGGACACGAGCCGCACGTGCTCCACGCTCAATCGCATCTACTTTCGCGCTGGCGATCAGCTGCTCACGAATCTCCGTCGACCGGTTCTGGAGGTGATCCGCGACGACGTCGGTCGGCACGATATGCAGATGGCCGCCTGTGACGAGCGACGCTACCAGCTCGATTTCGGTGCGACCGACCATCCCAACTGCCTTGCCAATCTGACCCAGGCGCTGGCGTCGCTCGACTTCAACTTGAAGTGGTGGGAAGTGCCGAATCCTGTCAACCTGTTCCAGAGCACCCCTGTCCAGGCCGACGGCAGCTTCATCCAGCTTCCGGCCCAGTCGCGCCCGGGCGACTGCGTCGAGCTGCGCGCGCGCCGATCGGGCTCGAAGTCTTCGACGGCGATCCATCGTGACGCTGCGCAAGGTCAACGAGCTGGTCGTACCCGCGTACAGCGGTCGAGCGGTCGAGGTGCGCCGTCGACAGGTGCTGCGCGTCATCGATCGCGAAGGCACCCAGATCGCCGATCTGGTCGCCGCCCGTCGCGACGACCACACCGAGGTGCTCGACACCACACGAACCCGCAACATTCTGGGACGGTGCGTGCTCAAAAGCGGCGATCGCCTGTTCAGCAATCACCGGCGACCGGTGTTCGTCATCGTGCGCGACGACGTCGGTCGCCACGATTTTTCGTTCGCGGCGTGCGACGCGCGGCGGTACGAGCTCGGCTTTGGTGTCAGCGGCCATCCCAACTGCCTGGACAACCTGACTGGTGCGCTGGCGCCGTACGGCTTCGAATGGTGGCGGGTCCCGAGTCCATTCAATGTGTTTCAGAACACGCCTCTGCAACCCGACGGGACGTTCGGCCTGGGCGCGGCGCTGTCCAGGCCCGGCGACTGCCTGGAGCTCCTGGCGCTGATGGACCTGGTCGTGGCGGTGTCGGCGTGCTCTCAGGATCTGACGGATGTCAATGGTCGCAACCCGACCAGCATCGGCCTGGAAGTATTCGACGTAGATTGAGATTAGATCAGTCCCGCGGAATCTGCCCGCTGCGGATCATCGCTCCGATCAGATTCAGCGTGAGTCGAACGGCGAGCTGGCTGGTGAGCGTGTGCAGATCTTTGGCCGGGGCGATTTCGACGACGTCAAAACCGACGATGCGGCCCTTCGCGGCGATTCCCTTGAGCAGGTTGCTGGCCTCGAAGTAGTCGATGCCACCAAACTCCAGCGCGTTGACCCCCGGCGCGATCGCCGGGTCCAGCGCATCGGTGTCCAGGCTGATGTAGTAGCGGTCAGCCTCAGGCACCCGCCGCAGGACGTCATCAGCACCGACTTCGTGGAGCTCCTCGGCGCGCACACGGATGCTGCCGAAAGCTTCAGCATCGTCCACTTCGCGTTGGCGGGCACTGCCCACCGCGCGCAGGCCGATCTGAATCATCGACGTGACCCACGGCAGCTCCGAAGCGCGACGCATCGGACTGCTCAGACCGTCATGGACGCCGTTGACCTCATCGCGCCAATCGAGGTGGGCGTCGAGATGCACCACGCAGATCGGACCACGCCCTTCGTAGGCCCGCATCATCGGAATCGTTGTCGCGTGGTCGCCGCCGAAGATGAATGGCACGGCGCCCCGCTCGAGGATTCTGCGAATGACCGCGGTGGCCATCCGACTGTTCTCCTCATAGCAGCCGGGCCTCTCGAACACATCGCCGCAGTCGACGATGCGCACCGTGCGCCCAGCGAACAACTCGGAGCCGAAATCGAAGTCATAGTGCTGGAGATAACTGGCGTAGCGCAGCGTACTCTCGCGAATTGCTGCCGGCGCCAGACTCGAGGGCTGGCGGGACCACTCGAGCGAGTAGGGGACGGTGAACGGATACGCGATGATGGCGATGTCTGCTTCCAAAGTATCCAGCTCATCGCAACGCGGGACGTCCAGGAAACTTGGGCGCCCGAGCGGAACCGGAATCGTCCTCGCCTGAACGTGCATGTCTCAGCCTCCGGCGGCCACTACTTGCTGTCGCTGACGAACGGGCAACCTGTCCGCGTGGGCCAGCGCACCCAAAAGGTTCAGGATCAGGCGCGCGCCGAGCAGGCTCGTCAAACCGTGCAGGTCGTGGGCCGGCACGATGCCGACCAGGCTCGCACCGATCACTGGTCCGCGGGTGGCAAGACCCTTGAGCAGGTTCGTCACCTGGAAGTACGTCAGGCCGCCGAACCGCGGAACCGCCACGCCGGGGGCGATGGCCGGATCGAGGCAGTCCACGTCAAGGCTGATGAAGTAGCCGGCGGCGTCTGGAGTGCGCGCGACAAACTCGGCCGCGCCAAGCCGGTGCACCTCCTCGGCGCGAACCAGGACGCTGCCGAGCGCCACGGCGGCGTCGACGTCGCCAAGCAACGTAGCTCCCGACCCACGCAGGCCGATGTGAATCATGGACGCGACGCAGGGAAGCTCCGACACGCGGCGCATGGCGCTGTGCGGTCCATCGCGCACACCGTTGACCTCCTCGCGGAAGTCGAGGTCGGCTCCGAAATGGACCACGCACATCTCTTCGCGGCTGCGATAGGCGCGCATGGCTGGCATTGTTGCCGCATGGTCGCCGCCAAGGATCAATGGTAAGGCGCCGCTGTCGAGGATGGCTCCAATCGCCAGGCTCGCCGCACGGCTGTTGTCGGAGTAACGGCCTGGGACAGCCCACGCGTCTCCGCAGTCCACGATCGACAGGCGCAGACCGGCCATGAGCTCACCGCCAAAGTCGAAGTCGTAGTAATGATCGAAGCTCTCGGCCAATCGCAGCGACTGGAAGCGAACGGCATCCGGCGCTTCGCTCGACGGGGCACGTGAGTCATCGAGACACTCCGGCGTGCTGTAGGGGCAGCCGAGGACGGCGACATCCGCATTCAACAGATCCAGGCTGGTGCAGCGGGGCGCATTGAGAAAGCTCGGGCGGCCGAGCGCGAGCGGCTTGATGATCGGGTTCACCGCTGACGGGGTTACGAGGCGATGGCGCGCATGACCTTGGGCTGCAGGAGCCAGCGCAGGCTGGCGGCGCCGGGGCGGAGGCTGTCGGTCAGCTCCAGGCGGGCAACACCGCCCTTGCGAAACTCGAGCTGGACATGTCCGCTGTCGGCGGTGAGCAGGTACGACGCCAGCTCGTGCATGCTGGGCTCGTGCCCGATCAGCGCCACTGCCGCCGAGCTCGTGAAAGGCTGCAGTGCCTGGAGCACTTCCGCCGGCGTGCGACCTGCCTCCAGCGCTTCGCAGCGGGTCGGCTTCGGCCAGCCGGCGTCCTTCTCGAGCAGCTCGGCCGTGCGCCAGGCGCGCACGAACGGGCTGCTCAAGACCACATCCACCGAACGCACGAGCCGGCCCAGCCCGCGGGCTGCTTGCTTGAAGCGCTTCTCGCCGTCAGGGGTAAGCGGCCGCTGGCTATCGTCGGGCCACTGCGAATCGTCGGGATTGAAGGCTATGGCGTGGCGCACCAGGTAGAGGTCCATTCAGGGCTCCCCGCGGGTTGTGCTGGACTCTACCATCCTGAGCCAGAGCGACGGTCTACGTGAGCCCGCCAACACTCACAACGGGTGAGCTCGCCCTGCAGGTGCTGCGTCAGCACGCCGCGGCGTTCCTGGCGCATGCCTCCCAGGCCGGCGGAGATAACGACCCGGAGCACGTCCACCAGACGCGCGTGGCGACACGGCGGATGCGCGCCGCGATTCGCCTTTTCGGCGACGTCTTGCCGCCAGCCGCCGCTGGCCTGAACGAAGAGCTGCGGTGGATCGCGGGTCAGCTCGGGCCCATGCGCGACCTGGACGTTCAATCTCGCCGCCTGGGCGAGATCGCCACCAGCCTCGGACTGGCAGATGCGCTTGCGCCGTATACGGCCTGGCTGGAAGCGGAGCGCCAGCGAGCGATGACCGCCATCGCCCACGCTTTTGCCTCGCAGCGGTTTCTTGACCTCAGCCAGCAGCTCGAGGAGCTGGACGCCTGGACACCGGACGCAGAGACCGACCGGCCGGCGCTCGAGGAGGGACCACGACGCCTGCGACGTGCATACCGCCGACTTCGCAAAAAGGCGAACGCGCTGGAGGCGGACTCACCCGCGACTGAGTTCCACAAGGTCCGCATCCGTGCCAAACGGTTGCGCTACGCGACCGAGTTCTTCGAGGCGCTCTACGCCGGCCCAGCCCGACGCCTGGTACGGCGTGCCGTCGAGCTGCAGGATCTGCTCGGCGATCACCAGGACGGCATCGTCAGCAGCCAACGCATCCACGAAGCGCTGCAGACCGCCGCGGATGGCTGGTCAGCCGAAACAGCGCTGGCCCTCGGGCGTGTCGTGCAGTGGGAAGTGGAGCGCGGTGCTGAGCTGCGGCAGCGTTTCCCGGCTACGTACCGGGAAGTGAAGGGCGCATGGAAGCGACTTCGGCGGACTCTGTGACGTCGGAGCCGAACGTCGCCATACTCTGGACGACCGGCTCGATCGCCTCGCACAGGTCCTTGAAGACTTCAGAGACGGGGCGGCGAGCATCGACGGTGGTGAAGGCGTGCTCGGCAGCCAGCCTGCGGAACTCGGCCAAGAGCCGCGTCTGGTGCTCGACGAAGTTGGCGTAGACGTCCGGACTGGGCAGGTAGTCCTGGCCCGACTCCCAGTAGTCGAAGCCGGTGGTGCTGCTCAGCACGCGCGGCACCAGGTGCTCGATGTCGATGTCGAGATACACGACCAGGTCGGGCACGAGTGCGAAGCCGAACAGGTTCTCGACCCACTCGGCGGTCAGACCGCGCACGCGGGCACGCGCCATCAGCGAGAAGATGTAGCGGTCGACCAGCGCCACCATGCCGGCCCGCATCGCTGGCAGGATTTGACGCTCGAGGCGATCCCAGAAATCGGTCGCATACAGCAAATTCAGCGTGATTGGATCGAGCGTGTTGCCGGCTTTGGCGCGCTCGATGCCGCGGCCCGCCAACTGCGAACGGCGCAGACCCGTGTTTACGACGGCATAGCCGCGCGCCTCCAGCCATTCCTTCAGCAGCGCGATGTGCGTGGATCGACCCACCCCGTCGGTGCCCTCGATGACGACCAGTCGTCCGGGCAGCGGTGTGTGTTCGATGCCTGGCGGGTGTTCACCATAGAAGCTAGGCGCGTTCACGCGCTTACCTCGCGCGTTCCGTTGCGTTCCGAGCGCTGATGGCCGAGCAGCCCGGCGACATGCAGCGCGTCGACCGGCGCCGGGTTCGGCTGCCGCATGGCGCCGTCCAGGTGAGGTCGCACGATCTCGCGCATGCGCTGCTGCTGGTGGACCAGGCTTTCGGTGGCGTCCACGCGCACAAGACCAAACTCGTCGACCAGGCGGTTGTACTCGGCCTGAATGAGCCCCTGGAATTTCTGGAAGGATTCGTACGGGTCGTCGTGGAGGCCGAGGTCGAGGCCCGCCTCGTAGTACTTCAACTCGGGACGGCCGATCGAGATGCGGCGCATGGCTTCCTCGAGCGGCACGTCGAAGTAAAACGCCAGCGTCGGGGGCACCGCGAAGGAATACACGCGGCGCAGCCAGGCGCGATTGACGCCCCGCACCGCGTCACGTGCGTATGCCGTGTAGACATAACGATCGGCGAGCACGATGGCGCCCGACTGCAGCGCGGGCCTGATCTGGCTGTAGATGCGGCTGGCGAAGTCGGCGGCATGGATCAGGCTGAACGACATCGGCGACAGGAGCTGCTTGCGCTTGCCGCGGCGTGTGATGCCCTTGACGATGGGCGACGAGTTCCACTCGCTGAAGATCACCAGGTAACCCTGGTTGACGAGCCACTTGCGCAACAGGTCGAGCTGGGTGCTTTTGCCCGAGCCGTCGATGCCTTCGACGATGATCAGGCGGCCGGGCAGGACATTCTCGGAACGTGGCACATCAGGCGACGCGTACGCGATCGTCGAGCCCAATGCGGACGCCGAACGCGCGCTCAGCCCGTCTCGTCGGGGCCTCGAGAGGCCACGAATCCAGGATCGGCGTAGCCAGTAGAACATGGCCGTTGCTGCGTTCAACGGAGATCAGGTCCTGATCGGCGCCACCGTAGCGCACCAGAGCATCCGCCAGGCCAACACCGGCTGCGATCTGTTCGACAATCGGTTGGTCGGTGGCCCCCAAGAGCGGCGCATAGGCTTTAACGCTGGCCTCGCGTTCGCCGACAGCGTACACAGCCGCCGCGACCAGCGCCAGAGTGCGATGCGAGTAGCCGTCGAGATTGGCGTCGGCCACGATCCGCGCCGAATGCGCATGGCGCCGGTAGTGATCGATGCTCGCGCCGATGTCGAGCAGATCGGCTGCGACGCGGGCAGCCAGGGCGGCTTCGGCCGAAAGCCCCGGCACCAGGCGCGCCAACAGGCTGTGAGCAAACGCGGTACGCCGCTTGGCGCGCTCCGCGTCGTAGGCTCCGAACTGCCGCCCCAGTGCGCCCACCGCCGCGCGTTGCACTTGCTCCACTGCCGCGGACTCGTCTGTCGCGGCTTGGGCGGATCCCAGAGCAACTCCCTCGCGCAGGCCGTAGCCGGCAACGGTCAGATGCGGCGCGAGGAGGCGATCCATGACCGCCTGTACGACCAGCGCACCGCCGACGATGGAGTCGGCCCGATCGCTATTCAATCCTGGCACCCGCCCTCGATCGGCGGCGGCGGCGCCTGACAGGACCGCGCCAACGTCGTCCAGACCACGACGGTCGATGGCGTAGCCGTGCAGCCGGGTGATGGGGTACTCGCCGCGCAGGCGTCGGTCGACCTTGGCCAGATTGCGGATCGTCCCGCCGGTGCCGACCAGGCGCTCATCGGCCAACAGCGCGGTGACGCCGGCGCGCTCTAGAGCTGCGTAGACGTGCTCTTTCAACCCGCGCATCTCCGACCTGGCTGGCGGGTCGGAGCGCAGGAAGCGATCGCTCAGTCGCAGGGCCCCGAGTGGCAGGCTCCACGAGCGGTGCAGTCGACGATTGCGAAAATGGATCAACTGCAGACTGCCGCCGCCGACGTCCAGGACGATGCCGTGCTCGAGCGGCAAGCCGTGTACGGCGCCGCGGAAGCCTAAGCGCGCCTCCTGGTCGCCGTCGGCGATCTCGACCGGGATTGCCAGTTCCTCGCGGGCGCGGGCGATGAACTCCTCACCGTTGCGGGCTTCGCGGACGGCGGCGGTGGCGACCGCCACGGTTCGTTCGGCGCCGGCGCTGGCGGCGATCGCGGCGAAACCACGCACGATGCACAGCGTGCGCTCGATCGTCTCGGCGCTGAGCCGGCCCGCGCGGGCCACGTCACGCACCAGGCGCAGGGGACTGCGGGCATCGCCGATCACGTCGAGGTGGGTTGCACCGTGAACGCGGGCGACCAGGACGCGACCGCTGTTGGAGCCGATGTCGATGACGCCCAGCGTGTAGCCCGCCGCGCCCGTGTTCCCCTGCATACGACAGGATCACCTACCGCATGGCTCGGATTCCAGTGGAGGGTGGTCAAGATTGCGCGTCACGCGCCGATACTCGGGGCGATGAACACTGCGTACTACTTCTCCCCCACCGATTGTTCGGCTGCCTCGGTTGACGAGTTCCTGGCCTCCTGCCGCTCGATGCCCGAGGTCGCCGGCCAGCACCTCGCGGCGGGCTGATTCGAGGCGTGGCTGCGCGACCAGGGTCGTGTCGATCTCGCCGAGCGCGCGGCCCAGGTCCGCTTCGAGAGCGATGGCCTCGAGCGCTTCCTCAAGCCGGCCCGCCCAGCGCGTGCCCGCCGTGCACCAAAGCCGGCTGCCGAACCCGTCGAGCTCCCGGTTCGACGCCGCACCCGTAAGGCAGCCTGACAACTACCTACAGCCACGGAGGCGACGATCGTGCGGCGGCAGCTAGACTAGCCGGCGCACGACAAGATCTCAGCGGCTCACTGCAGAGGACGTCAGACGCGGACTGCCCTGCCCGGTTGGAGTAGGCATTCGACGCACGTCCGACGCGGATGAGCCGCGGCTCCATCCGGACGAAGCAGCGCTTCTGGGGCCCAGCGCAGTCGATCGCCGGCGGCTCTACTTCGCGCTTGGCCGGGCGGCGGCCCACGACGCGCTGGCCGAGCTTGGGATAACCGGAGTGGCGGTTGGGCGCGGACCGGCCGGCGAACCGGTCTGGCCGGAGGGTATCGTCGGCGCCATCGCGCACGCCGGGGACGTGGCGATCGGCCTCGTTGGCCGCACGACCGATTACGCCGGGCTCGGCGTAGACGTCGAGGAGCTCGCGCGAGGTCCGTCCCCGCGGGCGGCTCGGCTGGTATGTCGGCCAGCGGAAATGGAGTGGACGGAGGTGGAGTCCGGTACCCGCCGGCTGACGATGCTCTTTTCTGCCAAAGAGGCAGTCTTCAAGGCGTTGTTCCCGCTCGAGCGCGTGTGGCTTGGCTTTGGTGACGCGGAGTTGACGTGGGTGCCAGGGCGGTGCGGGTTCGACGCGCGTTTGCTGAAGCGCGCGGCGGCCGGCTACCCGATCGGCTCGGTGCTGCCGGTGCATTGCACCTTGACCGCGAGCCAGGTGCTCAGCACGACCTACTGCGTCTCCTGACGACATAAGTCGACTGCCGCTAAGGAGTCTCCAAGGTTGGCTGCCCAGAATGGGCCGCAACTGGAGAAGATTCGATGGCGCTATCCACCCCACACGCACGCCCCTGGAGTCCCGCACGGGTCCCGTACCGCCTGCTGCTGATCGGCCTGGCGGTGGTTGTCGGCCTGGGCGGGACGTACGTGGCCGTAGCGGGCAATCCGTTCGGCCGCAATCAACAGGCGGTCACCTTCGACACCGCCCTGATCAGTCAGGGCAGGCTGCAGCTCAGCGTGGCCGCAACTGGCCCGGTCACCAACCCGGTCAGCGTGCCGCTGAGCTTCAACAGCTCGGGCAAGCTGAGCGAAGTAGACGTCGGCGTCGGGCAGCGGGTGACCGCCGGCCAGACGCTCGCGCGACTCGATTCGACCGATCTTCAGGCCGCCGTTGACCAGGCGCAGGCCACGCTCAACCAGCAGCAAGCCAACCTGGCAAAGGTCGCCGCGGGCGCCACTCCCGAGCAGGCCGCGCTCGCCCAGGCACAGATCAGCGCGGCACAAACGACGTTCGACGGAGCTCAGAAGAGTTTGCAGGCGGCCCAGGGCACCTCGAGCACCACGGTTGCCGCCGCACAGGCTGACATCGGCGCCTCGCAGGTGTCGCTCGGGTCCGGCCAGAACACGCTGCAGGGCACGCAGGATCAAGCGGACGCCGCCTTGCAAGCCGACCAGACGGCGCTCGCCAATGCGCAGCAGGCCTATCAGGATCAGCTCCACACCTTTCAAGCCAACTGGGGCCAGGTTCAGGCCGGTCTCGATCAACAGAACGTGGCCGTCCAGAATGCGCAAAAGGCGCTCGACGACGCAAAGGCCGGTCTCGCGGCGGCGCAGAAGACGGCCGACCAGGCAACACAAGCCGATACGGTCTCCATTCAGAGCGCGCAGCAGACGCTGAGCAACGCGCAGGCCGCCCTCAGCGCCGCGCAGCAACAGGTAACGACGAGTGAGGCCGCCGATCAGGTGGCGATTCAGAACGCTCAGCACAACCTGTCCAATGCTCAGGCAGCCGCGAACAATGCGTCAGACGTCGCGGCGGCCAGCAACACGGTGGCCGCGAAGCAGGTGGACCAGACAAAGTCCGGCCCCAACTCGACGAGCGCCAGCGTCAGCACGTCGCAAGCGCAGCAGGACCTCACCGCGGCGCAAAACAACCAGACTCTGGCCAACGCTCAGGCGAACATCACCACGGCGCAGAACGCGCTCAACACGGCTCGGGCGGCGTTGCGATCCGATCAGGCCAAGAACCAGGGCAGCCTGGTCACGGCTCAGGCGAACATCACCAGCGGGCAGAACGCACTGAACACGGCGCAGGCGCAGCAGCAGTCGAACCTGGCGAAGAACCAGCAGAGCCTTGTCACGGCTCAACAGCAGGTGACCAGCGCCGAGGACGCGCTCGAGTCGGCCCAAGCGGCGCAAGCGACGGCTCAAGCACAAAACCAGCAGGGACTCGAGTCCGCCAGAGCTGGCGTGAACCAGGCGCTCAACAGCGTGCTCAGCGCTCAGGACAATCTGAACAATGACCAGACCAAGCAACAGGCCAGTGTGCAATCCGCTCAGAACGCGATTGACCAGGCGCAATCCGCCGCGGACAAGTCGCTGACGAGCCTGCAGAACACGGTGGCTCAGCAGGCCGGGACGCTGCAGTCCGCGCAGAACACCGCGGCCCAGAACCAGGCCGCGGTGCAGACGCAGCTGGCGAGCGCGTCGCAAACACTGGCGCCGCCCACCCAGGCCGACCTGGACACCGCGAGCGCACAGGTGGCGAATGCCCAGGTGGCGCTGCAAACGGCCCAGAACAACCTGGAGGCAGCGGTACTGACGGCGCCGGCTGACGGAACGATCGCGAGCTTGAATGGCGCGGTTGGGCAGTTCATCGGCGGCGGAGCGACGTCGTCGAGCTCCTCGACGTCATCGTCGTCCTCGTCATCATCTTCGTCCTCGTCGACCGGCAACGCGTTCATCACGCTGAGCGATCTCAGCACGCCGCAGGTCAGCGCGTCGGTCAGCGAAGCCGATATCGGCAAGGTTCAGCTGGGGCAGAAGGTGACGTTCACGCTGACGGCCTATCCCAACCGGACCTTCACGGGCACCGTAGCGACCATCGTGCCGGCGGGCACCACCACTTCCAACGTGGTGACGTACAGCGTCCTGATCAGTGTCGATCCGACAGACGTTCAGCTGCTACCGAGCATGACGGCGACGGTGACGATCATCACCCAACAGGTTGACGACGCGCTCCTGGTGTCGAATGCGGCCATCTCCAATGGCAAGGTGAACGTGCTCCGAAACGGCTCGCCAGTGGCGGTGCCGGTGCAGACCGGGATTACCGACGGCGTAAATACCCAGGTCCTCTCAGGTCTCCAGGTGGGCGAACAGGTGGTGACGGGCACGTCGAGCGGTGCGAGTAACCGATCCGGCTCCGCGTCAGCATCGGGCAATGTATTTGGATTCGGGCCGCCAGGTGGCGGCAACAACCGTCAGGGCGGCCAGCAACGGAGCGCACCTGGTGGTGCTGGAGGACAGGGATAATGGCGACGGTTACGATAGACGAAGCGTATGGGCTGATTCGGCACCCTCACCCCAGCCCTCTCCCAGAGGGAGAGGGAGGTAGTCGGAGGGGCGCGCTGCGCATCTTTCAGACAATTCCGTCGGCGTTCGCGGCGCTGCGCGCCAACAAGGGGCGCAGCGTGCTCACGACGCTGGGCATCATCATCGGCGTCGCGGCGGTGATCGCCATCGTCGCGCTCGGCGAAGGCGCCAGCGCTTCGGTGAGCAGTCAGCTGGCTGGGCTGGGCACGAACCTGTTGACGATCATGCCGGGCAGCACGCGAAGCGGTGGAGCGGCCGCCGGCGCCGGTACCGCCACATCGCTCAAAGCCGACGACGGCGTAAGTCCGGTGGTGTCGGGCAACGCACAGGTCATCTTTGGTAGCCAGAACTGGTCGACCCGCGTGCAAGGGGTGACCGCCGCGTATCTGACCATCAACGACTGGACGATCGCGCAGGGCAGCGCCTTCACCGACCAGGACAACACCAACGCGAGCAACGTGGCGGTTCTCGGTCAGACGGTCGCCAGCAACCTGTTCCCCAATGGGCAATCGCCGATCGGGCAGCTGGTGCGGATTCGCAACGTGCCCTTCACCGTTGTCGGCGTGCTCGCCAGCAAAGGTAGCAGTGGATTCGGCGACCAGGATGACACCATCATGATTCCGTTCCGCACGGGTCAGGTGCGGCTCTTCGGCTCATCCTCAATCAACCAGATCGTGGTGCAGGTTGCGGATGCGACGCAGATCAGCTCCGTCAATACGCAGATTCAAGCCTTGCTGCGCCAACGGCATCAGCTGCAGTCCTCCGCGGCTGATGACTTCAGCATTCGCAACAACTCCGACATCATCTCGCACGTCTCGAGCGTCTCGGACACGCTGACGATGTTGCTCGGTGGCGTGGCGGCGGTGTCGCTGGTCGTCGGCGGGATCGGCATCATGAACATCATGCTGGTGTCCGTCACCGAGCGGACCCGCGAGATCGGTATCCGACTGGCGATCGGCGCTCAGCCGCGGGATGTTATGTTCCAGTTCCTGGTGGAGGCGGTGGTGCTGTCCGTACTCGGGGGCATCGTCGGCATTCTGATCGGGGCTGGAGTGGCGGTGCTCCTGCCGGTCGTCGCCGGTTGGGCGACGGTGGTGCCGTGGAATGCGATCGTGCTCGCCTTCGGCGTCTCGGCCGCGATTGGCATGTTCTTCGGGATCTATCCGGCGCGGAAGGCGTCGCAGTTGGATCCGATTGTGGCCCTGCGCTACGAGTAGCTAACGTTGGCCCCCGGTCTGGCGCCCGCTTGCGCGCGGCTGCCCGGCCGAGGGCCAAACAACTTTCCCCCAGGGGGA
Source organism: Chloroflexota bacterium (assembly GCA_005883405.1). Lineage (GTDB taxonomy): Bacteria > Chloroflexota > UBA6077 > UBA6077 > CF-72 > CF-72. Next base: position 3,562 of record VBGG01000332.1, on the reverse strand, counting down.
CCCGCGTAGTGGAACAGCCCCGCTCTCTTCGAGGGGCCGCAGGCTCGGCTGCAGAACGGTCTGATGCACAGCGGCGCCCGCTTGCGCGCGGATACCCGGCCGAGGCCAAAAGAACCTTTGCCTGGCAGGCGGCCAGTGCGCAAGAACAGCCCCCTCCCTCTCTGGAGCAAGAGGGGAGGAGGGGGCTAGCTGTCTAATCCTCGCTCAGGAAGCTTTGTCGACGAACTCTGTGGTGTACGTCTTGCTCAGATCGATCTGCTTGTCTTTGACGTTCTCGTCGTACTGCTGCAGGACGCTGAGGACGAACTCGGGGCCACCCTTGGGCATCTTGCCATCGGGCGAGTACATGGCCATCTGGCTCTTGAGCGCGGTCACGTACAGGTCCCTGTCGCCGGCGTAGTAGTCCTCCGGCATCTTGTCGGTGATCTCCTCGGGCGTGTGCGAGGTGATGAACTGGTGCGTCTTGACCCAGGCGTTGACGAGCTTCTGAACGGTGGGCTTGTTGTCGTTCATCCAGCTTGCCTGGACGAAGAAGTTGGTGAACGGATAATCGCCGCCCAGCGCCGCGCGCGTCGACTCGGGGGTTCGCAGGTCCACCAGCACCTTGCCCGCGCCAGACTTGATGATGCGCGAGATCGTCGGCTCGGTGGTCATGCCAGCGTCGATCTTGCCCTGCTGCAGCGCGGCGATGAACGTGTCACCGGCGCCAACCGCCACAGGGTGGATCTGGTCAACCGGCACCCCGTTCTTGATGGCCAGGAACTGGGTGAGGCCGTGGGTTCCCGAGCCGATGGAGGTGACGCCCAGGTTCTTGCCGGAGAAGTCGGCAGGCGACTTCAGCGTGTCGGCCGCTTTGGTGGACACCACCTCCGCCTCGCCCGGCGCGATCAACGCCTGAAACACGTTGACCACCGGCTTTTTGAGACCAGCCAGGTCGATGGGATGATCGTAGGAGCCGAAGGCGACCTGGACCTCGCCCACCAGCAGCGCGTCTTCGGCGCTCTGTCCGGACGGCTCGTCCACCAACGTCACGTCGACACCCTCCGCGTCATACAGGCCGAGCTGCTTGGCGAGCATCGCGGTCAGATAGATCTGCTTGTTGAGCCCGCCGACCATGATGGTCACCTTGGGCTTGGCGACAGCCGCGGCCGCGGTAGGCGCTTGTGCTTGCTGAGGCGCCGCGGGCGCTTGCGTTGGCGTCGGCGCGGCGGTGGTGCAGCCGGCGACCAGGACCGTCATGGCGGTCAGCGCACCGGCGACCGGCGCGAACGTACGCTTCGAGAGCATAAAAGGAACCTCCCTCGTGAATTGAGAATGCGGAAATGCGAGCGAGATGCTTTCCTGGTGTTCTTCGGTGAGTGTCATCCTGAGCTTGCGAAGGATCCGCAACTCCGAGGCGGATCACGAGAAGCTGGATAGATCCTTCGTCGCCTGCCCTGCGCGAAGCGAGCCTGCGAGCGGAGCGCACGGGTTCCTCCCTCAGGATGACACGCATCGCTTAAGAGGAAGCATCTAGATGGTGACGTCGGCGACCACGTTTGGACGCCAGCTGATGAGTCGGTTCTCCAGCGCGGTGACGCCGGCCTCGGCCAGCAAGGCGACGGCGGCCAGGATGGCCATCGCAGCAAAGACACCATTGGGGTTGAACGTGTTCTGAGCGGTGGCGATCATGAGCCCCAGGCCTTTGATGGCTCCGAGGTATTCGCCGACCACGGCTCCGACCAGCGCGAAGCCGAAGCTGGTGTGCAGGCTGGCGATGATCCAGCTCAGCGCGGACGGGATGATCACCTCGCTGGTGATGCGACGCGGTGAAGCGCCCAGGATGCGGGCATTCGCCAGCAGGTTGCGGTCCACTTCGCGGACCCCCTGAAAGGCGTTGAAGAAGACTACAAAGAAGACCAGCACCACCGCCAGCGCGACCTTACTGCCCAGGCCGAGACCGAACCAGATGATGAAAATCGAGCCGAGCACCACCCGCGGCATGGAGTTGGCGCCCTTGATGTACGGCCCGAACACGTCGGCTACATCGCGGTTTCGACCGAGCACCACGCCGAAGATCACGCCGAGTGCCACGCCGATCAGAAAGCCGAGGATGGCCTCCTCCAGCGTGACGGCGATCTGCTCCCACAGCGGACCTTGAGCGGTGCCACGCGTGACCCACTTCCAGATCTGGTTGGCGATGCCGCTCGGCTGGCCGAAGAAGAAGACGTCGATGAGCTCGAATTGCGCGGCAAGCTCCCACGCGGCCAGAAAACCGACACCCAATCCGATGCGGAGGAGTTGGATGCGGCGTTGCCTTCTCTGGCGGGACTGAGTCCTCTGGTTGCTGCCCAGTGTATCCGCCGACGCGACGGCGCTCGGCGTCGGCCGCTCGGCGGTGGCTTCAGGCCGCAATGCTGCGCTTTGCACGCTCATAACTGACAAGCACCTCCTGACGCAGGTCTTCCCAGATGACCTGGTAGATCTCGTTGAAGCGGGGCTGGAAGCGGATCTCGGCCACGTTGCGCGGTCTCGGCAAATCGACCTGATAGGCGCCCTTGATCGTTGCCGGACCAGCGGTGAGGACAAAAACGCGGTCCGAGAGGGCGATGGCCTCCTCCAGGTCGTGGGTGACGAAGACGACTGACGCACCGCTGGCGGACCAGAGTGCCAGGAGCTCGTTCTCCATCAGCGTGCGGGTCTGGACATCCAGCGCGCTGAATGGCTCGTCCATCAGGATGATGCGCGGGTTGTTGATCAGCGTCTGGGCCAGTGCGACGCGTTTGCGCATGCCCCCCGAAAGCTGGTGCGGATAGTGGCTCTCGAAGCCGGTCAAGCCGACCCGGGCGATCCAGTCCCTGGCCCGCTCGTGCGCCGCGCGTTTGTTCTGGCCGCGGAAGCGCGGCCCGGCGGCCACGTTGTCCAGCACGTTCTTCCAGGGAAAGACGGCGTCGGTCTGGAAGACGTAACCGATGTCTTTGTCGATGCCTGTTACGGGCTTTCCGAAGACCTGGACCTCGCCGGCGCTGGGCGGCTCCAGACCGGAGATCAATGCCAGGGTTGTCGACTTGCCACAACCGGTCGGACCGACCACGGAGCAGAACTCTCCGGGCTGGACCTCCAGGTTCAGGTCACGCAGGGCGGTGTACGCCTCACCGGTTGGGGTCAGAAAGCGCTTGTAGACGCCCCGCAGCTCGATCGTCGGGGCGGGGCCGGGTGGGCTCATGGCAGCGAACGTACCGTGCCTGCCGGCGGCCTGGCTATCGTTGTGGCCACAACGCGACCATGTGGGCATAAATCGCATTCTGTTCATTGTGTCCACGGGACAGCCACGCCAGAAGCCGCTCATGAAGGCCTCGTCATCGCCTTGGGCGGTTCACGATGCTCGTTCGCGGTCGAAGGCGAAGAGAGATTCCCCGGAGGGGGCCCCGCTCGATTCGGCCCGTCCGCGCGAGTGGCCAGAGAAAAGCTTCGCGAGAAGGCAGGTCATCGTCTTGTTACCGCTTCGCGATGCTCGTTCGCGGTCGAAGGCGAGAAGAGATTCCCTGGAGGGGACCGCGCGCGTCAGGTGCCAACCGTACCG
>VBGG01000050.1 GCA_005883405.1 Chloroflexota bacterium | reverse complement strand
CTCGAGCGTGCGCTCGAGGTCCGCGCGGATGGCCACGGCCGCGTCGCGCCGCGCAAAGGCACCCATCTCGAGGTTCTCCTGCACACTCATGCGCGAGAAGATCCGCCGCCCCTACGGCGACTGGCAGATGCCCATCTCGACGATGCGGTGTGGCGGCAGCCGATCGATGCGCTGCCCGTTCAACAGCACCTGACCTTCGCGCGGCTGCTGGATGCCCGAGATCGTTCGCAGCGTGGTCGTCTTGCCGGCGCCATTGGCGCCAATCAGCGTGACGATCTCGCCCTGGTCCACTCGTAGCGAGACGCCCTTGATGGCGTGGATGTGTCCGTAGAACGTGTGCACGTTGCGCAACTCGAGCGCGGCGACACCGTTCTTGCGTTCGCCTGTCAGGGAGGCCACGTTGGCCGGCGTGGTGCTCACGGCGGGGTCGTTCCAGAAGGCGCCGCGCTTGCTTCGGCGGTCGCGGCGCGGCCGAGGTAAGCCTCGATCACACGCGGATTGCGTTGCACCTCGGTCGGCGTGCCTTCGGCGATCTTCTGACCGTAGTCGAGCACCGTCACCCTGTCTGAGATGCCCATGACCACCTTCATGTCGTGTTCGATGAGCAGAATCGTCAGCCCGCGCTCGGTCCGCAAGCGACTGATCAGGCGCGTCAGCGCCGCCGTCTCCTGCGCGTTCATGCCGGCGGTCGGCTCGTCGAGCAGCAGCAGCTGTGGATCCGCCCCGAGCGCCCGTGCCACCTCCAGGCGGCGCTGGTCGCCGTACGCCAGGTTGCGCGCCCACTCCTCGTGCTTGCCGGCCAACCCGACGAAGCGCAAGAGATCCAGCCCCTTGTCCCGCGCGCTGGCTTCCTCATGGTTGAAGCGCGGGGTACGCAACACCGCGTCGAGCGCGTTCGACTTCAGCCGCGAGTGCATGCCGACCAGTACATTGTCGAGCGCGCTCATCGTGCCGAACAGGCGGATGTTCTGGAAGGTGCGAGCGATGCCCAGCTGGGTGATGGTGTGCGGCTTGCGCGCGGTGATGTTGGCGCCCCGAAAGGTGGTTGAAGAAGGTGGTCTTGCCGGCGCCGTTGGGCCCGATCAGGCTGACGATGGCGCGCTCGTCGATGGTGAAGTCGACCCCGTTGACCGCAACCAGGCCGCCGAAGCGCTTGCTGATGCCGCGCGCGACCAGCAGCTCAGCCATCGCCGCTCAGGCTCGCACGCCGCCCAGCGGGCGGTCGACCAGCGCATCCTCGCCGAGCAATTCGTCGATCGGTTCACCAGCCTCACCGCCGTGCATCTCGATGGCGCGTTGCCGGTTGGGGAAGATGCCTTCGGGTCGCGTCAACATCAGGATGATGAGCGCCAGTCCGAAGATGCCGAACTTGTACTGGCTCAGATCGAGCGCGCCGAGCGCCGCGCTGATGATGGGCAGGTTGATCGCGCTGGCAAAGCCGTGCAGAACGTTGGTGGCTTCGCTGGTCAGCACCCGGTCGTAGAAGCCGAGCACCACGCCGCCGAAGATGACGCCCCAGATGTTGCCGATGCCGCCCAGGATGATCATCGACAGCACGACGATCGAGATCGAGAAGTCGAACTGGAACGGGTCGATGAGCTGCAGCATGCTCGCCCACAGCGAGCCGGCGAAGCCCGAGAAGGATGCACCCATGGCGAACGCCAGCAGCTTCGTCTGCACCAGGTCGATACCCATCGCCGATGCCGCCAGCTCGTCCTCGCGCATCGCCATCCACGCGCGCCCAATGCGCGAATTGGCCAGACGGTAGATCGCAAACACCGACAGGCAGCCGACGATGAAGATCAGGTAGTACCAGGCGGCCTGATCGGAGTTGAACAGCTCTTTGGTGGTGAGCTGACCACTGTCCAGCCAGGGAACGGTAGGTCGCCCGATAGGGTTGATGCCCTTCGAGCCCTTGGTCCACTGCTCCAGGTTGAGGAAGGCCCGCGGCACAATCTCGCCGAAGGCGAGCGTCACGATCGCCAGATAGTCGCCGCGCAAGCGGAGTGTCGGCGCGCCGAGGACGCTGCCGTAGCTTGCAGCGACCAGAAACGCCAGTGCCATCGCCACGTAGAAGTTGGTCTGAAAGACGCCTGCCAGTGGGCTCTGTGGCGAGGTGAGGAACGCGGCGGTGTAGCCGCCGATCGCGAAGAATGCCGCATAACCCAGATCGAGCAGGCCGGCGAAGCCGACGACGATGTTCAGACCGAGTGCCAGGACGGTGTAGATGAGGATGGTCGGAAAGGCGCCCATCTTGTTCCAGCCGAAGCGGCCGTCGAGGAGCGGGTAGAGCGCCAGAAAGATGATGAACGTGACCAGGAACGCGTTGCGGAAGACGGTGCCGACCGACTGGCCGTTGCGCCTCAGCCCGAACAACGAGCTACGCGCGTTCGGTTGTCTCTTCACCGAGCAGACCAGTCGGCTTGAAGATCAGGATCACCACGAGCAGTGCGAAGACTACCGCTTCGGTCCAACGTGGGTCGATGACGCGGTCGGAGATCGCCGCGGCGAGGCCGATGATCATCCCGCCCAGGAAAGCGCCCTGGATGTTGCCGATGCCACCCATCACGGCGGCGGTGAAACTGTACAGACCGTTGCGGAAGCCTTGGAAGTACCAGGCCGAGTTGTTGTACAGGCCGTAGATGGTGCCGGCAGCGCCAGCCATGGCACCCCCGATGAGGAAAGTCAACGCGATGGTCAGGTTGATGTCGATGCCCATCATGGCCGCCGCGGCGCGGTCCTGCGCGGTAGCGCGCATGGCCTTGCCGAGGCGGGTGCGCTGGACGAAGAGCGTCAACGCGACCATCAGCGGCACGGCCAGGACGATGACGAACAGGTCCTTCAACGTGAAGAGCACCTGCGTATTGATGTGCAGCACGTCGCGAAAGATGTCGATCCGCGGCAGCAGGTCCGGGTAGTTGACCTGTGAAGCGCCCTTCCACACCAGTCCGATATTGACCAGCACGAAAGACACGCCGATCGCGGTGATGAGCGGCGCCAGACGCGGTGCGTTTCTCAGCCTGCGGTAAGCGACGCGTTCGATGAACACGTTGAGCGCAGCGCAGACGACGATCGACGCGATCAGCGAGCCGACGACGAGCACCAGAAGTGTCGGGCCGGGTAGCTGGAAGGCTTGCCTGACCCCCAGCAGGCCGGACACCCCGGTGATCAAGGTCAGCGAAACCATCGTGCCGATCATGAACACATCGCCGTGGGCGAAGTTGATCAGTTCGATGATGCCGTAGACGAGGGTATAGCCGAGGGCTACTAGCGCGATGATCGCGCCGTTGGCGATCCCGATCAGCAGTATCTGCAGTACCTCTTCGTACCACTGCATGCGGGCGTGGATTCCTCTTTCAGGCTTGGAGGCTCGAAGTGGCCCTAATGATGGGGTCCCGCGCCTGTACTGGCAAGTAGTTCGTGTTGTTCACCCGTTTGGCGCTCAGAGTCGCCAAGGCGCCGTCGAGACGCAAAGTAAGGGGCCGGCACTCCGTTTGGGCCGGCCCCTCAACAACAACGGGTCCCCTCTGGGGGAAAACGAAAGCTACTTCGGCGCTTCCAGCGTCTGCGCGTTGGCGTCGTCGAATGCGCCGTTCTTGACTTGCCGGCCGCTCATAGCGGTCAGGGTGGTGTCACCGGTGTCGGTGAAGCTCCAGGTCCCCAGCACACCGTTGAAGTTCTTGGTGGCGAAGATGGCATCCCGAATCGCCGCGCGGTCCTTCTTGTTTGCCCGATTGATCGCATCCAGCGTCACCTTCATCGACTCGTAGCCGTAGCCAGCGTACGCCTCGGGCTCGGAATTGAACTGCTGCTTGTACTTCTGGTACCACTGCTGGCCCGCGCCAGTCAGCTTGCTCGGCGGCACGCCACCAAAGGTGATGTACGAGCCTTCGGCCGCCGGCCCGGCGGCGTCGATGAACGCCTGCTCGAAGATGCCGTCAGGCCCCATCAGCTTTACGTCATTGCCGAGCGTGGCGCGCAGATCCTGCCACAGCTTGCCGGCATTGTTCTGGGTGATGCCGCCGAAGAACACCAGGTCGGCCCCGCTCTGGCGCACCTTCTGGGCGAGCGCGCGATAGTCGCTAGCCTTCGAGTCGATGCCCTCGGGCCCGCCGACCACCTGCAGGCCAACTTTGGGCGCCGTGTTGGCGTACACGACGGCGATGCCGTGGCCATACAGCTCGGTATCGTCCAGCACGTACACCTTTGTGGCGCCAAGCTGCTTGGACCAGTTGGCCGCCGCGCCGCCCTGGATCTCGTCAGACGGCACAACGCGTGTGTAGTTGCGCTTGCAGTTCGGGTAGTAGACGTCAGGCTCGTTGGCTTCGACGGCGCCTTCGATCTTCTTGGTCAGGCCAGGATAGGTGTTGGCCGGCGAGATCATGCCCAGGTTCTGCCCGCACAGGATCGGGATAGACACCTTGGCGGCACCCGAGTTGAACGTGCCGACGTAGACCATCACGTCGGGGTCGTTGAGCGCAGTGTTGGCGTTCTGCGCTTCCTGGGCGGCGTCCCACGCGCCCTTGGCAGCGGTGGCGTCGTCCATATCGGTGTAGGTGATCGTGGCGCCGCCGACTTTGCTTGCTGCTGCCCGTGCGCGGCAGGCTCGAGACGATCTTGATCGTGCCGGTGAGTTGGCTGGCGACCGCGGCGCTCGGCGATGGGGCGGCGACGGCGGAAGGTGAAGCCGCTGGCGAAACCGCTGGCTTCGGGCTAGCAGCCGCGGCGGCGGACGGGCTGGCAGCTGCCGCGGCCGAGGGCGACGCGGCCGGCGAGGCGGCAGGCGAGGCGGCTGGCTTGGTCGGCGCTGCTGCTGGCGCGGCCGGCGCGGCGGTCGGCTGGGCGGCGCCCCCGCCGCAGGCGGCGAGGAACAGCGTCGCGGCTGCAGAAAACGAAGACAGGCGCGAGAGCACAAGCGGGGCTCCACGCATGGGCTAAGTCCCTCCTTGGGAAGTCGGAGTTTCTCCAACCGGCGGGCCAGCGAACACACCTGGCCCAAAGCACAAGACGATACAGACTCACGAAAAGTTCCCGCGGACGAGCCGGCTTCCAACAAAGCCGACCGCCGCGAATCTCAAGCGTGGCCAACTGATCGACGCAACGACGAACACCCCGAAGCCGCGCGGAACGGCAAGTATGGGTAAGGCCTACTCTTCCAACCTACAAAAGCCCGCAGGGCTTGTCAAATCGCTTTGACCCCAGGACATCCATTAATGCTCGCGCGTGCATAAAAAGCGAATTCATCCCACACTGTTGAGCGGCATTTAGATTGCAGAGACCTTGAGCGGGCGCTAGACTGAGCGGTCCCCGCCAGGTATGCGATGCTGTGCTGTGCTGGGGCGGCGGATGGTCTCCGAAGCCCCGGGGCGCACGTGGTTTGACTATGACGGCATTCCCCACTGAGGATCGGCTGCGCCAGAAGCGCACCAAGTCTGAACAAGCCATTAGCCTGGCGATGAAGAATCGCTGGGATGAGGCGGCCCAGCTCAATCGGGAGATCCTCGAGATGTTCCCGAACGAGGTGGACGCCTATAACCGGCTGGGCAAAGCCTTGACCGAGCTCGGCCGCTACGCCGAGGCGCGCGACGCCTATGCCCAGGCTGTCAAGCTCGATCCGCTCAACGGCATCGCTTCCAAGAACCTGCAGCGCCTGGGCAAGCTCGCCGCCGGAGGCTCGGCCGCGCCGGCGCCCTCGCCGGTCGACCCGCGCCTGTTCATCGAGGAGAGCGGCAAGACCACGGTCACCCAGTTGACCGACGTCCGCCGTTCCGAGGCGACCGCCAAGCTGAGCGCCGGCGACCAGTTGTCGCTGACGCGCCGCGGCAACCAGGTGGTCGTGACCAACGCGGCCGGCCACGACATCGGCCGCATCGAGCCCAAGCTCGAGCAGGACCTGATCCGTCTGCTCGACCTCGGCAACCACTACGCGGTGTTCGTCACCGCGGCCAACGAGCAATCTATCCACGTCATCATCCGCGAGACGCATCGCTCGGCGGCCATGGGCAATCGGCCGTCGTTCCGCCCGGCCGCGGCGGTCGAAGGCGCCGTGCGCGCCTATACCCGCGAGGGCGTGCTGCGCTACGAGATGGAAGAGGAAGAGGAAGAGGAAGAGGAGCTCGGCGAGGAGGAAGAGGAGGAAACCGAGGCCGTGCCGGCCGACCTGGAGGTGGGCGTCGAAGAAACGCCGCTCGAGGCGCTGGCCGCCGAAGAGGACACCGAAGAGTCAACCTAGTCATTCCCCGGAGGGGACCCCTGGGGAGTGTCTTCGGCGCCGAGCGCGGTCGCAGCGCCGCGAGCCTGGCGAGGTTGCCACGGCTGCCTGCCCGGCGCTGCTGGGGCGGCGCGGCGGACTTTTACAGCTCGTCGAGCGACGCAGCCGTAGCATAGGTCGGGCCAATGCGGCTCTTCGCGGCGCGTCGCTCGTTCACGGCCGGCGTCGCGAGTCTGGCGGTGGCACTCATCCTGACGGCTTCAGGAACGGCCCACGGCCAGGACGTGGACTACTCCGAGGTGGTCCATGGCGATCCGGCCACAGGCGTTGTGGCGCTCACGTTCGATGCAGGCACCGAGGGCGGCGGATCGGCGCCCGAGATCCTGGAGATCCTGCGCGAGCGCGGCCTGCGCGTCACCTTCTTTCTGTCGGGCCACTGGGTGGACCACAACCCTGAGCTGGCCCAGCAGATCGTGGACGACGGCCACGAGATCGCCAACCACTCGTACGATCACCCGGACCTCACCCGCCTGAGCGACGAGCAAATCGTCTGGGAGCTCGACTACACCGACCAGGTCGTCTCGGACGTAATGGGCGCCCACACGCGGCCGTACTTCCGTCCGCCGTTTGGGGCTCGCAACCGTCGAGTGCTCGACGTCGCCGCCGCCTCGGGCTTTCGCTCGATCTACTGGAGCCTCGACTCGGGCGACTGGCTCCCGCGCGCGACCGCGGGCGGGGTAGCTGGCCGCATCCTGCGCTTCGCCGCCCCCGGCGACATCGTCGTGGAGCACGTCGGCTCGGCCGCCAGCGCCGGCGCGCTGCCTGTGATGCTCGACGACTTCGCCCAGCGCGGCTGGCGCATCGGCACGGTCTCCGAAGTCCTGGGCCTGGCGCCCTGAGCCGCCAGGCACGCCTGCAGAGTTCAGGCCAGGTTGAATTCTCGTGTACTCGAAGCTGTATTTCCGTCGCAGACGAACACACTACTCTGGTGCGTGGCACGACTCAGCATCATCTCCCCCTGTTACAACAGCGCGCGCTTCATCGGTCGCACGATCGAAAGCGTGCAGGCGCAGACCTTCACGGACTGGGAGCACGTCGTCGTCGACGACGGCAGCACCGACGACTCGGCAGCGATCGTTGCCAGCTACGCGGCGCGGGATCGGCGCATCCACGCGGTCCGTCAACCCAATGGGCACGTGTGCAACGCTCGCAACAACGGTTTCGCGATCAGCTCGAGCGGAAGCGAGTACCTGCTCTTTCTCGACGCTGACGATATGCTCGAGCCCCACGCCATCGAGACGATGCTCGCGTACCTCGATGCGCACAAGGACGTCGGCCTGGCCTACTGTTCGTTGAGACCAGTCGATCACCTCGACCAGGACCTGCACGTTCCCGAGTTTGCCGAGTCGTGGCACGTGCGCTATGCGCCGACGCCCGACGGCCTGGGCCCGCTTGCAGCCGATCAGGCAGAAACGCCGTTGTCGTCGCTTGTCGCAAGCTTCCGCGCGCTGCCTTCGACGGCCTTCATCCGTCGCAGTGCGTACCAGGCAACGGCCGGCTGGGACGAGACCTTCCGACAGGGGGCAGAGGACGTTGACCTCGCCGTCCAGCTCGCTCTGCATGCCCCTGTGCACTTTGTTCCAGAGCGGCTGGTGCGCTACCGACGCCACGACACCAACTTCTCGAACAGCGACTTTGCGCGCGGAATCGAGCAGCTCGACCGCAAGTGGTGGAATCATCGTCTCCTCGGTCGCACGCGCCGACGGTCAGTGCGAGCTGCGCTCCGCTTTGCGCGGCGGGTCCGATACCTTCGGCTGCTGCGCGGTGGGCACGACAGCGCCCACCCTGCGAGCGCCACGGTCGGCACCGGCCTCCTGCAACTGTGTGGCCCGCTTACGGTTAGGCCGGCTGGTTTCTGACGGCGCGCTCGTACCAGGCCAGGAACCGCTCCACGCCGGTCTGCACTGAGACCGTCGGGCGGTAGCCAAGCAGTCTGCCGGCCCTGGTCGTGTCGGCGTGCGTCGAGAGGATGTCCGTGTCGGGCGGCGGCGCGGGCGTCAGGTTGGCCTTGCGCCCGATGACCTCCTCGATCGATCGGACGAAGTCAGACAGCAGCACAGGCTCACCGCGCCCCAGATTGACGATCTCGTAGCCAAGCCGACGCTCGGTGGCCGCCACGAGGCCCGCCACGATGTCGCCCACGTACGTCCAATCGCGGTACATCTGCCCGTTGTTGAACAGTGGCACATTCCGCCCGAGGAAGATGCTGTCGGCCACCTTGTACGCCATCATGTCGGGTCGGCCGCGGGGACCATAGACGGTAAAGAAGCGGGGTACCGTCACGTCGAGGCCGTACAGGTGGTGGTAGGTGAAGCCAAGCAGCTCCGCCGCCCGCTTGCTGGCGGCGTAGGGTGCGAGCGGCCGATCGCATGGGTCGGTTTCGACAAACGGGATCTGCGTGGTGCTCCCATACACCGACGAGGTGCTGGCCAGGATGAAGATGGGTTTCTCCGAGCCAGCGTCCCGGCGAGATTCACGTCGAAGTACAGCGCCGGATCTTCTATGGAAGCCCGAACGCCGGCCATGGCTGCCAGGTGCACCACGGCGTCGAACGCGTGGTCCGCGAACAGGCGCCCAACCAGGTCTCGGTCGCGAATGTCGCCCTCGACAAACGTCAGCTGCGACGCATCCGAGGCTTCGCTCTGAACTTCGGCGAGGTTGGCCCGCTTGCGAGGCGGGTCGTAGTACGTGTTCAGGCTATCGAGCGCGACGACGGCGTCGCCCCGCTCGAGCAGCGCCTGCACGACGTGGCTGGCTATGAAACCCGCGCCGCCGGTGACGAGGATCGATCTGCTCAAACTACAGTTCCGAGTCCTCTCCGCTGGTGATCTGGCGGATTAGTAAAGCACAGGTGGATCGGCCGCCAACTTGGCCACCACGCGGGCGTTCTCCCGCCAGGTGTGGCGCTGCGCTTCGGCACGCGCGGCAACGCTCAGTGCCGCACGGAGCCTGGGCGCCTCGATGAGGCAGTGTAGTGCGCTGGAGAGCGAAAGTGGATCGCCAGGCGAACACAGCAAGCCGGTCTCGCCATCACGCACCAGACCGCCGATGTCGCCCGCGTCACTTGCAACGACCGGCAACCCGGCCGCCATGTACTCGTAGATCTTGAGCGGTGAGAAATAGAAGTTGGGTGCGTCGAAGTACGGCGCCACGCCAACGTCCATCGACGCGAGCAGGCCTGGCATCTCCGCATGATCGACGCTGCCAGTGAAAGTCACGGCCGACGCGAGGCCCCGGTCGGCGACGTGGGCGCGGAGAGTGTCGCCCATCGGCCCTTCGCCCACCATCAACAGGCGTACGCCGGGAACCCGTCCGTGCAGCAGCCCGAATGCGTCGAGCAGCGTCTCGGTCCCGTGCCAGGGTTTCAGCGAGCCGGCGAAACCGATCACGAATTCGTCAGCTCCGAGCCCCCAGCGCGCCCGTGCGGCCTGGCGATCAGTCCTGCCTCGGCCGAAGCGTTCGACGTCCACTGCGTTTTGCAGCACACGCGTACGCGCCGCGTGTCCGCCGTGGTCAAGCACATAGCGGTGCAGCGCGGCGGTGACGGTCAGCACGGCGTCGGCCGAACCGAACACACGCCGTTCCACGTGTCCGGCAATACGCTCCAGCGCAAGCCCTTTGGTGTGCGCGCGCTCCAGGCGCAGAGGCGCGTTCACCTCCAGAAGATGCGGCACGCCGCTGCGTCGGGCGAGCGCGACACCTGCGAGATTGAACAGGCTATAGCGTTCGTAGACGGCGTCTGGCCGCCAACTACGCAGCTCGTTGCGCACGGAGCGGTAGAAGGTCAGGTTGAAGGCGAGCTCGCGGACCTCCTTGTCGAGCGGCCGAGCGCCGGGTAGCGCGCGGCGTAGCAGGCGCCGACACGTCTCAGCCAGCCCATCGGGGCTCACCGCATGGAGCGCTGCTGCCAGATGGTTGCTCCCGCTGGGATTCGGTGAGAACACGCGCACTTCGTGGCCTTCGGCGGTCAACGCGGTGACCAGCTCCCGCACGTGGACGGAGGCTCCTTTGTGGCCAAGGATCGGAATGCCGAAGTCGGCACACAGATAGGCGATCCTCATGCCGCCGCTCCATCGAGCAACTCTCGGAGTCGGGCGGCATTGTCGACCAGGTCGAACTCGTGCAGCACGTGCCGGGCAGCGCCGGCGGCCAAGCGTCCGCGGAGGTGCGGGTCGTCCAGCAGGCGAGCGAGAGCGTCCGTCAGCGCGCGCGTATCGCGCGGCGGCACCAGCAGCCCCGTATCGCCGTCAATGATCAGCTCAGGGATGCCGGAGACCCGAGTCGAAACCACCGGCAGGCCGAGGCGCATGGCCTCGACGAGCACGTTCGGGATGCCATCACGGTCGCCGTTGTCGGTCACGATGCAGGGCAGGGCGAACAGAGTCGCATGCCGGTACATGTCGAGCAGGTCTTCCTGTGGACGCGGGCCCAGCAGGGTGACGCGGTCTTGTAACCCGGCGGCCTCGATCTGCTGGACGAGCGCTCCACGAATGTCGCCATCGCCGACGATCTGCAAATTCGCCGCATAACCGCGACGTCGCAGCAGGGCCATAGAATCGATCAGGTAAGAAAGCCCCTTCTTCTCCACGAGTCGTCCCACCGCGAGGATCGTCGGCATATCGCCGGCAGCGGCCTCGGCGGGGTGAGTCGGAGCGCCGAACTTGCGCAGGTCCAGGCCGTGGTAGATGCGGTGGATACGCTCCGCCGTGCCCGGAGCGACGAGGCCGGCAAGATACTGCGCGTTGTACTCGGTGCAGGTGACCACGAAGCGCGCCGCGTCCATCTTGTTTGCCAGCGACGCGGGGGGTGAGGTGTAGATATCTTTGGCGTGCGCAGTGAAGCTGTACGGCAGGCCCGTCAGTTGTGAGACGAAGCGTGCCACGGATGCTGGACCGTGCGCAAAATGCGCGTGGAGGTGGGTCACGCCCGCCGCCTCCAGTTCATGCGCAAGCCAGCCGGCACGCAGGAAGTGCTTGAGAGCCGTGCGGCGCGGCCGGTGCCACAGGTTGTAGGCCACCGTGCCCAGGTAGCGTCCAGGGTGGCGCTTCAGGAGTGCCAGATGCGCCTTGGGGACTTCGTGCCAGGCTCGCTTGCCTGACGGGAGGTAAGAGACGCTCGCGCGCACGCGACGCACGTCCGCATGGACGATCGTCTCCGCGGAGTCCATGATCGAGTACAGGCGGAGCCCGACTCCCTGCCGCTCCAACTCCAGGATCTCATGCAGGATAAAGGTCTCGGAGAGCCGCGGAAACCGCTTCAGGAGATAAGCAACATTGGGGTGCGCCACAGTCATCGTCGTCCTCCACGTCACGCTGCATGCAGCGCGGATTGTCTGTCCCACTCGACCACGCGCCCCTCGTCCAGCCGGAGCACCACATCTGCATCGGCCGCCGCTTGCAGGTCGTGGGTGATGAGCAAGCAGGTACGCCCCGCCGTTGCGGATGCGAGCGCCTGCTTGACATGGCTCTCACTCACGACGTCCAATCCTGCCATCGGCTCATCCAAGATCAGGATCGGCGCGTTCCGGATGAGAGCTCGTGCCAGAGCGAGGCGCTGGCGCTGGCCGCCCGAAAGCGTCGCCCCGCGCTCGCCGATGACCGTGTCATAGCCGTGTTTCAGCCCCTCGATGAAGTCGTGGGCGTTGGCAGTCCGGGCGGCCGCCACCACTTCCGCCATCGTGGCGTCCGGCTTGCCGTAGGTAATGTTCTCCCTGATCGTCGCGCCAAACAGGAGTGAGTTCTGGAGCGCGATGCCGATCAGCCCGCGCAGTGACTCGCGGCGACACTTCTTGACGTCCACGCCGTCGATCAGGATGCGACCGGACTGGGGGTCGTACAGGCGGAGGATCAGGCTGATGGCAGTGGATTTGCCGGCTCCGGAGACACCCACGAGGGCAACCCGCTGGCCGGGCGAGATGGTGAAGGAGACGTCCGACAGGACCGGTTTGCCATCACCATACGAGAAGCTGACGTGCTCAAAGCGGATCTCGCCCTTCACGTTCACCAGATCGACAGCATCCGGCTCCTCCTGGACGTCCGGCTCGACGTCCAGGATCTCGGCGATCCGGTGGGCACTGACCACTGCCTTCGAGAAGCGTGCGGAGACCTTGCCCAGCTGGCGCACTGGCTTGTACAGGCTGCTGAGATACGAGGTGAACACCAGCACGGTGCCGACCGTGATCTCTCCCTGGAGGACCTGCCACGATCCCACTAGCACCACCATCCAGGTCGCGATGGCGGTGGTCACCTCGACGGCTCGCGCCGCAATCCCCTCGATGCGGGCGCTGGTCAGGCTGAGCTCCAGGTACTCGGAGCTCTCCACATCGAAACGCTCTTCCTCATACTTTTCCCGACCAAATGCCTGGACCAGCGACATGGCGCCGAAGACTTCGCTGAGGCGTGTGGCGATCGATTCCTCCTTCTTGCGCTGCTGTCGCGCGGTGACGCTCGCGCGGCGGAAGACGCGGAACAGATTCCACAGCAGTATGGGGAAGGTGGCCACGACCAGGAGCGCCAGTTTCCAGTTCAACAGCAGCATCACCGTCACGATGCCCAGGAGCGTCAGCACCTGAGAGCCGGCAGTCAACGCCGTCTCCGCGACGATGTCCTTCACGGTATTGGTGTCGCTGGCGACCTTGGTGAGGAGTTCGCCTGAGCGGGCGCGGTCGTGGAACGACAGCGACAAGCGCTGCAGGTGGGCGAACAGTTCTCGGCGCAGGGCGTAGACAATGTGGCTGGCGATGCCTGAGCTGAGGTAGACCTGAGCGTAAGAGAAGAGCCCGTTCAGGATCGCGATCAACACGATCGAAAACGACACCAGCACCAGGGGCAGCAGCTTGCCCTCGCGCAGTGTCTCTCGCATGAAGTCCAGTGACGGCGGGAACGCCTTCCCCAGCAGGATCTGGTCGAAGATGATCTTGAGCGGCCAGGGCCGCAGCAGATCCGCCGCGGTGACGCCGACGGTGCTGACCACAGCCAGCAGTACACGGCCCCGAACCCGGCGCAGCTCTGCGACGACGATCTGCCGGACGCGGTGTGCCTGTCCGCCCGGGGCGCGGAGCTCAGAGCGCCAGGGCAAGCGCATCGTCGATTGTCCAGCCGGAGTTGACAGGGTCGCTGGCAAGAAGCTCATCCAGGTAGCGCGGGAGCCGCTGCAGCCCGTTGAGGTCCACGTGATCATGGCTGCGAGCCCCGGCTGGATCCCGGCGCAACCACGCGGAGAGCGTGCTGGGATGCAGCAGGTCGGGGTGGAGTACGTCGAGAAGGCCGAGATCGCGGAGACGCTCCGCGCGGACGAACTGCTCGAGCCGCGGCTCCACGCGGGGCACGATGAGGGCGTGCTTGCGGTAGGAGAGGACTTCGGTGACCGTGTTGTAGCCTCCCATCGCCACCACCCGCTCTGCGCGACGCAGCAGGAAACCCGGCTCGTTCACGAACGGAAGCACTAGCAGGTGCGGTGATCCGGCCGCGCGCCGCTTGAGGCGCTCGTGTACGTCCGAAGGCATGAACGCTCCGGTGAGGATCACGCCGGTGGCGCCGTCCGGAAGATCCGCCTCGGCGAAGGTCTCCGCCAGTCGTGCGCCGTCCTGGCCGCCACCGACAAGGCACAGGATGATGCGGCCCGGAGGCAGCGCTGGAACGCCGCTTCGCTCGGCGTCCGAATCCGCGTCCGGACCGATGCGAGCGGTCTGGTTCAGGTAGCCGAGATAGCGGGTCATGGCGACCAGGTCGCGGGGGAAGTGGTAGGCCTGCGCCAGCGGATAGACTGCTGGATCTCCATACACCCAGATGGCGTCGTAATACGCGCGGATCGCTTCCTCATTCGCCGCGCGCTGCCACTCCCAACGCACGACCTCTGGCTCGTCCAGTATGTCGCGAAGTCCCAGCACACAACGGGTGTGCCCGCGCGCGCGGAGTGAAGCGAGCGCCGGATCGAGCTCCCGAACGGCGCCGCGCGGAACGTTGTCCACGATCAGCACGTCCGGCTCGAACTCGTCGAGAGTTGCGCGGATGATGCGTGAGCGCAGCGCGCTCAGCTCCTCGAGTGAAACGTCCAGGTGTCGCGATGCGTACCCGCCTGGCGTGTCCTTGCGAAGCGCTGGCAACGTTACGCAGTCGACGCCTGGCGGAAATGCGAAACGGCCTGCCTCCCGAGCGCCGGCAATCATCAAGACAGCTGGCTCCAGCTGAGACCGAACCAGCGTCTGCGCGAGCAGCAGGTTGCGGCGTACATGCCCCAACCCCATAGTGTCGTGGCTGTACAGCGCGATCCGGCACTTGCGCTGCATATTGTGGTGCTTGCTACCCATTGCAAGCCCTCTTTCGCTGCGGGATTGATCGCTGTTGATGTCTCAGCGCTCGTCCAAGCTGTGGGTCCACCCGGCTCGGAAATACACGCTGGCTCAAACCTGGCGGCACTATGTCGTGGCGGCTTATAGATTGCGTCAGTGGATTTCCGCATCAGCGGACGACGAAGTGTCAGGAAATCCCGTACGGTGAAATCACCGTCCTGGGGTGCTCCTACGCAGCCAGTGCCGTCGTGAGCTCAGCGCGCGTAGGTGGATCGGCGCCGCGCCGGGTGCAGGTCAGCGCCGAGGCGACGATGGCCTGGTCGATGACCTCGGCCAGCATCGTCGAGTCGATCAACCGCAGTCGTTCACGCTGGTCCGCGCCGAGCAGGTCGCGATCGTAGAGCGCCGCGAGCAGCGCACTGACGAACGCGTCGCCAGCGCCCACGGTGTCGACGACCTCGACCACCCGTCCTGGCCGCCACACCGTGCCCGCTTCGCGCGCGATGGCCAGCGCACCTGACGCGCCCAGGGTGACCGTAACCAGCGCCGGGCCGCACGCCAGCCAGTCCGCGGCGACCTCCGCTGGGGCGTGCCCTGGCGCCAGCCAGTTCAGGTCCTCCGCGCTGACCTTGACCACGTCCGCCAACGCCACAAGCTTCTCGATGTGCGGGCGGACCTCCTCAGGAGCACCCATGAGCAGCGGCCGCACGTTCGGGTCGTACGAGATCGTCGCCGAGCAGCGCGCTCGTTCGACCAGCCGCAGCAGCGCGGCCGCGCCAGGCGCCAGGGTGGCTGCGAGCGAGCCGGTGTGCAGCGCACACACCGTTTCATCTGGCACGCCGGCCAATTCGGTGTCAGACCACTGCCAGTCAGCGGTAGCCTGCACGCGGAAGTCGTACGCCGGTCCGCCGTGCGGATCGACCGACACGATCGCCAGTGACGTGGGCTCGCGCGCGCGCACCGCAAACGTCAGGTCTACACCGTTGGCCGCCAGATGGGCACGCAGCTGGTGGCCGAACACGTCGTCCGCGAGCCGTGCCGCCAGGTGGACGGGCACTTCCAGGCGCGCCAGACCGACCGCCACGTTGGCCGGGCTGCCGCCCGGACTGGCCTCGAACAGCCCGACGCGACCTGCTGGGACCAGATCAATCAACGCCTCGCCGACGACGGTGACCCACCACTTCGCGGGCGCACTGGTCAAGCCGCGACCTCCTCGCCGGCCATGGCGCCGGTCATGATCGCCACAGCGTCGGACATCTTGAAGCTGTGCGGCGCGATGACTGCCACCCGTCGGCCGAGGCGCTGGATGTGGACGCGGTCGGCCACCTCGAACACGTTGGGCATGTTGTGGCTGATCAGGATGACCGGCAGGCCGCGCTCGCGCACCCGACGGATCAGGTCGAGCACCATGTGCGTCTCCTTGACGCCCAGCGCCGCGGTCGGCTCGTCCATGATCACCACGTGGCGAGCAAACGCGGCCGCGCGCGCTACGGCGACCGCCTGCCGCTGGCCGCCAGACAGCGTCTCGACCGCCTGCCGCATCGAGCGGATGCCGATCTTGAGGTCCTGCATGTGCGCCGTCGCCTCGGCCAGCATGCGCGGCTTGTCGAGCATGCCGAACGCCGAGCCAACCAGGCCCGGCCGGCGCAGCTCGCGTCCGAGAAACAGGTTCTCCGCGATGTCGAGCGCGGGTGCCACCGCCAGATCCTGGTAGACCGTTTCGATTCCCTGCCGCCGCGCGTCCATCGGACTCTGGAAGCGCACGGGCTGCCCGTCGAGGAGGATCTCACCCTCGTCGGGGATGATGGCCCCAGATAGACACTTGATCAGCGTCGACTTGCCGGCACCGTTGTCGCCGATGACGGCTAGGATCTCGCCGGGGTACAGCTCGAAGTCTGCCCCGTCCAACGCGGTGACCTGGCCGTAGCGCTTGACCAGACCACGCGCCTCGAACACGGGGGTCGTAGCCTGCTGGTTCATGCTTGCCTCCGGCGAGCGATCTGGTCGACGGCGACCGCCAGGATGACCAGGATGCCCGTGATCAGCACCTGGTAAATCGATGCGACGCCGATGAGCTGCAGTCCATTGCGGAAGACTCCAACGATGAGCGCGCCGATCAGCGTGCCGATGACGCCGCCCCGTCCGCCGAACAGGCTGGTGCCGCCCAGCACCACGGCGGTGATGGAATCCAGGTTGTCCGTCTGGCCCGCTTGCGGGTCGCCCACGCCGGTTCGGGCCACCAGCAGCAGCCCTGCGACGCCATAGATCACCGCGGCAATGGTGTACACCCCGAGCAGCAGGCGACGCGTGTTGATACCCGTCAGTCGGGCGGCTTCGGGATTGTTGCCGAGCGCGTACACGTGCCTGCCGACGGCCGTCTGGCCGAGCACGTACCACACGATCAGGAACAGCAGCAGCGTCAGCACCGAGCCATAGGTGATGTTTGTCTGGCCCAGGCGGAAGGTGTTGCCGAAGAAGGTCAGCGCGTCAGGCAGATTGGAGACCGTCTGCTCGCGCGAGTAGATATGGGTGAGGGCAAAGGCGATGTTCAGGGTGCCGAGCGTCACGATGAACGGGGGCAAGCGCAGGCGGGTGATCAGTGTGCCGTTGAGTGCGCCAAACGCCGCGCACACCAAAAGGCCCAGAGCGATGGTCAGGATCGGGTTGAGCCCGGCATCGACCAGCGTCTGACCGATGGCCAGTGTGCCGACGACCATGACCTGCTGAACGACCAGTGACAGGTTCGGCCCGGTCAGGAACCGGTCTGACTCGATCGTGAAGAAGATGCCCGCAAGCAGCAACGCCAGCAGCGGTCCCAGCGTGCCGATGTTGATGCCGTGCGCGAGGGAGACTCGCGCACGGCTTACAACGCTCGGTTCGGGCTGGCGCTCTGTGAGGACGTTGGTCATGGCGCTCCTCCCAACAAACCGATCAGCCCCAGCAGTTGTCCAGGCCGAAGGCGGTGTCCTTTGAGTCGACGCCCGACTGCGCCTTATCGGTGATCAGCGTGACGCCCGTGTCCGTGTAGCCCGAGACTTTCTTGCCCGTCTGGGCGAAGTCTACGACCGCGTCAACACCCAGGGTGGCCATCTTGAGCGGGTATTGCTGCGAGGTGGCCGCGATCGTGCCGTCCTTGACCCCGCGCACGCCGGCGCAGCCGCCGTCGACTGACACGACGGTAACGTCCTTGTCTTTACCGGCAGCCTTCAGCGCGGTGTTGGCGCCGAACGCGGCCGGTTCGTTGATCGTGTAGACGAGGTTGATCGACGGATCCTTCTGGAGGCAGGTCTCCATCGCCGTCTGCCCCTTGGCCTGGTCTCCCTGCGTGTCCTGGCTGCAGACGACCTGCGGATCGCTGTTCTGGATGCCAAAGCCTTCGATGAATCCGTCGTGGCGCAACACGCCGACGCTGATGCCGGGGGCCAGGTCGAGCGTGGCGATTTTGACCGGCTTGCCGCCCATGGCCGCCTTGGCGTACTTGCCGATGAGCACGCCCGCCTGTTTGTTATCGGTGGCGAAGAGAGCGTCGCTGGCGTCCTGCGGCTCGGTTGGGGTGTCCAGCGCGATGACCAGCACGCCTGCGTCGCGCGCTTTCTTGATCGACGGCACGATGGCCTTGGTATCGCTAGGCGTGATCAGGATGCCCTTGGCGCCGGCGGTGACCATGTTCTCGATGGCGGTGACCTGACTCTGATTGTCGGTGTCAAACTTGCCCGCGGCGCTCAGGAGTTTGGCGCCCTTGGCCGTAGCCTCCTTGTCTGCGCCTTCCTTCATCTTGACGAAGAACGGGTTGCTTTCGGTCTTGGTGATCAAGCCGACCTGGACCTGCCCGCCGGAAGCAGCCGCGGGTGCCGGCGCGCTGGTCGCCGAAGGCGCGGCCGGCGCCGGAGTGCAAGCGGCGGCAAGCAGGAGAGGCGCGATGGCCAGGCCGGCGAGGTGTCCAGAACGAATGCGCATGAGGCAGTTCTCCCTGGTGTTCGAGGCTGGTTGTCGACGCCGCGCCCCACACTCCCGAGCAGGTAAACGGCACTTTGACAACGTTGTCAAGCTACCCGGCATCGACCGTCGCGTCAATACTCGAACACGCTTTGTGATACGACAGCCCGTCGCGAGATGCGTATGCTGACAACGATGGCAGGCAAGCCTCCGGCTCCGCGCACGCCGACCATGCGCGACGTCGCCGCCCTCGCCGGCGTCAGTCTCAAGACCGTCTCGCGCGTCGTCAACCAGGAAGCCGGCGTCACCGCCGAGTTGGCCGAGCGCGTCGCTGGGGCCATCCGTTTGCTCGACTACCGCCACGATACGACAGCCAGTAGCCTGCGGCGTACCGACCGCCGCACGGCCAGCATCGGGCTGGTGGTCGAGGATGTGGCCAATCCGTTCATGTCGGCCATCAACCGCGCCATCGAGGATCTCGCCCATGCGCGCCGAACCCTCGTCTTTGCCAGCAGCAGTGATGGCGACGCTCAGCGCGAGGCTGATCTCGTGCGCGCCCTGGCCGCGCGCCAGGTGGATGGCTTGATCGTGGTTCCGGTGGCGCCCGACCAGCGCGTGCTGCTCAACGAGCACCGCCTCGGCTTGCCGATGGTCTTCGTCGATCGACCCGCGATCACCCGCGACGTGGACAGCGTCACGACTGACAATCGTGAGGGCGCGCGGCTCGCCGTCGGGCACCTGGCACGCCATGGCCATCGGCGCATCGCGTTTCTGGGCGATCTGCATTCGATCTGGACCGCTGAGGAGCGCTACCTCGGCTATGTCGAAGGCCTGGCCACCGAGGGCATCCGGCTGGATCCGCGGCTGATCCGTCGCGACATGCGCGGCATCGACGCCGCGTGCGCAGCCGCAACCGAGCTGCTCGGGTCGTCTGAGGCGCCCAGCGCATTCTTTGCCGGGCAGAACCTGCTCACCATCGGCGTGGTCCGCGCGCTCCAGGTGCTGGGACTACGCCACCGCGTGGCGCTGATTGGCTTCGACGACTTCACGCTGGCCGACCTTCTCGAGCCAGCCGTCTCGGTGATCGCGCAGGACGCGGTCGGTCTGGGCCAGGCAGCCGCGTCGCGCCTGTTCGAGCAGCTGGATGGCGACGCCTTTCCTGCGCGGCACATCCGCGTTCCGACCCGCCTGATTGCGCGCGGTTCGGGCGAACTCCCGCCCGGCTAGCGCGGTCCCTTTCGGTAGCCGCGCCCGCGTATGACCCGGCCTGGCGTTGCGCCCGTGTGCTCGCCTTCTCGAAGTACCTGTTGGCCATTCACGAGTACGTCCCGCATGCCCGTCGCGTACTGGTGCGGGCGCTCGAACGTGCCGTGGTCCTGGACGGTGCTTGGATCGAAGACGACCACGTCGGCGTACTGGCCTGGCGCGAGGCGTCCTCGCCGCTCCAATCCGAGATTGTCGGCTGGCAGGGACGTCAGCCGTCGCACGGCCTCCTCGAGCGGAATGACGCGCTCGTCTCGAACATACCTGGCCAACAAGCGCGCAAAGCTCCCGTACGCGCGCGGGTGCGTACTGGTGTGGAGAAACACGCCCTCGGGCGCGAGCGATCCGGCGTCTGAACAGAAGCCCATCCAGCCCAGGCCAACCGCCTTGCGGACGTTCTCCTCTGACATGGTGAAGAACACCGACTGGATGCGGCTGTCGTCTTCGACGATCAGATCCATGATGGTGTCCTCGACTGAGGTGCCCCGCAGCTGTGCGACTTCCGCCAGCGACTTACCCGTCAACGGTCGGAGCGCCTCGTTGCGGAATCCGACGAGCAGGATCTTCTCGGCACTCAGGAATTCGTTCTCGCCATGACCGCTCGCCGTCGATAGCTCGTGGCGGAGCCGAGCGCGGATGGCCGGATCCTTCAGACGTTCAACCCAGGCGCGGTGTCCGCCCTCCTGGACCCAGCCGGGCATGGTGGCGTCGAGCCCCGTCGAGGAAGCTGGATAGGTGTACATGTCGGCGGTGAGATGCAACCCCTCGGCGCGCGCCGCCTCGACGCGTTCGATCGCCGCGTCCAGTTTGGGCCAGTTGGCGGGCCCGGACGCTTTGAAGTGCCAGATCTCGGCGGGCGCCCCGGACCGCCTCGAGATCTCGACCAGCTCGTCGATCGCCTCGAGAAGCCGGTTGCCTTCGTTGCGGATGTGGGAGGCGTACATGCCGCCGTAGGCGCCTGCCACTTCGGCCAGGGCGACCATCTCGTCGGTATCGGCAAAGCAGGCCGGGGCGTAGATCAGCGATGAGCCGACGCCCAGCGCGCCGTCCTCCATCGCCTGGCGTGCCAGCGCCCGCATCCGCTCCAGCTCCTCGGGCGTTGGCCGCCGGTCCGCATGGCCGAGCTCGTGCACGCGCAGCGTCTCGGCGCCCACCAGCGATGCGACGTTGCACGAGACGCCGCGCCTGACGAGCTCCGTCAGTCCCTCGTCCAGCGTGGTCCAGGTGATGTCGTACTGGATGTCGCCCTGTCGCTCGCGGAGGAATTGCTTCATCTCCTGGTTCAGTGGACCCAACGACGAGCCTTCGCCGAACAGCTCCAGCGTCACTCCTTGACGGATGTCGCTCTGAGAGCGGCCGTCGGCGATCAGCGTCTCGGCTGCCCAGCTCAACATGTTGATGAAGCCGGGCGCCACCGCCAGTCCGGCCGCGTCGATCTCCCTCCGCTCGCTGCGGTCTCCCCCGGCAGGTCCAACCGACACAATGGAATCGCCGGTGATCGCCACGTCGCCGAGGAACGGCGGGCCGCCGGACCCATCGTAGACGGTCCCGCCGCGGATCAGGACGTCGTAGTCGTGCTCGGCCAACTGCTTCTACCTATTGATAGTCACGCACGCAAGAACATGCAAGGAGCATTCAGCGACCTGGCTGCCAGACCCGCGGCTGTGCGGCGCCACGGTCCATCTCGACGAACTGATTCGCGTTCACCTGCTGCCACGCTGCGACTTCGCCGTCTGGCCAGTGAATGCGAACCTGCGCGACGGCGGAGGCGCCGAGGCCGAAGTGGGTCCAGCCGAGCTCGCCTCCGGCGTGGCCACCCCCGACAGTCAACTCGCGTCGCATGGTGACGTTGCCGACCTGGACCTCGAGACACGCACCGATGGCGTCACGGTTGGGGCCCGGTTGCGCAGGCCTGATGGCGAGCCAGTTGCCCATCGCCGCCGGCTGCGCGGCATCGCCCGCGCCGACATTCCGCCACAGCCGCACGTGCTCGCCGTAGTTGACTTCGACCAGATCGAGCATGCCATCCAGGTTGAAGTCCACCAGGGCCGCGCCACGACCGCGGCCATAGTTCAACACACCCGCGGCGTCGGCCGCCTCCTTGAATGTGCCGTCGGCCTGGCCGAGCAGCAGATTGCTCGGATCGCGACGCGCGTAGTCTGGCATCTCACTCACATTGCCCTTGGAGATGAACAGGTCAATGAAGCCGTCGTTGTTGACGTCCTGGAACTCAGGATGCCAGGCCGTCGACGGCCGCACATCGCCGCCGGTGAAGGGCTGAGCGGCGGTAACTCCGCGCTTGAGGGCGATATCGCGATAGGTGGGCTGAGCAGGCCCGGCCGTCAACGTCTGGAGTTTGTTGTCGCCCTGACTGGTCAGGAACACGTCTGGATAACCGCGCCCGGTGACGTCGTAGGTGGCGATGCCCATACCCCATATCTGCAAGGAGACCCATCCGTCGGCATCGGTGTACGGGCGGGGTAGCTCGTCGCCGGCCATGCGCCACAACTGGTCTTCGCCGCCGATGTAGTACTGACGGTCGTTGGTCATGCGCAGATCGCGCCGCCCGGATCGATCCCAGTCGCTGAACAGGATCGACAGCGTGCAGTACCCGGGCGTGAGTGCCACTGGAGGTCTATAGCCAGGCGCATTTGAGCTCGGCCGGACCAGGCGGTTATCAGCGCAGTCGGATGTTGCCGCCCCGGATTGGTCGAAGCGGAGGTACTGGCCGAAGGCAAGCGTCGGCAGCGGAGCCGAGCCCTGCCACGTCGCGCTGAAGGCGGTGGTCCAGCCGTCGCCGCCGTCGAACGACCAGGCTTCGTTAGCCCGTTCGAAGCGGCAGCCGCCAAGTCCGCGCAGCAGCACGGTTTCGCCGTTGCGCAGGACCACCAGATCGGTATGACCGTCTCCGTCGATGTCGATCGGGTAAGCGCCGTTGACGTTGTCGAGGTCCGTCGCGGGATCGGGCAGCCGGGTAAAGTGGAGTGCCCCTCCAACCGCGCTGTCGTTGCGGTACAGCGCGGCTGGATTGCGACCGCTCGCGATGTACAGGTCGGGCTTGCCATCGCCGTTGCAGTCGAACGCGGCGACGCCTCCACCAACGGCGAACGTCGGTCCACCGGCGTAGACGTGGTCGATTCCGCTCGTCTCGGTCTCTTCGACAAAGTGCGGCGGACCGAGTGCCAATGTCGGCGTCGTTGGGCCAGGGGCGATCAGGTTGCAGCCAGCCAGCGCGACTCCGATAGCGACGGCCAGACCCTGGACGAGTTGCGGCCGCCTCACGGGATTACCAGCTCACAGTGAGGGGACGCTCGCCCGTTCGCGGCCGAGAGCCGGACAAACTACTGGGTCCCCTCCGGGGAAAAGTAGTGTTGCGCCAACGCTAACGCCGCCTTGCCGCACTCGGCGCCGGCACGCCGACCGGTGAAGTCGTCCGCCGAGATGTGAATCCCACCGTACAGGCGCGAAACCCCCGCCTGATCCGCGGCGTCGAAGTACTTGGCCCACTCCAGCGTGACGTCCTGCGATGGTCCAGGCTCGAATTTGAGCGAGCCGGCCTTGACGGTCCATTCAGCCAGCCCACCGGGAAAGTACTCGCTTCCGGTGAAGCCGGCCAGCACCTCGGCTGCCGCGCGACTGAACGTGCTATGTCCCGAGAAATAGCCAGCAAACGACGGGGTCACGAAGGTGGGCGCCTGGTACGGTACCCAGTCGGCCGCGCGAATCCAGCCCACACCGGCTGACGGACTCCAGGCGCGGATGGCGACTTCGCCCTCGTGCCCCGCCAGCACCGCGTGCCGCTGCCCAGGCGCCGTGGTCTCACTGGTGACGACCTCGACCAGACCCGCTACCAGGGGCAGCTGGTGCAGTCCGCCCATGTAGCGGATCATCGAGATCGGCCGAACCGAGTCGTAGTGACCCTTGGCGCCCCAGGCGGCGATCGCCGCGTCGTGGACCGCTCCGTTCAGGGCGAAGTACAGCTTGACGTCCCACTGGAGTCGATCCACCGCGGGACCCTGGCCGCCTATCATCAGATTCGAGGCCAGCTTGTCGGAGACGGCGTTGGCAATCACGTTCCAGTGTCCCGGCGGCGTCTCCGAGTCGGGTCCGTCGGCCCAGAACTCGGCGAGGGCGCGAGTAAAGTCGCCCTGGTTGATCACCTCAGGTGCGTACGGCTGGCCCGTCGAGGGGTTGAGCGAGTAGCCATGTCCGTCATTGGTCCCGAGCGTGTTGTTGCCGCGCGTGGCGGGCGAGATGTCCAGCGTAACGCCAGCGGTGGTGTCCAGCGCGGCGCTGTCGCGGATCACCTCTACGGCCTGGTCCTTGAACGCCTGGTCGGTCGCCGCGTCCCCGAGCCGCGGTGGACCTCCCGGATCGAGTGGCAGGCGGTCGGGGCCAGCGGCGGGCAAGGCAAATGGTTTGACGCCGCCCCAGTGCGGCCCGACGAATTGCTGCACCCCGTTGACGACCGGGATGCCGTTCTGGGAGATCATGTGCTCCAGCTGGAGTGGCTGCCAGCGGTTTGGATCATTCATCGTCGTACCGGACTGCGCCACGACGAGCGGCGGATTGACCGGCGCGTACTCCGGGTCCGAATAGCCGCCGGCCTGGTTTGATCCGTCAGACAACCCGTAGGCGATCACCGCGGCGGCGATGCGGTTGCCGACCGCCGACGGCGAGTCTCCCTCCGTCGAGGTCACGTTTAGCGGGTAGCACAGCGAATCCATCAGGTCGTCAAACTCGGACAACGATTGGTCGGCGCCCATGGCCTTGATATAACGGGAGGTGAGCACGCGGTAGGCGGCATAGCTGATCGCTTCGTTGCGGGCCCCGGCCAGGTCTGAGTCGCGGACGCTGTGCTTTTCGGTGACGAAATAGCCCGTGGCATGCGAGTCGTACACCGCCCATGCGTCCCAGATCGCCGCCGAAACGTGGAACAGGTTGCGCGCGTGGAGCGTTGGCGCGGGCAGCGCGCGGCGGATCGCGTCGAGCAGCGCCTCATCCCATCGCCGCGCCACCGACCAATCGGGGTGGTCGGCGATGGCTGGGCAGGCCTGGGTCGAGCCGACCTGGCGTACCGCAACGGTCGCGCTCGCGGCCACGACGAGGGCCGCCGCCAACCCGACCACCAACCATGTGCGCCGCCTTCGCGTTATCGTTTGATGCTCCATCGCCACGGGCGTAGTAGTCTACGCAGGACCGCACGCCAGGACACTATGCGGGAGGGAAATGAACACAGATGTCAGGAATTGTGAGGACGCGAAACGCGTCTAGGCGCCTCTCTGCCAGGCTTTTGACGGCCTCCGCAGGCGCGGCGCTGCTCGTTGGCAGCATGCCCGCGGCCCTGCAGGCCGAGCCCTCGCGGCAGGGTGGCTGCACGGTTGGCGTTTCGTGGAACAACTTCCAGGAGGAGCGTTGGGCAAAATGGGACGAGCCGGCCATCAAGGCGGCGCTCGCCGAGGGCGGCGCAAATTATGTCTCGAATGACGCCAAGTCCTCTGCCGAGACGCAGGCGTCCAACGTCGAGAATCTGATCTCGCAGGGCGCCAACGTGCTGATCATCCTCGCCCAGGACGGTACGGCGATCAAACCGGCTGTCGCAAGCGCGGTCAGCCAGGGCATCCCGGTCATTGCCTATGACCGCCTCATCGAGGATCCCAATGCGCTCTACATCACGTTCGACAACGTCGAGGTCGGTCGGATGGAAGCGCGCGCCGTCTTCGGCGCCCAACCGAAGGGGAACTACGTCGTTATCAAGGGCAACAAGGCTGACGCCAATGCCGACTTCCTCCGCGGCGGCTATGACGATGTCATCAAGAGCGCGGTGAATAGCGGCGATATCAAGATCGTCGGCGAAACGTATACCGACAACTGGGATCCATCGAAGGCGCAGACCGAGATGGAGCAGTTCCTGACCCAGGCGGAAAACAAGGTCGACGCCGTTCTAGCCGAGAACGACGGCATGGCGGGCGGGGTCGTCTCCGCGCTGGCTGGGCAAGGCCTGGCTGGGAGGGTTCCGGTGTCGGGTCAGGACGGCGATGCGCCAGCGCTCAACCGTGTCGCGCTCGGGCTGCAGACGGTGGATGTGTGGAAGGACGCGCGCATGCTCGGCAAGGCGGCCGGCGAGTCCGCGGTCCAGCTCTGTGGTGGCACGACCAGCGACCAGGTCTCCGGCGCCAAACCCTTCACCACGCCGGGCAACAACACGCTGAACTCGATCCTGCTCACGCCGCAGCCGATCAACGTGACGACCCTCAACCTCGTGCTCGACGCGGGCTGGATCAGCCAGGCCACACTGTGCCAGGGCGTGCCATCGGGCAGCGTGGCGGTCTGTCCGTAGGAGTTGCGCGTTGCGCGTTGCGAGTTGCGCGTTGTGGTGTGCCGAAGGCCAACGCGTAACGCGCAACGCGTAACGCGTAACTCGTAACTCGTAACTCGTCCCATTGATGACTCAAGCCACACTATCCCGCGACGTAGGCGCGGTCCGACCACCACGTTCGGAGCGCTCGATGACGTCGCTCCTGCGGGCGCTCGACATCGACACGCGGCTGCTCGGCATGGTCGTCGCGCTGGCGATCATCTGGATCGGCTTTCAGATCATGTCGGGCGGTCTGTTCCTGACCGCGCGGAACTTGTGGAATCTGTCGGTCCAGAGCGCGTCGATCGCGATCATGGCCACCGGCATGGTGCTGATCATCGTCTCACGCAACATCGACCTGTCGGTGGGGTCGATGCTCGGCTTCCTTGGCTACACCATGGCCATGGTTCAGGCCCAGTGGATTCCGAACGCGCTCCACCTCGGCTTCAACCAGCCGTACACCTGGCTTATCGCGCTGGCGGTTGGCCTCGTGGTCGGAGCGGCGATCGGCGGTTTCCAGGGCCTGATCGTCGCCTACGGTGGCGTGCCGTCGTTCATCGTCACGCTGGGTGGATTCCTCATCTGGCGCGGCCTGATCTTCGCCTACGCGCAAGGCCAGACGATTGGCCCGATGGACGGCAACTTTGCCCTGCTGGGCGGTGGCCCGAGCGGCTCGCTGGGCGAGGTTGGTAGCTGGGTCGTTGGCGCCGTCGCGTGCGCTGGCATCGTATTCACGGTGATCAACAATCGCCGCCAGCGCCAGACGTACGGATTTCCAGTGCGGCCGATCTGGGCATTGGCGACGGTGATCGCCGTCAGTTGCTCCGTGGTGCTCGGGGCGGTGTCGGTCGCCAACAGCTATCTGTGGCCCGAGGCCCTCGCGCACCAGTACGCGCTGGCGCACAACATCCCCGAGCCACCCGGCGGGCTGCGCATCCCGGTCGGCATCGCCTACCCAGTACTGATCCTGGTCGGCGTCGCCCTGGCGATGACGTTCCTCGCCACCCGCCGCCGCTTCGGTCGCTACGTGTTCGCCATCGGCGGCAACCCGGAGGCAGCCGACCTCGGCGGCATCAACGTGCGTCGGACCATCATGCTGACGTACGCGTTGATGGGCGTGCTGGTGGCGATCAGCGCGGCGGTGCAGACCGCCCGTCTCAACAGCGCTGTCACCAATCTGGGCGTGCAAAACGAGCTGGACGTGATCGCGGCAGCGGTCATTGGAGGCAGCTCGTTGAGCGGCGGTATCGGCACCATCCCGGGCGCGGTGCTCGGCGCGGTGGTGATGCAGTCTCTCCGCTCAGGCATGGTCATGTTGCGGGTGGACTCGCCGACCCAGGACATCGTCGTCGGCACCGTGCTGGTCGCGGCGGTCGGCCTGGACGCATTCCTCCGCCGTCGCGGCAAGTAGGGAGTAGCGAAGGTGAGCGATCGCGCGAAGACCGCCCCGTTGGCAGAGCTGCGCGACATTCGCGTCTCATTCGGCGGCGTCCACGCGGTCGACAACGTAACCGTCGATCTCCATGCAGGTGAGGTGGTGGGGCTGGTCGGCGGTAATGGGGCGGGCAAGAGCACGCTGATGCGCGCGCTGTCCGGAGCCCACCCACCGGACGCGGGTGAGATCCTGATCGATGGTCAGCCGGTCGTGATCGCCAACCCGCGAGACGCCAAGTCGCTGGGCATCGAAACGATCTATCAGACCCTCGCGCTGGCTGACAACATCGATGCGCCGGGCAATATGTTCCTGGGACGCGAGGTGCTCACGCGCGACGGGTCACTCGACGACGCCGCGATGGAGTCGGCGACACGCAACGTGATGGGTCGCTTGAATCCGCACTTCAAGAACTTCAAGACCGCCGTCGGGTGGCTTTCGGGTGGGCAGCGTCAATCGGTGGCGATCGCCCGCGCGATCCACTTCAACGCGCGCATCCTGATCATGGACGAGCCGACCGCCGCGCTGGGCCCCGCCGAAACCGAACAGGTGCGCAGGCTGATCCAGCAGCTCAAAACCGAGGGCATCGGTATCTTCCTGATCAGCCACGACATCCACGACGTGTTCGATCTTGCCGACCGCATCAGTGTGATGCTTCACGGCGGCCTGGTTGGCACCGTCAGGAAAGCGGATGTGACCACCGATGAGGTGCTGGCGATGATCATCATGGGCAAGCTGCCCAGCGAAGTCACGCAGAAGGAGCTCGCCCAGCTCCACTAACCGAGCGGGTCGGTATCGCTCGTTTGCGGGCGGGGTTTCAAAGGGGAGAACCCCTTTCCATCCTCCGCATGCTGACGGCAGGTTCCGCGCCCGCATGATCAGGGACCGCGCATCGGACTGGGATACCCCTGGCAGGATTTGCCGCTCGGCCGTTCGGCGGCGGGTGACTTCCCGGGCGAGAGCCAGAAACATCCTTTGAATTGACATTCCGCCCGCGCGGGGACAACAGGCGTTGCGTCTCGGCCGCTCGGCGGCGGTGGCTACCCTGGCGAGAGCCAGAAACATCCTTTGAATTGACATTCCGCCCGCGCGGGACAACAGGCGTTGCGTCTCGGCCGTTCGGCGGCGGTGGCTACCCTGGCGAGAGCCAGAAACATCTATTGGATTGTCATTCCGCCCGGGAAGTGCGGCTCGCCCGGTTGCAGCCGAGCCCGCCAGCCTGTCAAGCGGCGAGCCCGAGCGAAACAGGCGGGCGACTAGCCTGGCAGGATGAGTGTTCGCCGCTCGGTGCCGCGGCGGAGGGTAATGCTCGTGGGTTGGCCCGGGTGCCGCGCAGCGGCGATCTGCTCCAGGTCAGCCGCGTTGCGGACTGGCGCTCCAGAAAGCTCGTCGACCACGTCGCCAACTTCAATACCGGCCCGCGCGGCGGGGGAATCCGGTCGAACCGAACCGACGTATGCTCCCGGGCCGTCCTCGGCGTCTTTAACCCGCAAGCCGAGCCCGGGCCGGCTGTGCCGCGCCGCCATGCGCTGTAAACGGGGCAGGTCGAACCCGACGATCGCCTCCTGGCTGTCGGTGATCACGGGCACCCCCATCTGCCCGGTGCGGCGCACCATCTCCTGTGCGGCCAGCGGGTTTTTGGTTACATCCACTTCCTGGTAGGCGACACCCTGCTTGCGAAGGAACTCCATCGCTCGGTGACACCAGGGTCAAGTGGGTGTGCTGTAAACCTTGATCGTGTCGACGCCGACGTCCGTCACGCCTCTACTGTACAGGAGCTCCAGTCCGCTCAGTGGACTTCGCCGTTCGGACCGTCCGCCCGCGCGCACAGGATGCGGCGCAGGATGGCCACCGCCGACGCATAGGTCGAATCGACACCCTCGAACGACAGGCTGCGGCTGCCGAGGGTGCGCGCGCGCGTGTACGGGGTATCCGAGGCGTAGTGGATGAAGCCGACGTCCAGCGGCAGCTGGCGGAAGTGGACCGCCTCGCCGAGCGGATGTCGGCTGACGTGGCTCGCCTCGTACAACGCCGCCAGGTACGGGCCTGCCTCCATCTCCACGATCGTGTACATCTCGCGATAGAAGAGGTCCAGGTAGTCGCGGTTCTGCAGGAACGTGCCCTTGACGGTCACCGCCCGCTGATTGTCCAGAACCGAGCCGCGCTCGAGAAAGGGTGCGACATCCGCGTAGCTGAAGGCGTTGTCGAAGCTGTAGGTATTGTGGGTGTGCTCGTCGTAAACGGAGTCCGCGATCAGTACGTCGCCGATGTCGCCGTTCAGCGTGGCGGCCTTGCCCAGCACGTACACGCCGGCCAGGTTGTCCACTGCCTCGGCGACCTGGCGCAGAATGTGGTAGCCCGCCATCCCCAGCGGATAGTCGATGTTGAGAATCACGGCGTCTGACGTGGGGCCAGCCACCGCCAGATCACGCAGGCGCGGGTCCACGTCCGCGACTCGCACCCTGGCCAGGTCGATGATCTGGGCGCCGACGTCGGCACCGGCGACCGGTGCGATCGTCGTGATGCCACGCGCTCGCTCCTCTTCCGCGCGCTCTTGCCGCGCGGCCGCGGTCCCCCGGGCCTGGTGCCACAAGCGCGCCGCGTAGTACAGCACGTTTTCGGTGTTGGCCCGACCGCGCAATTCGGCGAGCTGGGCCGCTTCGCTCGACCGGTCGGCACGGCCGCACTCCTCGAGAAAGGCCCACAGCATCTTGGCGCGGCGCGGCGCGTAGCCCGACAGCATGTTGACCAGGCTGTGGAGGTTCGAGGACACGAAGTACACGGGTCGACCGCGCAGCCCGCCCTCGGTCAGCGCCGCCCCGATGGGCTGCCACCAGCGATTGGTCAGCTTGGCGTAGCCGATGTGGCTACCGCCCAGCAGGCGCACGGCGATTTGCTTTTCGGAAGCGGCGATCCTGCGGAGTGTCGGCCAGAATTCTGTGGCGAGGCCAGCCTGCAGCCGCTGCCAGTCGTCGGGTGCGATCCCCAGACCTGCGCCTACCTGTTCGAGCGACACCTCGTCGAGGATGGGGCTGCGTTCCACGAGCGCCTGGACGGCCTGCTCGGCCGCAAGCCGCGCGTGCAGCTTGTTCCATTCGATCTGAAACGCGACGAGCGTCGGAATGACATCGTCGATGTCGGACGCGCTGGCCACATGCACCGCCAGCGTGCGCGCGCCGTCGTAGTGCCACTGACGGCGTCGCGCGGGCGCCTGCACCGGCTGCCAATCCTGGATGCTGGCGCCGAGAGCCTGGGCGAAGTCCTCTGGCAGTTGACCGAGAAGTACCCGCTCGACCGCGCTGATGACCGCTGGCAGCCGGTTGACCGCGTAGATCAGCGCGCCAGCGTCGACGTCGGTGCTGCTCGCGCCCGGGTGGAGGCTGGGATCCACGTTGCGATGCGCTGGCTCGAATGCGCGCAAGTGGACCTCGCCGGAGGTGCGAAGTACCGTGCTGTACGTCCGCACGTACAGCTCGACCTCGTCGCGGCGGGCCGCCCGCCATCCATCGCCTTGCGTCGTCTTCACCGATGCTCCAGGACCTGCAGAAACCGACCATAGGCATTGTGCGCCACCGCGCATTGGTGCATGAGCCTCGGCGATGCGCTCATCGCCGCGACGGCGCTCGAACACGGACTGACCCTGATGACCCGCAACGTTCGAGATTTCGCCCAGATTCCGGGACTTATGCTCGCCCAGGCATTCAAGCGCGACTTCGGCGTTTCACCAGGCACCTACCGCCGTCAGAGTATCGAACGCCCGGTCATCATCGAGCGGGAAGCGGGCGTCCCATGAACGCAAGGAGGTAAGTAAGTTTCGGGTCTCATACAGGTTGATGACAGTGCGCACTGTCATCCTGGGGAGGCACCCATGGGCTCCGCTCGCAGGCTCGCTTCGCGCAGGGCAGGCCCATGCAGGGCAGGCGAAGAAGGATCTATCCAGCGCCTCGTGTTCGGCGCATGAGTTGCGGATCCTTCGCAGGCTCAGGATGACATTCAGCCTCCATAGGACCCGAACTTGCGGGACGCACTTCTAAGCTCCCTGGAGCGCCTGGCACCTGCGTCGCAGGAAGTCGCGCTCGGCGGCGTTCTCGGTGCGTACGTTAGCCGCCTCGTAGGCTGATGCCGCCTCGGCGTCGCGCCCCAGGCGTCGAAGCAGGTCGGCGCGGATGGCGTGAAACAGGTGATAGCCACCCAGATCGAGACCGTCGACCAACGTAAGTGCCGCCTCCGCTCCGTCCACCTCGGCCACTGCGACCGCGCGGTTGAGTGCCACGACCGGCGTCGCGGCGAGCGACATGAGCTGGTCGTACAGCTGCAAGATCTGCCCCCAGTCCGTAGCGGCCGCGCTCGGCGCGTCGCTGTGCACGGCGTTGATCGCTGCCTGGATCTGGTACGGACCGGGCTGGTTGCGCCGCAAGCAGCGCCGGACGATGGCCTGGCCTTCGGCAATAAGCTTGCTATCCCAGCGGCCGCGTTCCTGTTCGGAGAGCGGCACGAGGTGGCCGTCCACTCCAGTTCGGGCGGCTCGGCGGGCCTCGACGAGCAGCATGAGCGCAAGAAGTCCCATGGCCTCTGGCTCGTCGGGCATGAGCTCGGTCAAGAGCCGTCCAAGTCGGATGGCTTCTGCACACAGGTCTTCGCGGACGAGCCGGTCGCCGGAGCTGGCCGTGTAGCCCTCGTTGAAGATCAGGTAGACGACGGCCAGCACGGCTCGAAGACGGCCAGGCAGGTCGGCCTCGTTCGGGAGGCGATAGGGGATCCTCGCGTCACGGATCTTGCCTTTGGCGCGGACCAATCGCTGGGCCATCGTAGGCTCGGGTACCAGGAAGGCGCGGGCGATCTCGGGGGTGGTGAGTCCTCCCAGCAGCCGCAGGGTCAGGGCGACCTGGACGCCGGCGGCCAGGGCGGGATGGCAGCACGTAAAGATCAGGCGTAGCCGGTCGTCGTGCACGGGTCCCTCCTCGGTCGGTTCGCCGCGGGCCTGCAGGAGGGCCGCTTGCGCGTACCGGTCCTGGCGCGACGCCTCGCGGCGGAGCTTGTTGATCGCCCGGTTGCGCGCTGTGGTGATGATCCAGCCGGCGGGACTCGGGGGCAGTCCTGTCGCCGGCCACCGCTGCACGGCCGTCGCGAACGCGTCCTGGACGGCCTCCTCGGCGACGTCGATATCGCCGAAGACGCGCACCAGGATGGCCACGGCGCGACCGTACTCCTCGCGGAAAACGCGCTCGATCTGCGGGGCTGCAAGCGCGGCCACGTCTGGTAGTGTCGCCCTCCTTTGAGGCTGTGGTCTGTTGTTCACCTCTTATACAAACGGCCTCAGCGCTGATCGACATCGGCTCGAGTGACGCGTAGGATCAGCGCGTGGTCGAGCTGTACCCGCCCATCGAGCCGTATGACCAGGGGATGCTGG
The DNA here is from genome assembly GCA_005883405.1 of Chloroflexota bacterium. Lineage (GTDB taxonomy): Bacteria > Chloroflexota > UBA6077 > UBA6077 > CF-72 > CF-72. Next base: position 4,641 of record VBGG01000050.1, on the reverse strand, counting down.
AAGTTGGTGACGGCAATCGCGTGTACTGGGAGACCTGCGGAAACCCGGATGGCAAGCCGGCCCTGGCGGTCCACGGCGGGCCGGGATCGGGGTGCTCGACGAGAATGCGCCAGGCCTTCGATCCGGACCGCTATCGAGCGGTGCTGTTCGATCAACGCGGCTGCGGACGCAGTATCCCACACGCGAGTGATCCCGCCACGGACATGCGCTGCAACACCACCGAGCATCTGCTGGCCGACATGGAGCGGCTGCGCGAGCATCTCGGTATCGACCGCTGGCTACTGCACGGTGGCTCCTGGGGATCGACGCTGGCTCTCGCGTACGCGGAGCGTCACCCGCAACGGGTGTCGGAGATCGTGATCGCCAGCGTGACTGCCACACGGCGCTGCGAGATCGACTGGTTGTACCGCGGCGTCGCGCGGTTCTTCCCCGAGGCGTGGGAGCGGTTCCGCGCCGCGGTCCCAGAGGCGGACCGCGAGGGCGATCTCGTCGCCGCCTACGCGCACCTGATGGACAGACCTGACTTACAGATGCGCACTCGAGCCGCCAACGCATGGTGCGCCTGGGAGGACGCGGTCGTCTCGCTGGAGCCGAATGGGAAACCAAACTTGTACAGTGATCGGCCACCGGCCGACCAGCTGGCGTTCGTGCGGATCTGCACGCGCTACTTCGCGCATGCCGCGTGGCTGGAGGAGGGTGCGTTGCTGCGCGATGCCGGGCGCCTGGCTGGCATCCCGGGGGTGCTGATCCACGGTCGACTTGACCTGAGCGCACCGGTCGACACCGCATGGGAGCTGGCCCGCGCCTGGCCAGACGCGGAGCTCATCGTCCTCGACGATTCCGGACACCAGGCCAGCGACTCGAAGCGCGAGCGGATGCTCAGCGCGCTCGACCGGTTCGCCCGCGAGTAGGCCGCTGGGGGCCGCGACGCGCTTTATCTCAGGCTACGGCTGGGGCCGGGGAGCGACGGGCGTAGCGCGCGGGCACGCGCCGTTTGCGGCGCGGGGCTGGGCTGGGGTGTTGCACCACGAGCCAATCCATGAGCGCCGACTGGCAACCCCGATCCCGCTCATCCGCGCGCGACTTCGCATAGCCGCCGTCCGCACGCATGGTCCACGCGTTGCGATTCGGGGCGAGCTGCAGGTCCAGCATCGCCCGCAAGCGTTGGCGAGCAGCCGTATCGTCGATCGGCACCAGCACCTCGACGCGACTCTCGAGATTGCGCTTCATGCAATCGGCGGAGCCGATGAAATACTCCTCGGCGCCGCCGTTGCGGAAGTAGTAGATCCGCGTGTGCTCGAGGAAGCGCCCGACGACGCTCGTCACACTGACGCACTCCGAGATCGCCGCCAGGCCAGGCCGCAAGCGGCACGTGTCGCGCACGATCAGGTCGATGCGCACGCCCGCCTGGGCGGCACGGTACAGCGCCCGGGTGACATCCGCATCTTCAAGGGCATTCATCTTGAATTGGATCAGGCCAGCCGGTCCAAAGGCGCGCTCGCGTTCGATTCGCTCCATGATGGCTCGCTTGAGACGCGCTGGCCCAGGCAAGAGCTTACGGTACACCCGCCCGGTGCCATAGCCGGTCGTGAGATAATTGAACAGCTCGTTCACGTCCTGGGCGATAACCGGATCGGACGTAAACAAACCAACGTCGGCATAGATGCGGGCTGTATCGGGATGATAGTTGCCGGTGCCGGCGTGCACATAGCGACGCAGCCCATCGTAATCCTGGCGCACCACGAGCAACACCTTGCAGTGCGTCTTCAATCCGAGTACTCCGTAACTGACGTGGATCCCCATGCGCTCGAGCTGCTCAGCGAAGGCGATGTTGGCGGCCTCATCGAAGCGCGCCTTCAGCTCCACCACCACCGCCACCTGCTTGCCGTTGCGGACAGCCTCATCGAGGTACTTGACGATCCGCGCATCCTTTGACGTGCGGTAGAGCGTCATTTTGATCGCGCGCACCTTGGGATCCTGACTGGCCTCGCGCAGGAATCGCTCGACAGTGCTGGCGAACGACTCGTATGGGTGGAGCACCAGCAGGGAGCCCGCGTCACGGATGCTGTGAAAGATGTTCCGTGTCGTCGGTACGCGCGGTGGCTCGATTGGANNGCATCGTGCAGGCTGCCATCGTCGATCGCCACGAGCTCCATCAGGTCGCGCGGCGCCAGTATTCCGCCGATCTCGAAGACGTCCTCCGCCTCATCGAGCCCCAATTCGCTGACAAGAATGGACCGATGCAGCGGATCCATGTCTGGCCGTACTTCGAGTCGCACGATCGGGGCGAACCGCCGCTCCAGGACTTCAGACTCGATCAGCTCCAGCAGGTCGTCTGCTTCTTCCTCATCGCGTTCGGTGTTCGCGTTGCGTGTGACTCTGAACAGCTCGATGGACGTGATCGCCAGTCCGGGACACAGCACGTCCAGGTTCTGCGCCATCACGTCTTCGAGAAGAACGAAGTGGCGTTTTGCGCGCAGTCGCAGCAGACGTGGAATGCCCTGCCCGATGGGTACCTTCACCCGTGCGATCACCGGTTCGGGACGGTCTGCGGGCTGGCCGGTCACCAGCAGATTGAGCGACAGGTTTGACAGGAACGGAAACGGATGGGCAGGGTCCAGAGCCAGCGGAGTGATCAACGGGAAGACGTTGCGCAAGTAGCGCTCACGCAGCTCGGCTCGCTCGGCGGTGCTCAGGTCAGTCCAGCTCAGAATGCGGATGTCGTGCTCCGCCAGCAGCGCCAGCAGGCGGCGTTCGACGCCCAGCCGATGCTGCGCGAATTCCCGCACCCAGGCCGTACATTCCGCGATCTGTTGCTGCGGTGTGCGGCCGTCGACGGTCACCTCCGGCACACCGGCGGCGGTCTGTAGCTTCAAGCCACCGATGCGCTTCATGAAGAACTCGTCCAGGTTCGAACCGACGATCGCCAGGAACTTGACGCGTTCGAGAAGCGGATTCCGATCGTCCTCGGCTTCGGCCAGCACGCGCCGATTGAATGCGAGCCAGGTCAGCTCGCGATTGAGGTACAGCCCGGGGTTCCGCAGGTCGCTATCGACGTCGCCCCCGGGCATAGTTGTAGTTGACGTAACTACGTCTAGCGCGCGTCCGGAGCCATTCTTGCGTGTTGTGGGCTCGGTCATGCCTGTCTCGTGGCGCGCACGCAGTCTTCTTCAAGAAGTCTACAGGCTGATCACCCGCCGGCTTGTTGCTTCCCGTGTTATTCGGCGCTTTCCGCGAAGCCGGCGGCGCGGATGGCAGCCCGCGCGACGTCCTCGTCTTCGTCCGAACGCGCGCCGCTCACGCCGATCGAGCCGACGCAGCGCCCTTCCGACCAGATGGGCAGAGCGCCCTGGACCGGCACCAGACGCTGGCCGCTGATGCCGACCATGCCTGACGCGGCGCCCGGCGACGTGAAGCGTTTGTTCAGCTCGGCGGACGGGAGCTTCCAGGCCACGGCGCCGAACGCCTTGCCGCGCGCGATGTCAGGTGAGAGGAAGTTGCAGCCGTCCATGCGGCTGATGCGGACCGCGTTACCGCCGGCGTCGAGAACGGCGACAGAGATCGCCAGATTGTGCTGGCGGGCGTAGTCGAATGCCGCGGCCGTGAGCGTGTCCGCGGTTTGCAGGTTCAACTCGGGCACGCTGCCAGCTTACGCCTTGGGCGGCGCCACCGGCGACGGCCAGCGTCGTCAGGCTGGCCGTCGCCATGGCCGGATCAGGTAGATCGCTCCGAGCCCGATCAGCAGCACCGGCAGGCCGAAGCGGCTCACGTCGGTGTTGTCGAAGTGGCTGAGATTGAGCACCAGCTCGAAGAACGCGGCGAATACGACGAAGGTGATCGCACCGCCCTCGATAGTCCGCCGACCGCTGGCGCGCATCCGCGGTTGATCGGTGCGATGGCCCTGCAACAGCATGCCGACTCCGCTGGCAATGATCAGCAGACTCCAGGCATACGCCCAGGTATCCCACAAGTTGAACGCGTTCTGCACCAGCAGGATGAGCCCCGTCATGGTCGCCATGCTGCCGGGCACCGCCTGGCCAGCGAAGGAGCGATCGCCGAACGCCGCGGCACCCACCAGGGCGAGACCCGGCAGGATGATCAGAAATGGCCAGCCCACGTGGCCCACGTCGAAGCCAAACCACTGGGCGGCGAGATACAGCGCGCCGATGCAGATCAGCACGATGCCTGCCGCCGCTCCACTCCGCGCGTCGGGCTGAGACACGTTTTCGGTCAACGTCATGCGGACACTGTCACTCCTGCACGCCTAGCATGAAGCCCGCGGCCGCCGAACGCCCCCGCCATGGGGTGGAGCCCGCAGATCAGCCTCGCTCGCGCTGGGGCGGGGAACCCGCATGGCCTGAAGGATTCGATCCATGACGGTCGATTCTGGCTGAACCAACGGTCGCCGCGGTTTCTGGCTCCAGACCGTTTCGGGGCGTGCCTGCAGCAGGAACACTTCACGCGGCCCCGCCCGGCCCGCACCAATGGCCCACTCCATGTCCTGAGCCCTACCCATCGCGAGCTCCATCTTCTTGCCCAGCGCGGCGAGATGGATCACTTCGTCGTCCGTGAGACACAGCCGCGTCTGCAGCAGTGGTGGGACTTCCTCCAGACGCGTACCTTGCACCGCCGGGTCGAAGC
>VBGG01000049.1 GCA_005883405.1 Chloroflexota bacterium | reverse complement strand
CAGGATGCCGCGGGACGGCCGTTTCGACCCGGGGTGCACTATTTTGTCGGTGGCAACACCAAGGTGTTCGGCGCTGCCTTGCCCCGGTTCCGACGCGAGGATTTTCGCACGCTCGAGCACGAAGGCGGCGTCTCGCCCGCGTGGCCAATCGGCTACGACGATCTGGAACCCTATTATGCAGAAGCGGAGCGGATCTACCGTGTCCACGGTCAGACGGGTGAGGACCCGTCCGAGCCGCCGCGTTCGAGTCCGTTTCCGTTCCCGCCGGTGCCGCACGAAGCGTACGTCGCGGAGCTCGCCGACGGATTGCGCGCGCAGGGCCTGCACCCGTACTCACTCCCAATGGGTGTCGACCTCCGAGCAGGTGGTCGGTGCATCCGCTGCGGCACTTGCGACGGTTTTCCGTGTCGCGTACTGGCCAAGTCGGATGCCGACGTGTGCTGCGTGCAGCCTGCGCTGGCGAGTCCGAATGTCGAGCTCCTGGCGCACGCATTCGCGCGGCGCCTGCTGACGGACTCGACCGGAGGGCGGGTCGCTTCGATCGAGGTCGATGCTGGCGGTCTGACCGAGACTATTCGCGCCGAGACGGTGGTTGTTGCCTGTGGCGCGGCAAACTCGGCCGCGCTTCTGCTGCGCTCCGCGAATAGCTCGCACCCCGAGGGCCTGGCGAACTCGTCCGGCCTGGTCGGTCGCAACTACATGGTTCACAACAACACGGCGCTGATGGCGGTCCATCCGACGCGCCGCAACCCCACCGTCTTCCAGAAGACGCTGGCGGTGAATGATTATCTGTTCCGCGGCCCTGATGTACCGTATCCGCTGGGCAACGTGCAGTTACTCGGCAAGCTGCAAGCTGGCATGCTTACCGCGAGCCAACCGTACGTCCCGCGTCGACTTTTGCAAGCAGTCGCTGAACGCAGCGTCGACTGGTGGGTGATGTCCGAAGACCTGCCGGATCCGGACAACCGCGTGACGCTCGGTCCAAACGGCACCCCGCGCGTGCGCTGGCGGCCGAACAATCTCGTCGCGCACCGGCGGCTCGTTCAGGCGGCGCGCGACATGCTACGCCGCGCAGGCTACCCGTTGATCCTCACCCAGCGCATGGGTATCGAGACGAACTCGCACCAGTGCGGCACCCTCCGCTTTGGCCTGGACCCGCGCCAGTCGGTGCTCGACCCGCTTTGTCGGGCGCATGACCTGGAGAACCTGTATGTCGTGGATAGCTCGTTCTTTCCATCATCGGCCGCCCAGAACCCGGCGCTGACGATCGCCGCCCAGGCGCTGAGGGTGGCCGAGCACCTGCAATCCGCGCGGCCGGCTATTGAGTCCCGCTCGGTACGCAGCGCCTGAATCACTACTATCGATTCCGGGCTACGCCGCGCTGTACGCGCTCATCGCCAATCTCGTGGTCTGCGTGGCCCTGACGTGGGTCTTCAACGCGATGCCCGTCGAAGCGGGTGGCGACGAGACGGCCGAGTTGGATTACAAGGGCGCCGCGGCCTGACGAGGCTCCGCGCTAGTCGACAATGAGAGTGCCGACCATGTCGGGATGGATACTGCAGCGGAAGCGGAACTCGCCTGGAACACCGAAGGTTTGACGGTAGTCGACGGTGGGCTCCATCGGGCCGGAGTGCCAGTCAGCGCCGGTGACGTCGTGCTCCTCGCGTCCGTCGTTGCGCCAGACGACCGTCTGGCCGACATGGATGCGCACGACTCCGGGCAGGTAGCCGAAATCGACGATGCTGACGAGCGCCGCGCCGTTCGGCAGTGGAGTTGAGGTTGGATACGGAGCCTGCGTTTCGCGCGCAACGCGCGAGACGACCCGCTCGACGAACGGCTCTCGCGTCGGTCCTGGTGCCACCGGCACATCGGTCGGCGGAACGGAGCCGCCGGAGCCAGCCGGTGGAGTGGCACTCTGCGGCGTCTGTCGAGACCCGATCGCGAGCACGATCACGGCCACGACGGCCAGGCCGAGGAGAAAGCGGATCAGCCAGGCCACCATGGCGGGAGCCCCCGCAGAGTAGCATCTTTCAGGCCATGGACGAGTTGGATCGGGTACTGCAAGTCGCCCAGCGCGCCGCGCGAGCGGGCGGACTGCTGGCCCGCGAGAAGATCGACGAGCCCAACCAGTACTTCACCTGGAAGCGCAGCCGCGACCCCTTCGTGGCTCAGTCGCTGGTCGTCCAGAACACCATCATCGCCACCATCCGCGAGACTTTTCCGGATCACCCCATCCTGGCCGAAGAGGGGCCCGAAGATGAGGAGATGCCCGTGGGGGCCGATCCTCTATGGATCGTCGATCCGATCTGCGGCAGCCTCAACTACATGACGCGCGACCCGAACTACACCGTCTCGGTCGGGTTCCTGGCCGACGGCGCCTGGCAGGTGGGCGTCGTGTACGAACCCGAGCGTGACGCCATGTACACCGCCATCGAGGGTCGAGGCGCCTGGCTCGACGGCCGCCGGATCGTGGTGGACCAGTTTGCCGATGGCGTTGAGGCGTTTCAGCGCGCCGCCGTCGGCATCGATTGGCCAGGTGACATGAACGCCCGCAAGGAGATGCTGACGATCGTCGGCACCATCGTGCCCGTGGTCCAGTCGGTGCGCATCATCGGCTCGCCGGCGCTCGGGTTGTGCTACGTGGCTGCCGGGCGGCTGCACGGCTACTCCGCTTTGGACCTGCGGCCGTGGGACGTGGCGCCCGCGGCGGTGATCCTGCTGAACGCGGGTGGGAGCCTCACCAACTTCGCCGGCTCATCGTGGTATCACGCCCCCGACGGCGGCTATGTCGCCTCCAACTCCGTCATCCACGGACGGCTTCTCCAGTCCGCGGGCGCGGTATTGGCACTGCGGCGTCTGGCAGCGGCGCGCGCCAACGCATAGCCCGCGTCCGCCGGCGAACCGGGTATGGCCGCTTGGCTATACTCATGGTATGGCCAAGGTCATGATCTCTATCCCCGATGAGCTGCTCGCGCGGGTGGACGCGGAGGCCAGGCGGCGAATGACGACCCGCAGTGGACTGCTCGCACTCGCCATCAGTCGCGAGCTCGAGCGGCGAGACGCCGAGGCGGTCGACAAAGCGATCGCTCGGTCCGCGCGCCGCTTTCGAAAGGCTGGGCCGTTCGAGGCAGCGGACCTGGTCCGAGCTGAACGTGACAGCCGCCCTTGATTGCGGTTTTGACCGATACGTCGGTGCTGCTGAAGTGGTTTCACGTCGAGGGCGAAGACGAAGTGCCTGCCGCGCGGGCTATGCTGCGGGCCCATCGCGCTGAGCAGGTGGACGTCAAAATACTCGACCTGAGCATGTACGAACTGGGCAACATCCTGCTCCGCAAGCTCGGCTGGACGGCCCGCGACGTCGCCGATCAACTTGACGATGTGCAGATCCTGTGCGGGTCCCCGTTGGCGT
>VBGG01000331.1 GCA_005883405.1 Chloroflexota bacterium | reverse complement strand
CGATCCTGAGGACGCAGGCCACGTGGTCGCATGCCCCGATAATGGCACGGTGAGCATCGATACGACCGTACGTGAGCAGCTCGATCGACTCGACGTTCCGTACGAGATCTTTGCGTGCGATCCCGCCCTGGCCGACACGGCCAACTTCTGCGCCGCCTACGGCTTCGACCCCGAGGACTCGGCCAACACCATCCTGGTCATCGGCAAGTCCGACCCTCCCGTCTACGCGGCATGCGTGGTCCTGGCCACCAGTCGTCTCGACGTCAACAAGACCGTCCGCCAGCGGCTGGGCACACGCAAGGCCTCGTTTGCGCCTGCCGAGGATACGCGGGCCATCACCGGAATGGAGATCGGCGGCGTGACGGTATTCGGCCTGCCCCCCGACCTGCCGATCTGGATCGATGCACGCGTCATGGGCCGCGAGCGGATCGTCCTGGGCGGCGGCAGCCGCTCCTTCAAGGTGATCGCCGAGCCCGGGATCCTGTTGAAGCTGCCGCGCGCCGAGGTTATCGAAAGCCTGGCGAATTGAGAGATACTAGCCGGCGATCCCCAACGCCTCCAGCCAGTTGGGTGAGCCCGCGGTGCGCCGCCACGGCTTGGGCGGACGACCGCGCCGTGGCCGATGGTCCAACTCGTCGTCCACGTCGGAGTAGGTCGAAAACGTCTCGAGCTCGTCCATGATGGTCGCTCCGCCGCAGGTACTGCAGTGGAAGTGCTCGCCGCCCGTGAGGCGTACGGCCGGCACGCTATCGTCGGCCGGACGGAAGGCGGCAAACTGCGGGGGGCGGCTGACGGTGTACTTGGTAGGGTCACGGGCAGGCAACGGACCGACCAGACGTCCGACCACGCGTCCGCACATCAAGCAGCGCAGGTCTGCCTGAACCCAGTCCTTGCGTCCAGCCATGGCCATCTTTTCGTGTTCCTCCAACTATTTCAAACCCACCGCGCTCCCTGCCTGCGGAGGCCACCCTGCCTCCTCGCTATAGATACGTACAGACCTCCCTTTTCGGTTCCCTGAGGTTTCGCCGACCGGTGCTATGCTTCGCCCGATGGCCCGCGCGAGCGTGAGCGTCGCTCCGGTGGCGCCTGCGAACGGTCAGGCGCAGGTCACGACACCACGGGAGCGGAATGCGGGGACACCGCTCGACCTCGACTGGGTACACGAGGCACGCTTCACCAACCGCAGCGCAACCGAGAGACGCGCGGCCACCCTGCCCACGCGGCGCACGGTCAAGAAGGATTGGCAGGCGGCCTGGCTGTTGCGCGCGGTGACCTGCCTGGACCTGACCACGCTGCAGGGCGATGACACCCCCGGCAACGTGCGGCGCCTGTGCGCCAAGGCGCGTCAGCCGGTGCGCCAGGACATCCTCGAGCGCCTGGGCGCTACGCATCTACCCATCACCGTGGGCGCGGTCTGCGTGTACCACAACCTCGTCGAGCCCGCGGTCGAGGCGCTCGAAGGCTCGGGCATCCCGGTTGCCGCCGTCTCGACCGGCTTCCCGGCCGGCCAGACGCCGATGGCCACCAAACTCGCGGAGATTCGCGCGTCGCTCGCCGCCGGCGCGAGTGAGATCGACATTGTCATCTCGCGCGCCCACGTCCTGACGGGCGATTACGCGGCGCTGTACGACGAGGTCCGCGCATTTCGCGAGACGTGTGGCGAGGCGCACATGAAGACCATCATCGCCACCGGCGAGCTGGGCACGCTGCGCAACGTCCGCGCGGCGAGTCTGGTGTGCATGATGGCCGGGGCCGACTTCATCAAGACGTCGACCGGTAAAGAGCCGACCAATGCCACGCTGCCGGGGAGCCTGATCATGGTCCGCGCCGCGCGCGATTACCTCGAGCGCACGGGCTGTAGAGTCGGCTTCAAGCCCGCCGGCGGCATCCGAACCGCGAAGCAATCGCTCGACTGGCTGGCTTTGATGAAGGAAGAGCTGGGCGACGCCTGGCTCAACGCCAGCCTGTTTCGCATTGGGGCCAGCAGTCTGCTGACCGACATCGAACGTCAGCTGTGGCACACCGCCACCGGCCGCTACTCGGCGGCGCATCACCATCCGGTGCCCTGAGGTTCTCGAGAGGTTGTGCGCTACACGCTGTTCGACACCCCTCTCGGCGACCTGCTGCTGGCGAGTGACAACAATGCCCTCGTCGGCGTCTGGTTCGCCGATACCGAGCGACCTGAGACAGGGGAGTGGCAGCGCGACAATGGTGCGTTCGGCGAAGTCACCGCTCAGCTGCGGGCGTACTTCGCCGGTGAGCTGACCGAGTTCAGCCTCGAGCTGGCGCCGCGCGGCACGCCCTTCCAACACCGCGTGTGGGACGCGCTACAGCGGATCCCCTACGGCACGACGACCACCTACGGCAAGCTCGCGGAAGGGCTGGGCGACCCGCGCGCGACGCGCGCCGTTGGCCTGGCGAATGGACGCAATCCGATCCCGATCGTGATTCCGTGCCACCGCGTGATCGGCGCGGACGGCAGCCTGACCGGCTACGGCGGCGGCATGCAGCGTAAGCAATGGCTGCTGGCACACGAAGGCCGGGCGTTACCCTTGGCCTGAGCCGCATGCCCAGCGTCGCCGAGATCTTCGAGACCATGGCCTGGGGGCCGGCGCCTGAGGCGGCCGAGCCGGCGCTGGCCTGGCTGGACCAGCACGGGCGGAAGTTCGGCCACTTCGTCGGCGGTCAGTGGCGGACCGCGGCGCAGACGTTCGCGGTGTTCAACCCGGCCGACCGCGCCACCCTCGCGCACGCGGGCCAGGGCAGTCCTGAAGACGTGGACGCCGCGGTCGGCGCCGCGCGCCAGGCTTTCTCCACGTGGAGTCAGATACCGGGGCATGTGCGCGCCCGCTACCTGTACGCGCTCGCGCGTCAGATCCAGAAGCACAGTCGGCTGTTCGCGGTTCTCGAGTCGCTGGACAACGGCAAGCCGATACGCGAGTCGCGCGACCTGGACGTGCCGCTTGTCGCACGCCACTTCGCCTATCACGCAGGCTGGGCG
>VBGG01000330.1 GCA_005883405.1 Chloroflexota bacterium | reverse complement strand
CCCCCCGCGTACGTGCTGCCGCGGTGCGACGCGGAGTACACGTGGTACAGCCTGCTGGCCTCAAGGTGTGCCACTGGAGCGCACGAGTCGTCGCATGTCGACCGCCTCCCGGACGCGACATCGGTTATGCCGACCATGTGCGAAGTCAGGCAGCTGCGCCAGCCGCGCGAGCCGCGATCACGCGAGCAGCGTTGACGGGCGAGCAGCGTTGAGGCGCGAGCAGCGTTGAGCCGCATGTGTGGACGTGCCGCGCGAGCAGGGTTGACGGGCGAGCAGCGTTGAGGCGCATGGGCGGCCGTGCCTCACGAGCGCGGTCAGCACGTACGCGGGGGGTCGCCGCGGGAAGGAGGGCGGGGCGGGCTTGCGGGCGGAGCAGCGACTGGCGGCGGGGGGCCGCAGGTTTACCCCGTGGAGCGAGCTTGCGAGCGGAGCGGGGCTCCCCCGACCCGGACTCGTTAAGCATTTAGCCGATGCCGTTGCGACTGGTGGCGACGCCGCGGTTGCCGGATAGGAGCAATCCGCCGCAGCGGCCGCAGCACGGTCTGCCACGCTCCAGGCGAATCCCGCCCTGATACACCGAACGCACGACGCGACGGTCTTCGATATAGCCCGCCACTTCACCACACGGAAGACAACTCAATTCGACCCACGGAATACGCTCTCGTGGACGTGGCTCGTCAAGACTGGCAAGACGCGAGAGGCTGGCGCGCATGGTCATCACACACATGAACGCCGTGCCGCGCCAGATTCGCGGTACGTCAGCGCGCCGCTAGCCGCTCGCGAAGCGCGTGCATCTGGACATCCAGCCGTGTCCCGGCCGACGACCTGACCAGATAGCCATCCTCAGGTTCGGTTCGCACCGAGACGAACACCGGACCCCGCTGCCGCAGCACATCAGGCAGTGCGGCTGCAAACGCCGCCGCATCAGAGAATTGCATTGCGTGCGCATACCCCGCCGCCCGCGCCATCTGTGCGAGGTCAAACCTGCCCTCTGCCGGCAGCGGCTGACTGCCAGACGTCTCGTACACCCCGTTTTCGAAGACGAAGTGATGGAGGTTCGCCGGCGCCGCGCCAGCGATCGTCACCAGCGATCCGAGCTGCATCAGCAGACTCCCGTCCGCATCGACCACGATGATCGCGCGCGTCGGCTGGGCAAGAGCGATGCCGAGTCCGATGGTCGAGGCGCTGCCCATGCAGCCGACGATGTCCAGATGGTGCGGTATCTCGTTGAGCGCCTCCGGCACCGCCGCCCGCCAGGCACCGATGGCCTGCTCGGTGGTGATGGTAATTGCATCGCCACGCTCGGCCACCAGTGCCGCGATCGCATCCCGTCTCCACATGTAAGGTGACGCTAACTCGTCGGCGCGCCGATGAGCACCACGCTCGGCTCGCAATGCTCGGTACTGTAGCGATACGCCCTGGCAAGAACCGGCAGATCCTCCGGTCGCTCGAGCGGAAAATAGGCCACGCCCCACGTGTCGAGCGTAGGCTCGATCAGCCTGATCGCCCTGGCCGCATTTTCGCGCGCGGGCCGCGTCACGTCGCGACCAAAATACCCGACTAGCATGCAGGTCGGGATCCTGGCGTCCATGGCGATGCCCTTCAGGTTGTTCATCGCCGCGAGCAGGCCGACGTGCTGGATGGACAGGACCGGTCGCTGGCCACCGACCCACAGCCCGGCGCTGATGGCGATCGCCTCATCTTCCGTGCAGGCGGTGATCAGCCGCATCTCCGATTGACGCGCCAGCTCAGCCAGCAGCGTCCGCTGGTGTGTGTCCGGCACGTTGACGACATGCGTGATCTCATTTCTTCGCAATTCACCCACGATCGCCGCTGCCGGCTCCGACAGCGCAACCGGACTCGCCTGGACCATCCGCCCAGAAGGCTACACCGCGCGCCGCGCCGCGCGCCCGCTCACCTCCGGCATCCGTTCAGAGCCGACGAACGCGGCCCAGCGTCGAGCGAGCAACGCCAGAAAGACGCCCAGACCTATCCCGGCGAGGTGGGCCCACGCGGCGACGCCGCCCGTCCATTGCTGCACGGTGTTCAGCGTGTCGAGGGCGAGCATCACCTGGAGCACACACCAGACGCCGAACACGATCGTTCGCGGGCTCACCCGTGGAAACAGGACCACGTAGGCAGCCATGACACCCGCCAGCGCCCCGCTCGCGCCGATCGTCGGAAACATGCTGACCGGGAAGGCGGCCACTTGCGCCACGCCGGCCCCGATGCCGCACAGCAGAAAGAGCGCCAGAAAGCGCCACCTACCGAGCGCGCGCTCGACCGGAGGGCCGAACAACCCGAGGTAGGTCATGTTGACCGCCAGGTGACCCAGGCCGCTATGCAGCAACAGCGCCGTCAGGAGTGTACCGGCAATGGGAAAGGGCACGGTCGGCGGAAGGTCGCGGACGGTGATCTCGTAGGGCACCGCGCCCCACTGCAGGATGAAGAGGATGCGCTGATCGCCGGTCAGGCTCGACTGGTACGCGAACACAAACAAGCTGATGAGGGCGATGCCAGCCGTGACCGGCGGTAAATGCTTCATCCGCGTCTCAGCGTCAGCAAGTGTGCGAGTCCGGCCAGCGTGGCAGCTTCGGCTACCAGAGCCATCTGTTCGAGCAGGTCGCTGGCTGGAGTGTGCTGATGGGCCAGCCACACGGCGAGCGGATTGCCCGAGGTGTGGGAGGCCAGCCCCAGCAGGATCAGCACGAGGTTGCCCGCCAACCCGAGCCGAATGAGCCAAACGGAGTCAGCGCGGCTCATGAGCGCCGCCGCGTACGCGCCCTGGAGGAAGGCCGTGAAAGGTGCTCCGGCGCCGCCCAGGCGTGGACCTGAGCGGCACCCATGGAGGCAGCGACGGCGAGGATCACGGCCGGAGCGCGAGTTGCGCCACCGGCCAGTCTGAACCAGGACAAAACAGGCTGCACAGCGGGGGCGCCCTTACACGGCCAGCATGTTGTACTGGGTCATCATGTCGTGGTCCTCGTGGTCGATGTTGTGACAATGCATCAAGTAGGGCCCCGTGAAGAAAAACTTCTTGGGGTCAAAATTGATGATCACGCTCGCGGTGTCGCCTTCGGCCAGCGCCACCGTGTCCTTGCGGCCTCTCTCCCAGGGCCTCACGGGGTTGCCGTCGCGACTCAGAACCTGGAAATCGATCAGGTGCAGGTGGATCGGGTGGTACCAACCACTCCCACCACCGAATTCCCAGATCTCGGTCGTGCCATAGCGGGGGTTAGCGTCGAAACGGTCCTTATTGAAGGTGCGGCCATTGATGACCCAGAAACCGTTGCTGTCGTCGAACTCGAAGATGCGGCGGACGGTTGCACTGGCGACGGCCTGAGGAGTGCTCAGATCAGTCCAGGTGTTGTCGAGGATGACCGGGACCTGACTGTCGTCGGTAACGGTGCTCGTCACCTCGAAGAGCATGACCTCGCCCATGGGGGTGCCGATCGCCTCGTCAGACCGGTTCTGGAGGATCACCTTTGTTCCGACCGCCAGGCCGCCAAAGTCGACGACCACGTCGGCCCGCTCGCCCTGATACAGCTGGATCATCGGCAGGTTCAGTGGCGCGCGCAGGAAGCCGGACTCGGTACCGATCTGGATAATTGGCCGGCCGTTGCTGAGCGTGAAGAAGTAGCGCCGCCAGTTCGAACCGTTGAGCAGGCGGAAGCGGTACTTGCGCGCGGCTACTTGAAGCCGTGGCCAGGGCTTGCCGTTGACCAATTGCACGTCGCCAACCACGCCGGAGTGCTCGTTGTCATTGAAGACCAGCGCCCCAGTCGAGTCGAAGCGGCGGTTCTGGAAAAGCAGCGGCAGCTCATACTCATCCTTCGGCAGGTTGAACTGGTGCTCCATGTCGTCGCGGATGAGAAAGAACCCTGCCAGCCCGCGATACACGTGCTGTGAGGTCTTTCCATAGGCGTGGTCGTGGTACCAGTTGGTGCAGGCAGAGTTCGGGTTGGGGTATTCGTATGTCCACGAGTGGCCCGGCTGGATGAGTGTGGGGTAGCTGCGTGAATCGTACGTGAGGTCTAGCGGATAACCATCGAACTCGGGGCGTTGGATCCCGCCGTGGTGGTGGATCGTCAACCCGTCAAACCCGGCAGGCAGATTGTTTCTGAACGTGACGACAGCCTTCCGATCCTTATACGCCTCAATGGTCTGACCCGGGAACTTCCCGTTGTAACCCCAGATCGGCGTCTTCAGGTTTGGCAGGATGTCCGCGGTGGCCTCGTGCATGCTGACGTCGTAGTAGTCGGTGGTTGCGTCGTAGCCGGAGCGAGGCATCACTTCCGGCTTCAGGTCCTTGACCTGGTACGCAACATCGAAGTGCGTTACCGCCGGACTCCGCGCAGCGAAATCACCGCCGCCGGCCTGGCGCACCACCAGTCCAGCTACCTGCCGGTCGCTGACTCCTACGATGCGCTGAAGTCCCAGCGGCAAAAGCGCGGCGCCCAATCCGACAGCGCCATATCGGAGGAGGTCCCGACGTCTAATTGGGGCCGTGGACATGCCAGTACTCCGTCCGTGAAGAGGGGATGCGGCCAGTCTGGGGCTGGGCCCGGATCGCGGACCATTGACAGTCCCCTGACAACTCCCTGACAGCCAGGCAGGCAACAGCTGTGTTACGATGCGTGTACAAGACCACGTGATGCGACCACCTCGGCGGGGAGTCGGGTGTACGGTGTCCAGCCAGGCGTATTGGGCGGGCTGCTGCGTCGGTTTCGGTTAGCTGCTGGGTTCTCGCAAGAGCAGCTGGCCGAGCGTGCTGGACTCAGCGTGGATGCTGTCGCCGCGCTCGAACGCGGCCGCCGCACCACGCCACGACCGTCGACCCTCGCACTGCTCGCCAAAGCGCTGGGGCTGACTCCAACTGAGCGGGACTTCCTCCAGTCAGCCGCGGCCCAGAGCAGGGCGGCCGGCACTCGTGGGGCGAGCCGATCATCAAGCGAAGCCGCTCAACTGCCTGTCCCGGCGACATCGCTCGTCGGCCGCGAGCAGGAAACCGCGGCCGTGTCGAATCTCCTCAAACAAGACGGTGGGCTTGGGCGCCTGGTCACCCTGACGGGACCAAGCGGTGTCGGCAAGACACGGCTGGCGTTGACTGTTGCCGCGGCAGCGCAAACCAGTTTTCCGGACGGCGTGTTTTTCGTGGATCTGGCGCCCGTGCGCGACCACCGGCTCGTCGCGGCCACGATGGCACGGGCGCTGGGCATTCGAGAATCGAACGGAAGCACTCGCGACCTGCTGTTGATGCATCTACGGCCGCGCGAGCTGCTGCTGGTCCTGGATGGCTTCGAATACCTGCTGGACGCGGGCGCGCTGCTAGCCCGGTTTGCGGCCGCGTGCCCCCTTCTGGCGCTGCTGATCACCAGTCGAGCGCCGCTGGGCTTGCCTGTCGAGCAATCCGTCCGCGTAATGCCCCTGACGGCGTGGCCCGATGCGCCGTCCACCGCAAGCGGCGTCGCTGAGTACGAGGCGGCGCAGTTGTTCCTTGAGCGGGCGCAGGCCGTGGCGCCGAGGTTCGCGCTTGGCGATGCGAACGCGGAGGCGGTTGCCGAGGTGTGTCGACGGCTCGACGGCCTGCCACTGGCGATCGAGCTGGCCGCCGCGCGCGTCACCCTGCTCCCACCCGCTGCTATGCTGGAGCGACTCCAGAAACCTCTGTCACTGCTCGACCTCGCCGCACGCGAGGTGCCGGATTTCGATCAGACGCTGCGCGCCACAATCGACTGGAGTTACCGGTTGCTTGGCGAGCCCGAGCGGGCAGTGTTCCGCCGGCTGGCCGCTTTCGCCGCGGGTTGCACGC
This sequence comes from Chloroflexota bacterium, assembly GCA_005883405.1. Lineage (GTDB taxonomy): Bacteria > Chloroflexota > UBA6077 > UBA6077 > CF-72 > CF-72. Next base: position 3,648 of record VBGG01000330.1, on the reverse strand, counting down.
TCGAGGCAGCCGAGGCGGTCTGCAGGAGCGAGGATGTCGCTTCCGTCGTCGAAGCACTGATCCGGTTGACCGACGCGAACCTGGTCTGGTGGCAGCCCGGACCCGATGGCGTGCCTCGGTTGCGCATGCACGACACGGTTGCCGCCTACGCGGAAGAGCAGCTGGCGGCCAGCGGCGAGGCGGACGCAGTGCAGCGCCGACACGCTGTCTACTTTCTCAGTATCGCTGAGCCCGCCGAGCCGGAGCTGGTGCGTAGGCACCCGAGCCTGTGGCTGCGCCGCCTGGGTCTCGAATACGACAATCTGCGGCTCGCCCTGATTCGACTGCTCGACTGGGGTGAAGTCGAGCTGGCCCAACGACTCGCCGCCGCCGCGGGTCGAGGTTGGCAGTCACTTGGACAGGTCGTTGCAGGGCGCGACTGGCTCGACCGCCTTCTGGCGCGGGAAAGCGGACTGGCTCGGCGTGGAATACGCCGCCAGTTGCCGACGGCGAACGCCGCGGCGGCCGCTACACACGCTCACAGTGCGCGGCCGCGCCTGCTGCCAACGGACGCGGCCGTCAGCCTGCGGCAACTCGGCTTTATGGCCTTGCTCACGTTCGATGACGCGTTCTCCCGGAGCTGTCTGGAGGACGCGCTGGCGATCGCCGACGATGCCGGTTTTTCACGCGTGGCTGCCCTCTCACTCGAACGACTGGGCTGGCTCGACTACCGCGCCGGGAACCTGCTCGTTGCGCAGGCCCGGCTCGCGGAGGCGCTGGCGCGCTGGAACGATCTCGACGAGCCGGACGCCAGCAGCGCCGCCAGCGCGCGGGCCGGGCTGGGCCACGTGGCGGCGAAGCAGGGCGACCTGGCCGACGCTTCGGCGCACTTTACCCACATCGTCTGTGACCCGCGTCAAACACCCGGTTCGGCCAGCGTGCAGCTCGCGCTCGAAGGATTTGCGCACATCGCCGTGCTCTCGGGCGAATCGCGCCGCGCCACGCTGCTCGCGGGAGCCGCTTCCGCCCTTGGCGAGGTGAGTGGCGCCACGCGCACGCGCTGGGCCGATCCGAACACCGACTGGCCAGGAGGTGGCCGAGCAGGCTTGACCCAGCAGGAGGCCGAGGAAGCCTGGCACGCCGGCCGAGCGCTCGCCCCCGCCGATGCGTTGGCCCTGGCCCTCGTGCCAGCTCCCGACATCGCCAAACCAGCCTGATCGTCGCTGCGCCAAGATCCCAGCGATATATCGATAGGCCTGCGCGCGCCAGCGCCTATTATTCGTGTCCATGCGTTCGCGGCCAAATTTCGGCACCCTGCTGCGCGCCGTACGCTACGTCGCCCGTCATCGCCGCCTGGCGATGCTGGCCTACGGCTCGTTGTTCGTGGCCACCGCCGCCCAGCTCATGGTGCCTCAGCTGGTGCGCATCATCATCGACTCGGTGATCGGCGGCATCCAGCTCCAGTCCGATCGGAGCCTGGCCATCCAGGCGCTCCTTGGCGCGATGGTCGCGATCGTCGTCTTCAGTGCCGTTCGCGCTGTGTTCGCCTTTGGCCAGCAATACAACGCCGAGCGCATCTCCCAAAACGTCGCCTTCGATCTTCGCAACGAGCTGTTCGCCCGAATCCAGCGCCTGTCGTTCAGCTATCTGGATCGCACCCAGACCGGCCAATTGATGATCCGCGCCACGGACGACGTCGAGAAAGTGCGCCTCTTCATCGGCCAGGGCCTGGTCCTCGCGCTCCAGTCGTTCATCTTGCTGATCGCCACGCTGCTCGTGCTGTGGTTCAGCAATCCGACCCTCACCCTGGTCATCCTGCCCATCCTGCCCATCGCATTTGGCGTGTTCCTGTTCTTCGGCGCGGTCGCGCAGCCGCTCTTCATGGCCGTCCAGGTGCGCATCAGTGCGCTCAACACGGTCCTGCAAGAGAACGTCGCCGGACTCAAGGTGGTGCGCGCTTTCGGCCGCGAGCCAGAGGAACAGGTGCGCTTCGGCAGCGCCGCCGACGCACTGCTGTCCCAGCAGCTGAAGGTGGCGCGGACGTTCTCGTTCCTGTTTCCCATCGTGTTCCTGATCGCCAATCTCGGGCAAGCCGCGGTGCTGTACTTCGGTGGCCGGCAGATCATCGGAGGGACGCTCACCGTCGGCGAATGGCAGAAGTTCAGCCTCTACCTGGCCTACGTGTTCCTGCCGATGGGTCAGCTCGGCTTCATCATCAACCTGATGTCGCAGGCGTCCGCCTCCGCCCAGCGGATCTTCGAGATTCTCGACACCAGAAATGAGATCGAAGACAGGCCGGACGCGAAAGCGCTCCGCGGCGTCAGCGGTCACGTGCAGTTCGACAACGTGACGTTCCGCTATTTCAGGGGCGGCGACGCGGTGTTGAGTGGCGTCTCGTTCGAGGTCCAACCCGGGCAGACGGTCGCCCTGCTAGGCGCCACCGGCAGCGGCAAGACCACCATCATCAACCTGCTGCCGCGTTTCTACGATGCGTCGGAGGGGAGAGTGCTGGTCGACGGACACGACGTGTGCGGCGTCACGCTGGAGAGTCTGCGAGCGCAGATCGGCATCGTCTTGCAGGAGACGACGCTGTTCAGCGGGACCATCCGCGCCAATATCGCCTACGGTCGACCGGAGGCCGGTCTGGACCAGGTGGTGGCAGCAGCCCGCGCGGCGGCCGCGCACGATTTCATCATGGACTTTCCGCTCGGCTACGACACGCCCGTCGGCGAGCGCGGCTCAACGCTGAGCGGTGGACAGAAGCAGCGCATCGCCATCGCGCGGGCCTTGCTGACCGACCCGCGTATTCTCATCCTCGACGATTCGACCAGCAGCGTCGACGTGGCCACCGAGTACCAGATCCAGCAGGCGCTCGAGCAGTTGATGGTCGGCCGGACCTCGTTTGTGATCGCGCAGCGCATCAGCACGGTCCGCAATGCGGATCTGATCCTGGTCCTGGACAAGGGCCGCATCGCCGCGCGAGGCACACACGAAGAGCTCCTGGAAACCTCCGAGATCTACGCCGACATCTACAGCTCCCAGCTCCACGACGACGCCGTCCTCGCCAGCGTAGATGGCGCCAGCGTTGACGGCCACGTCCCTGCCACCGAGAAAGCAAGCGTTCCGTGATGCGAGTTTCGCTCCAGTTGCCGCCCCTCGCGTCGCCGAACGCCGCCATGTCATCGCAGCCCGCCTCCGCCGCCCAGCCGCCGCCGCGCGAGCGCGCGATCACGCAAACAGCCCTCCTCGCGGGCTCCCGTCCAGCGACGCACCCTGCCCTGTCGAAAGCGTCTCCCGCTGCTGCGCGGCCGCCCGCCGACCGCTGGTCCCTCCATTGGACGCACTTCGTCTCGTCGCCCGCCGCCGCGCCGCGGAGCACCGACCCGGGGTCCCTTCAGGGGATGCACTCCGCCCCGTCGCCCGCCTCGCCCGCCGCCGCGCCGCGCAGCACCGGCCCGGGGTCCTTCGGAAGGATGCACTTCGTCCCCTCGCCCGCCTCGCCCGCTGCCGCGCCGCCGAGTACCTACCATGGGTCCCCTCTGGGGAGCAGAAGCTCGTGATGTTCGGCCGAGGCGACTGGCTCCTCCAGCAAGAGGCCCGCAAGCCGAAGGCTGTGGGTGAGACACTGGGCCGCTTCTGGAGCTACTTCCGCGGCTACACGCATGTGCT
>VBGG01000329.1 GCA_005883405.1 Chloroflexota bacterium | reverse complement strand
ACGAGACTGGCGATGTAGACCGGCACACCGAAGGCGGCCCACACCGCGAGGTAGACCAGCGCAAACAGTGCGGCCGGAACACCCCGCTGCCCGCCCCTGGCGGCGTTGCGCCGCAGCACCGCGTACAGCGCGAGCATGGGGATGGCGCTGGGCAGCATCATTGCTGCCATCATGACCGTCCAGGCGCCGAAAAATGCTGCCGCTTCGGCCAGGTCCGCACCAGCCATAGGCATCTCGGCCTGCGTCAACAGGGCGAGCCAGGCAGCCGCCGCGACCACGAGCAGCAGTCCCCCTGTGATCAAACCGGTCCGGTCGCGGCCGAGGGCCGTTCCCCTCGCGCTCCCCGTCACGCCGCCCAGGATACCGTCCTCGCGCTCAACGGCTGCTGGGCCCGCAACAAAGCTCTATCAGCAGCACGTCCAAGCACCACGAAATATGCTGGTAGCACTCCTCCTGCTGATCCTGGCAACGCTGGTGGCCGGCCCGATCGGTTTCATCCTCGCCGCCGTCTTCATCATCACCTGGGCCGTCATCACCGGCACCCTGCACCTGGTGATCGACCTGGTGCTGCTCCCGTTCCGCATTGTCGGCGCCCTGGCCCGCGGCGGCCGCTAGCGCGAAGGCGACTCCCCGCCTTCCGGACCGTAGAAGATGACCCAGGTGCCGAAGTCGTCGCTGAAGTCTTCGAACCGGTGGTCGACGCCGGCAGCGACAAACAGCGCATCGCCTGGCTCGAACGGCACCCGCTCGTCGCCTCGTGCAAACGAACCCCGACCCGAGGCGATGACGTATAGCTCATCGCGCGTGTGCGGCGTTTGAGGATCGGCGCCGCGCGGCGCGTAATAGCGCACCTCCAGGCTGCCATGCTCCAGCACGAGCGCCGAGCGACGCCCAGGCTGGTTCGGCGCCGTTCGCGCGGCTGCGAGTGCCAGGCGCACCGGAACGACGTCGTCCGACGGTCCCGTGTTCAGGCCACCCTCCCAGCCGTCACTCCGTTCGTCGCGTTGCGCCCCGCCACCCCCAGGCGATGGTACGCTCTGCGCGCAGCCGTCAGGTCGGGTGCCGAGGGGCAGGATTGAACTGCCGACACCGCGATTTTCAGTCGCGTGCTCTACCACTGAGCTACCTCGGCCTGTAGAGACGATTTTCGCTTGCGCCACGGTGGGCGAGACAGGACTCGAACCTGTGACCTCCTCGGTGTAAGCGAGGCGCTCTAACCAACTGAGCTATTCGCCCGCGCAGCCGCGGCTGGCCATTGGAGTGCGCTCGGAGAGACTCGAACTCTCACGCCCTAACGGGCACATGGCCCTCAACCATGCCTGTCTACCGGTTCCAGCACGAGCGCGCGCGTCGGCGGCTAAAGCCGCGCAGAGTATACCCGGGCGAAGCGCTCCTACTCCACCCGCGCGTGTCGCTGCCGCCACGGAGCCTCGCCAGGCGCGATACGCACGCTGACCGCGCCCGCGAAGGCGATCAGCACGCCGATCAGCAGCAGCGTCCTGTCCACCCCGATCAGGTCGGCCAGACCGCCCAGCAGCAGCAGTGGCAGGATGCTGGCGAAATTCGAGAGCATCAGCTGCACCGCAAAGACCCGACCGCGCAGCTCGACAGGCGCGCGCTCCTGCAAGAACGTCTGCGCCGGCACCATGATCGCCACGAAGCCAAACCCGGCGATCAGCGCCAGCAGCATGATCGGCGGCACCAGCACGCTCACCTCGCCGAGCGTCGGCATCTCGATCAGCGGTGGGTTTGCCTGTGTCAGCCAGGCGGTAACGAATGCCAGGCCACCCGTCAGGAAGAGACACGCCGCCACGGTGAAGAGCCCAAGGTTGGTGAGGAAGTGTTTTTCAAGCCGCTCTCCCCAGCGGTTCAACAGCGCCGTACCCGCCACCATGCCGATCCCCGCCGGCGCCATCACGAACACCGCGTCCTCAGCGTGTACGTGCAACAGCCGTTCGGCGAAGCCTGGTACCAGCGTGGCAACCACCAGCCCCAGAATGGCGCCGATGGTCCACTGCACCATCGCCAGCGCCACGACCCGGTCGCGAAACACGAACTGCCAGATGTCGCGCACGTCCTGCCAGACGCCGCGGATGGCTTCCTCTTCGGTGGCCGGCACCCTCGGATCGTGCCCACCACGGCTGCTCGGCAGCGGCCACACCAGCGCGCCGCACAGCACGATGGCCGCCGACATACTGACAAACAATCCGTCGACCCCGCCCACCTTGGCCAGCAGCGGCCCGAGCACCACCAGGCCGACCAGCTGCGAGGCAGTGAACGTCAGATGAAAGAGGCTGTTGGCCTGCAGCAGCCTGGACCGTGGCACGACCGCTGGGATCATCGCCGTCTCGGCCGGTGCGAAGAACTGGCCGACCGTGGAGAAGACGAAGTTGATCACCAGCAGCAGGCTCAGCGGCAGATGCGCCACCAACCCGAAGCCCGTGTACAGAAAGGCGATCGCGCCGCCAATCAGGGTGGTGGCGATCAGCACGGTTCGTTTGTCCCAGCGGTCGACGTACACGCCCGCCAGCACGCCGAAGACGACGGACGGAATGATGAGCGTCAGCACCGCCAGGCTCAGCTGGGTGCTCGAGTTGCTGACCCGCTGCACCAGGACGACGATGCCGAACCAGATCGCGTTCTGGGCCGTCTGGCTGATGGCTTGCGCCAGCCACAGCAGCAGGAAGTTGCGATTGCGCCAGATTGACTGCTGGGAAGGCCCCGAGACACCTTCCCGAGTACGGACTACGCCATCGCCCGCAGGGGCGATCACGCCAACAGGCTTTTCAGCAGAGCGGGTGTCGCGTGGCATGCGCCTAGCCAGCGTCGACCGACGGATCGACCGCCACCGCCCGTGAGAGAAATGCCTTCAGCCGCCGCTCGAACAGGCTGCGCGGTAGCAACACGCGGTGCTGACACCGTTCGCAGCGCAGGCCGATATCGGCGCCGAGGCGCACGACCGTCCAGTCAGTCCCACCACACGGATGGGCCTTCCTCAAGCGGACGACATCATCTACGTGGACTTCGACGAATTTGGCTGTGCTCATTTATGCCCAGACGAGACGCCGCTTACCCCGGCACGGTTGCAGCTCGGGCGCGATTGATGGCCAACCGCAGATTGTCGGCCTCGGCGCGCGCAGCTGCCTGCCAATCAGCGTCAACACTGGCGTACAGGACGGAGCGGCTGGCGTTGACGATCGCGCGCTGACCCTCGCCATCAACGCCTGCCTGGACGGAGTGCGGCAGGTCTCCTGCCTGTTCGCCGACGCCGGGCAGCAGAATCGGCACGCGCGGGGCGATGCGGCGGACCGCGGCCACGTCGGCGGGGTACGTGGCGCCGACCACCAGGCCGAGGGTGCCGTGCCGGTCCCAGGTCATCGCCCGCCTGGCGACGCGCAAGAACAGCGGCTCCCCGCCGTCGACCACCAGATCCTGGATCTCACCTGCGCTGGGGTTGCTGGTCTTGCACAACACGAACACGCCCCGATCGGGGTAAACGAAGAAGGGCTCGAGCGCGTCACCGCCCAGATACGGATTGACGGTCACCGCGTCGGCGTCCAGATCCTCGAAGATGGCGCGGGCGTAGGCGCGCATCGTCTGTGGCGTGTCTCCGCGCTTGGCGTCCACGAGCACCGGAATCTCACGCGGCAAGTCGCTGAGCAGAGCACGCAAGGCTTGTTGACCGGGCAAACCGAGCGCCTCGAAATACGCCAGGTTGGGCTTGTAGCAGCACACCAGGTCGCGCGTCGCTTCGACGATTCCGCGCAGGAAGGCGTCGATGCCGACGCCTCCAGGCACCAACGCCGGGTCAGGGTCGAGCCCCACGCACAGCCACGAATCGTTGCTTCGGGCCGCTGCGTGCAGGCGTTCCAGGAAGGACGAAGTACCCACGGATCGACGGTTCAGCCAGTCAGGGTGTGCCCTGTATCATAGCCAGACGATTCGCAGGGAGCTGTGACGAGCTTGACGTTTCGCGCTGCCCGCGCGTTTTCATTGCTATCAGCGGCCATGTTGCTGCTGTCCGCGGTTGCCGCCTGCCAGCCCGCCGCACCCGCTGCTCAGCCGACTGCCGCGCCCGCCGCGCCGCCGACCACCGCGCCAGCCAAACCAACCAGCGCGCCAGCTGCCTCGCCGGCCGCGGCAGCCTCGCCTTCGGTCGCCGCCGCTCCGAAGCCGGGCGCGTCGCCCGCGGCGAGCCCTGCCGCCAGCCCGGCTGCCGCGGCCAGTCCAAGTCCCGTCGCCGCCGTGTTCCCCAAGCCAGCCGCGCCTCCGATGCCGACGGGCGACCAGAAGGGCTCGACCAGTAACCCCGTCAACATGGCGTTCGTGCCGTCGGCGGATTCGCAAAAGGTGCTTGCTTCGGGTGAACCGCTGGCCAAACTGCTCACCGATGCCACCAACCTGAACTTCAAGGTGTCGGTGCCCACCTCCTACACCACGGTGATCGAAGCCATGGGCTCGGGCCAGGTCGACGTCGGCTGGCTGGCCCCGTTCGCCTACGTGCTGGCCCACGATCAGAACGGCAGCCAGGTGCTGCTCGCTTCGCTCCGTCAGGGAAGCAAGACCTACCGCTCGCAAATTATCGTGCGCGCCGATTCAGGCATCAACAGCATCGAACAACTGCGCGGCAAGAAGTTCGCGTTCGTCGATCCAGCCTCAGCTTCAGGGTTCCTTTTCCCGAACTACATGCTGGCGAACATGGGGCTCGACTACAAGACCTTCTTCTCCGACACCATCTTCGCCGGCGGACACGACAAGGTCGTCATCGCTGTCTACAACAAACAGGTGGATGGTGGCGCTACGTTCGGACAGAACATCGACAGTGGTCCGCCGACCGACGCGCGCACCCTGGTCACCAGTACGCTGCCGGACGTGATGCAGGTCGTCAAACCCATCGCGCAGACGGATCCGATCCCGAATGACACCGTGTCGGTGCGCGCTGGGCTCGACGCCACCCTCGTTAAACTCCTCAACGATGGGTTGCTGTACGTGCAGAGCACCCCTGAGGGTCAGAAGGCGCTCAAGGACCTGTACGGCATCGACGGGCT
>VBGG01000328.1 GCA_005883405.1 Chloroflexota bacterium | reverse complement strand
GGCGGGGACCAGGACGGTCAGGTCGTAATCGACCAGGTGGGGGTCGACCAGGACGGCGACCAGGGACGTGAAGGCCCAGAGCGCGGGGAGCGGCGACGCGAGCGAAGGCCGGGCCGATGCGTTCGAAGAAGAGCCGGCTGCGTGGGCAGTCCACGGGGCCGAGAAGCCGCCAGGGGATGCACTGGATGGTGGTCGCGATGAAATGACCAGGGAAGCGCCCCCTGAGAGGCCAGTCGAAGTGCCCGATGGGGAGGCGCCGGAGGAAGCGCCCGCGGCGGAAAGGCCAGAGGAAGTGCCCGCGGCGGAGGGGCCGGAGGAAACGGCGGAGGATGGGCGGCTGGAAGCGCGGGAAGTGAGACGGGACCAAGCGCGGAGCAGGGCAAACAGTAGTGCCAGGGATGAGGCGGCGTAGAGGCCGAGGGATAGCAGGTGCTGGTCGGGTAAGAGGACGTCGAAGAAGGACTTCAGGGAGGCCATGCGCCAGGCGTTGGCGGTGGCGTTGCCTGTCTCGGGCTCGATCAAGATGCGCAGCCAGGCTTGCATGCCGGCTGGGCCGACTACGGCGACGGAGAGGGCAAAGAGGGCCGCGGCGGTCAGGCCGTAGGCGACGAGCGCGCGCCAACGGCGAGAGGCGAGGAAGATCAGCGGGAAGATGAAGAACAGCTGGGGTTTGAAGAGGCCGAGGGCAGACCAGATGCCGGCGGCGCGATCTTGCTTGTGGGCCACGGCGCGGTAGATCAGGGCGTACAGCAGCAGCGAGATGATGGCGTTTTCGCCATCGATCAGGCCGAAGTAGACGGGCGGGAACGCCAGCACCAGCACCACCAGGCCGCGCCAGCGTTCACGAAGCCGCGGCGTGTCGCCGAGCAAGAGCGCGTCGCCAAGCAAGCGCGTCTCGCCGAGCAAGAGCGCGTCTCTGAGCAAGAGCCACAGCGCTAGCGCCAGGCAGGCGGCGCTCAGGACCGAAAAGACGGCGAAGCCGGGCAGCAGGTCCAGTAACGCCAGCGGCGCGAACAACACGGCATAGAACGGGGGATTGCGAAACGCGTCGTAGAAACCAGGAGCGCGGCCCCCCAGCAAGGAGTCCTGGACGGCGGATACGGCCGCGTGGTCGTAGAGCTCGCTCGCGCGTCCACTTAGCAACAGACGGCCGGCGGTGTGGAAGGCGATGTAGTCGCCGCCCAGCGGAGTGCCGCTGCTGTTCAGCGGCGGGCTGCCGAGCGCCAGCACGTCGAGCCAGGCGACCACGTACAGCAATAGCAGCACCAGCGCGTACGCCCGCGCGCGCCTCCACGTCAGAAGGGTCAGCAGGCGGTCGACGTGGCACGGCCAGGCGAGCGCACGGCCAACAAGACCGCCAGCAGTGCGCGGAGAACTCGGTGGAACGCGGTGCCGCGAGCGCGTCAGCACATTCATATTGTCGGGCCAGTCAGGCGCACTGGCTGAATCAGGGCAGCTGGGCGGACTGGCTGAAGGTGCGCATCAGCAGGATCGCGGCGGGGGCGGTGGTAACGATGCCGAGCGCGGGCAGCACGCAGAAGATGAGGACTGGAACCATCTTGATCGGCGCCTTGCGCGCCAGCTCTTCGGCGGCCTGGCGCCGCATGATGCGCGCGTCGCGGGCCAGGTTGCGCAGGCTCTCGGCAATGCTGATGCCCATGCGGTCCGACTGCACGATGTCGTCGGTCAGGCGCTTCAGCCCGGGCGCACCGGTGCGGTCGCCCAGGTCGCGGATGGCGTCGGCGGTGGGACGCCCAAGCGCCATCTCCTGCAGCGTCCTTCGAATCTCGATCGCGAGCGGTCCATCGGTCTGCTCGACCACCTTGGCCAGCGACGCATCCAGGCTCAGCCCGCCCTCCAGACAAGCCACCATCAGATCGAGCGAGTACGGTAGCGCGCGGTCGATCGCCCGCTGCCGGCTGCGCATGCGCCGCTTCAGCCACATGGTCGGCATGCGGCGGCCCCAGATCAGTGCCAGCGCCATGACGACGATGTCCGTCGTGTTCAGATCGCCCGAGGTGAGCACGTAGAGCGCGCCCATAATCGGCATGCCGAACAGGATCAGCGTCCGCAGACCCAGGAACACGGTCGGGTTCATGCGCGAGCCGGCCATCTGCAGGTCAGCCGCCACCGTCCTGCGCGCACGCGACGGCGCGGCGCGGGCGGCCAGCTCGATCACCTTCTGGAACAGCGGCGCGATGATGCGCTCGCGGAGGGTCAGCATCTCGGCCTCGGCGCCTGGCGAGCCGCGTCTTCCCGTGTAGCGCGCGTAGCGCGCCAGACGCTGGGCGGGCGTGACGTGGGGCGTGGTCAGCGCCATCACCAGCACGGTCGTGGCGACGAAGGCGGCCAGCATGCAGATCGCCAGCAGCAGCGGGCCTGACATCAGCGACGCGTCGAATGTGGGCATTTACGTGCGCCTCCTCTGCGATGGCGTCTCAGGCGATAACGCACCCTCACCCCACGCTCCGCTGCGCTCCACGGGGCAGGCCCGACCCTCTCCCAGAGGGAGAGGGACACGTCGAGCGGGCATCTACATGTCCACCTGGGCGATGCGGTGGTTGAGGAACAGGCCGACCAGCACCAGCATGCCGCCGACGGCGGCGGCGATGCGACCCATCGGTTCCGCCAGCAGCGTGTCGATGTAGTACCGGCTGGTGACGTACATGGCGACCACGGTCAGCAGGGGCAGCAGCGCGACCACATAACCCGAAACACGCGGCGCGGTGGTGATCACCCGCACGTCGCGCCGCAAGCGGTCGCGCTCTCGCAGCATGCCCGCCATCTGCATCAACACCTCAACCAGGTTGCCGCCGGTGCGCCGCTGGACGGCAACGGCGGTCGACAGCAGCCGCGCGTCTTCGCTCTCGACGCGCAGAATGAGTCGCGCCAGGGCTTCCTCGAGATCGCCGCCCAGGTTCAACTCCTGCAGGATCTGGCCGAACTCCTCGGAGCAGGGCGGCGTGCCCTCGCGCGCGACCAGGTCGAAGCCGTACTCCAGCCCGTAGCCCGCGCGCAGCGCACCCGTGACACGGTCGAGCGCCTCAGGCAGGCCCTGTTCGAAGGCGTTTCGGCGTTGGCCGATCCGATAACGAAGCCAGACCAGGGGTCCGACGAAGCCCAGAATCGCCCCACCCAGCGCCCCCAGTGGTCCGCCGAACGCCTGCCATCCAAGCAGCGCGCCGGCCAGGCCGCCGATTGTGGAGGCGACCAGCTGCAGGAACAGGAACTCTCCCGCGCGCAACGGCAGACCAGCTTGCTGAAGCTGCAGCGCGATGCCGTCGCCCAGATCGAAGCGCGCGAGAACGAGGTCGAGCCAGGGCAACTTGCTATAGCGGCGGCGACGCAGCACCGTGATGCTGGTCTGCATCCGACTTTCCCACGTCGGCAGCGCGTACGAGCTCAGGCGCTTGGCGATGCGCTCGCGTTCGCCCGCCCTGCCCACGCCGCCGACGAGCAGCACCGCCTGCGTGATGAGCAGGAACACCAGTGCCGAAATCAGAGCGGTCTGGTCCACGTGCTGACCTCCTGACCTACGACGCCCGAACGCCGTCGGTGGCGGAGCCGACCAACGGAAGGAACCACTCGATCGGCACGTGCTCGCCGTACTGGCTCAGGCGATCGAGCACGTGCGGCCGAAGTCCGGTCGGCTGCAGTTGGCCGACAATCTGCCCCTGCGCGTCAACACCGCGACCCTGGAACTCGAAGATGTCGTGCATCGACACGACGCCACCCTGCACCCCCACGATCTCGGTCACGTGCGTCACGCGCCGCGATCCGTCCTGGAGGCGGGAGATATGCACGATGACGTTGATACCTGAGGCGATCTGTTCGCGGATGGCGCTGATCGGCAGCTCGACCGCCATGAGCACCATGTTCTCGATGCGCGAAAGCGCGTCGCGCGGCGAGTTCGCGTGAATCGTCGTCAGCGAGCCGTCGTGGCCGGTGTTCATCGCCTGCAGCATGTCGAAGGCTTCGCCGCCGCGACACTCGCCAACGATGATGCGGTCCGGGCGCATGCGGAGCGCGTTCTTGACCAGGTCGCGTTGCACGATCTGACCCTTGCCCTCGATGTTGGGTGGACGAGTCTCCAGGCTCACCCAGTCGTCCTGGTTGACCTGCAGCTCGGCGGGATCCTCGATCGTCACGATCCGTTCGGCACGGGGGATGAACGCCGACAACAGGTTCAGCAAGGTCGTCTTGCCGGTGCCGGTGCCGCCCGAGACCAGCACGTTGGCGCGCGAGCGTACGCAAGCGCTCAGGAAATCGAGCGTCGAGCGACCCAGCGTGCCCAGCCGCACCAGGTCATTGGCGGTGAGCAGGTCGCGCGAGAACTTTCGGATCGTCAGCGAGGGCCCGTGGACCGCCAGCGGCGGGATGACGGCGTTGACGCGTGATCCGTCGGGAAGACGCGCGTCGACCATCGGCGACGAGTCGTCGAGGCGGCGACTGACCGGGCGCAAGATCTTGTCGATGATGTTCAGGATGTGCGAGTCGTCGCGGAAGGAGGTATCCGCGCGATAGATCATGCCGCCGCGTTCGAAGTAGACGCGGTCCCAGGAGTTGACCATGACCTCGGTAATAGTCGCATCGCGCAGCAGCGGCTCGAGCGGACCCAGGCCGAGGACTTCGTCGGCGATCTCCGAGGCCAGTCGCAGTCGTTCCTGGCGTCCCAGCGTCGAATCGGCCAGAGCCAGGCGCTCCTCGGCGGCCTGCTCGACGGCGCGTCGCGCGGGCGAGGTGTAGCTCAGGTCACCTTGCAACTGGTCGGGGTCGAGCTCATGTATCAGCTCTTCGTGGACGCGCGCCTTGAGCTCCACGAGGGCCTCGTTGCGCACGATGCTGCGTCCCCGGGGCGATGCGTCTTGCGCGGCCGGCCCAGCCGCAATCGCCGCCACCGACTCGTTCGTCGAAGGCGGCGGCACCGCAACGGGCGCGGTTGGCACAGGAGCCATTCGCGAACTGGACCGGAAATGCTCGAGTAGCGACATGAACTAGACCCCTGGCCCTCCGACGTTCACGCGGTTACCAGCGCCGTCCGACGCCGCCACGGCAGCCAACTGCCGCGGCTGGCCATCGGTGCGCCGGCGAGCTGGCGCGCGATGAGCTGAATGTCCTTCGAAATGTGTGCCTTCGGCGCTGCCTCGACGACCGGCTGGCCGAGCGCGCTGCTCTGCATCGTGTGGTAGTCGTTGGCGATCCGCCACACGACCGGATGGCCGAGCGCTTCGATCGCCTCAGCGGCGCTGACGCGGGTCTTCGATTCCGCTCGGTTGAGCACCAGCTGCAGCTTGCTCGTCGAGAACTCCAAGCCTTGCAGCAATCGCAGGCAGGCGTGTGTACGGCGCAGCGCGGCGACCTCGGGCGTGGTCACCAGCATCGCCAGCTCGGACACGTCGAGCGCGGCCGCGGTGAGCTCGGTCAAGCCACTAGGCGTATCGACCACGACGAACTGGTGTAAAGCGGCGAGCCGTGTCAGCAGGCGCCCGACGCGGCTGCTGTCCAAAGTGCCCGAATCGTCGGGCGCGAGCGGCGCCGCCAGCACGTGTACGCCCTGGGGCGTGCGCACCAGGAGCTTCTGCAGGCGCTCGAGGTCGTCCAGCACCGGGTCGCTCAGCGCGTCGAGGACGTCGTTCTCAGGGTGGATGTCGAGCATGAGCGCGACGTCGCCGAACGGCACGTCCAGGTCGACGAGCGCAACGCTCGCCGAGCTCTCTTGAGCCAGCGCCACGGCCAGGTTGGTGGCCAGGGTGGTCCTGCCGACGCCGCCCTTCACGCCGAACATGGTGATGATGCTGCCCGTAGGCGCGGCGGGATCGACGCCGGAGGCGGCGATGCGCAGCGCGTCCGCGTTGTGTGCCTGGATCAGCGAGTCGTGGAGATCGCTCGCCGATGAATTGCGCACCAGGACATCGCGGGCCCCTGCAAGCACCGTGCGGCGGAACACTTCGCGATCGAACTGGTTGACCAGTCCCACCACGGTCCAGCGCGGATTGCCTCGCGTCAGCGCCTGGATGGTCGTGAGCGAGCGAGTAACTGGCTCCTCTACCGAGACGATCACGATCGCCGGCTCGAGCGTGTGTGCCCAGGTCGACGCCACCGGCCCGAAGCCGGCGTCACCCACCACCTCCAGCGTGCCAGAGGAGTTGAGGGCGCGCCGAAGGCTGGTGACCGCCTCGGGATGCGGGTCGATGATGAGGATCTTGAGCGGTTCCGCCACGATTAGTGCCTCCGGCCGATCACTGCCCGGCCGTCACGATCCAGCCAGCGGCAACCCATCCCTCGCGCTGGTCTGGCAGCTTGATCTTGAACCAGTCAGCACTCTGACCGATGATCTGCAGCTCGGTCCCGTACTTCACCTGGTCGAGGACGCTCGCCGCGATCGACGGGCTGCTGCGCACGTTGGCCGCGTCTACGGCGACGATCGCCAGGTTCTGTGGCAGCGACGTCACCAGCGTCATGCCGACGCCCGTCTGGACCACCGTGCTCGGCTCGTTGACCAGGGATGCCCAGAAGTTGGTGGTTTTGAAGTCCTGGGTGACCTTGATGTGCCCGGTGATGGTGGTGGTCGCGCCGGGCGCGAGATCGCCGCCCAGTCCCCAACGGTACGGCAGGTCGGTGCTGTCGAGGCCGGCCGAGCCCAGCGCTACGCGCCATTTGCCGGGTTCGGAGGCAAACTGCTGGGTGAAGTAGGTCTGGCCCTGCACGTAGGTGTAGCCCGGCTCCGGGCCCATCGTCTGGAGTGGTTTGTCCGACGTGTTGCGGACGGTGATCTTGACGTCGAGCGTGTCGCCGACCTTGGTGTTGGTCGGATTGATCTCGGTGGCGATGATCTGGCCCGCGGCCACCTGGAGCGGACTGACCAGCGTGGTCAGGTCGGCGGGAATGACCGAGGACTGGGTCCGTTCGGTGCCCGGTCGCACGATGTAGCGCAGGTGACCGTAGTCTTCGGCAAGCGCCAGGCGCTCGGCGGCTTCGGGGTCGACGGCGAGCGTGACGGTGCGCGTCTGTGCGGGCGCGAACGGCACATTGGCGGGTGTCGATTGGGGCAGCGGGACGCTGGTCGAGCCGCCGCGAGTGGGCAGTGGCAGAGCGGACTGGGTCTGAGACGAGCCCGAGGCCGACGAGCCCTGGCGCGGAAGCTGGTCGACCGAGGTATTCTGCGCAACGGCCAGCACCAGGATGTCCTGGAGCAGGAGCATCGACTGGTCCTTGCCCAGCGTGGTCTTGTTGAAGACGCCGATCACGTCAACGTAATCGCCTGGAGCGACGAGGCCACCCGCGGTATTCAGCTCCGTAAACGTGACCGACATGGCGCGCTTGCCCGCTGGCACCAGGTCGGCCAGCTTCTTGACGTCAGGCTGATCGGCATTGGCGAGGAACGGCGTCAGGATCTGCTGGCTCGCGGCCACGGGCACGGTCAGCGCCTTGCCCTGGACGTCGTTCAGCGCGGTCGCCGCGTTGGGCTGGATGGCGTCGTTGGTCACGTCGCGCAGCTCGACGTTGTCCTGGGTGAGGACCGTCTGAGCCGGCAGCGTGGTTTTGGCGACAACGACTCTGGCGCGCGTCGCAGCGGCGGTAGTCACCTGCTGAGCGGCGGCACGCGCGCTCTGCTGCGCGGTTTGCTGGACGCTGCCGACGTACATGTACACTTCGGACCTCCGTTGATCATTGCTCGATACCTCGCATGTTTGGCTCTACGTCACCAGTCGTGAAGCTAGATGTCCGGTGCCAGTCGAGCTGACGCCAGTTGGAGAGGGGTAGCCGATGGTCGCCCTCGCAAACGCTCTCAGGTGCACGGTGGCCGGAATGCCCGGAAATACGCGGGCGAACCAGTACGGCGCGTCGCAGTCGACGGTCATGATGTAGTAGGTGAAGTTGTTGCCGGGCGCCTCGGTGCGCGCGGCCGGCACCGGCGCCAGATTGCGGCACAACGCGCCGGTGTAGCCCAGGTTCGCTTGAAGGACAGCGTCTGCCACGCAGTCCGCGTAATGGTTGACCGCATCGCAGGGAGTCCAGCCCGCCGGGGGCGCAGGGAGATTCGGTGGCGGGCCAGGCGTATTCTGACAGTCGGGATTGGGAGCAAACGAGCTGCACACCGGCGTGTACCAGACGGCGGCGAGCGCAGCGGCATCGACGGCGGTCTGCAGCTGGCGTTGCGTCACGAAGAATACCCCTGCGTCGACCACCAGTGACAGCGCACCGACCAGAACCAACATGGCATACAGCGCGAGCGGCGTGATCTGCGCTCGCTGTCGGTGCTTCACGTGCACGGTTCACTGGCCCTCGTAGCGCATCATGGCCGAGCTGGCGAGGCGCACATTGCAGTGGACCTGACTGCTCGAGCAGCCGAAGAATGGCCGCACCAGCGGGGTGACCACTTCCATGCCCGGCGCGGACAGGCTGACCACGATCATGTCGCTGCGCAGCGGGTGGATGCTCGCGCACGGTGTTGGCCAAGTGTTGCAGCTGAACGTTCCGCCCCAATAGTGATTGTCGACCGTGCTCGCGCTCACCGGGTTGCAGCCCGCGGCGCCCGGAACACAGCCGGTGTAGTACTGGACCGTGAGCACGATCTCGTCATCTGACCCGCCACTACCGCAGCAGTAGCTGGCGAAAGGTGAGTACGGCGTTCGACTGACCCCCGGTAGATTCAGACCGCTGACCATCGTGGTGAGATCGGTGGCGAGGAAGCCGACGGTGGTCGCACGGGCCACCTGGCGTGTGCCCGAGCTGATGGCTACCCAGCTGTTGAGCAGCAGGCCGAAGTCGACCACGGCGAACATCAACAGCGTGAACAGGATGGCCACGATGCCGAACTCCACCACCGATTGGCCGCGTTGACGGGATCGCAGCACGTCGTGCGGACCTCAGTGGAGCACGCCAGGCAGAATCAATGAGAGGTACACACCTGACGCGATAGCGACTCCGTATGGCGCGGTGGCGCCGCTGAGAGTCGGCGCGCGACGCTGGATCAGCAGCTCGTCGAGCGCCACGAACAGGCGGCCGCGCGCCAGCAGAATGACCGCCGACATGACACCGCCCACCAGCGCGCCATAGACCGCCACGGACACCAGTAGCTGCGGCCCGAGTAGCGCGCCCAGACCTGCCAGCAGCTTGACGTCTCCAGCGCCCATGGCTCGGATGGCGTAGAAGGGCAGGAGCAGCGCCGCGCCCAGCGCGGCGCCAGCCAACGCAGCGATCGCGCCACTGGCGCCCCCCAGCCAGGCATTGATCAGCACACCGCCGATCAACGCCGAAGAAGTCACCCAGTTCGGGATGCGGCGAGTGAAGACGTCAATCATCGCCGCGACGCTCGCCGCGGATACCGCGCACCCTTGAAGAACTTCCATCGACTCCTCTCGACCGGCTAGACGCTCGGCGCCTACGTGCCAGTCGTGGTAATCCGACCGGCGAGGTTCTGGAACCAGGCGTTGATCTGGCTACCGAAGACGCCCACTCCGATCAGAACAACAATGGCGATCGTTGCGATGAGGAGCCCGTACTCGACAACGTCCTGGCCAGACTCATCCGAAAGAAAGCGAAAGACGTGTCGCAAGCTCGTGCTCCTTGCCATTGCCGACGACTACGTGCCAGTCGTCGTGATGCGGCCGGCCAGATTCCGGAACCATGCGTTGATATTGCTGCCGAAAAAGCCGACACCGATGAGGACAACAATCGCGATGGTCGCGATCAGCAAGCCGTATTCCACGACGTCCTGACCATCTTCCTCGCGAACGAAGCGACGTACCGATTCCATGCTCCGAGAACCCCCGAGTGATTGATGAAGCCGTTGGGCACGCCTTCGTCTCGGGTGCCCGGGCACAGCATAGGCGCACAACGTTGACGCCACCGTAACCAGATGTGAAGGGCCGGTTGAGAACTGGTTGAGTCGACTGTGAACCAGGGGCCGACGCACGGGCATGTTTCCTGCCGTGGCTGATGCCACACACATGCGAACCAACGGAGTGCTGTGGCGTGGCTGGCTGCCGGTCAGCAGAGGGCGCCGAATCGAGCTCAGCGTGCACTGCTGTTTCCCCGCCACGCTGGTGGCCGTTACATGGCTGCTGGCCATGGCCTGCTTTCCGCGCTTCTTTCCGGGCTGGCATCCCGCCGCGTACTGGCTGGTGGCGACGACCGTGGCGCTCGCCGACAGTGTGGCCGGCCTGGCGCACGAGCTGGGACACGCCGTGGTCGCGATGGCGCGTGGGCGACAGGTGTACCGCATCACCCTGTACGGGTTGGCGGCCGCGGTGCGGCGCACAAGCGGAGCGGCCCGACCGCGCGACCAGTTCGCGATCGCGCTCGCCGGGCCCGTGAGCCATCTCCTGATCGCCTGCGCACTCCTGTGCGCGTGGAATGTGCTGCCGATCGATAACGAGCCGCTGCGCGTGGCGACCGGATTTCCGGCCGCGAGCAACTTCGCCGCGGGCCTGCTCAACCTCGTGCCGATATCGCCGCTGGATGGCGCACGGGTCGCCAGGGCGCTGATCGCGGGCCTCGTCCGCGTCTAAGCGCTCTAGCGCTCGTCGCCCTTGCTGGGCGTCATCATCGCTTGCAGGCGATCGGAGTCGTAGTCGCCAGGCGTGGTCGAATCGCCATCGATAGGCTTGTTGATTCGCGCGCGGTACTCCTGGCGCGTCACACGCTTCAGCTCGCTCATCTGTTCCGCGGCGGCCCTGGCTCCATCCATGGCACGCTGCGCGTGATCGCGCAGATCCTCGGGCAAGCGCGGGTCGGTCACCAGAAACTCGGTGTAGCCGACGGTCAGCGACAGTTTGTTGGCGATGCGGTCCTGCATCGCGCTCGCGGTCATGCGCGCGCCTTCGAGGCGCGCAGCTTCCGACTCGGCTGCGCGTCGCACATCCTCAGCCCGCAGGTACACGGTGATGTGCATCACGATGGCCCAGCTGGCGATCAAGATGACCCCCATGGCGAGCCGGGTGCTCAGCTGTTGGGGCATCTCCTGGCCGCTCTCGAGCGTGCCGATCAGGGCGACGCAGGCAACCAGCGCGAACCAGATCAGCCGCTTGACGCGGCGCAGGACATACGGCGTCGTGGTGTACTGAGTCGAACGCCCGAACGGGCTGCTCAGAATGGCTGATGCTGACAGAATGCGGATCACCTTCCCCTTTCGGAGGGGGACAATGCTCGAGCGGGGACGCTCAGCTCGCCCCATGCCATCCGTGAAAATGTTTCCCGCACAAGCATCGTCCGATACGCTGCCAGTCACGGGAGGTACGATGTGCAGCGTCCTCCCCGCTGTTCGGTTCCCATTCTCGGGACGGAAAGTTGAGAGCTGGTTGAGGCGGAGGGCCTATGAGGTTGCGCCGGCTACACTCCGGCCAACCTGAACGTCGGAGCCAGTCATGAGCCCAACCACGGTTAGCCTGCTGATCGTCGCGATACTGGCGGTCATCACGATCCTGTCGTCGCTGCGGATCTGCAATGAATGGGAGCGCAAGGTGGTGCTCCGTCTCGGCCGATTCGGCGGCGTGCGCGGGCCGGGCGTCTTCTTCCTGCTGCCGTACGTTGAGCAGACGCCCTTCACCATCGACACCCGTGTGACGACGACCGCGTTCATGGCCGAGCAAACGCTGACGAAGGACGGCGCGTCGGTGACGGTCGACGCCATCATGTACTGGCGGATCGTCGACGCCGGGCGCGCGGCGATCCAAGTAGTCAACTTCACTCAGGCGGTGATGGGCGCGGCGCAAGGTGGCCTCCGCGACATCATTGGCCGCAACGATCTGTCCACAGTGCTGTCGCAACGCCGCGAGCTCGACGAGCAATTGACCGTCACTCTCGATGAACAGACCGAGCCGTGGGGCATCAAGGTCCAGTCGGTCCAGCTGCGCGACATCAAGGTCCCTGACAATCTGCAGGACGCGCTTTCACGCATGGCCCAGGCCGAGCGTGAAAAGCAGGCGCGCGTGATCCTCGGCGAGAGCGAGATCCTGGTTGCGAAGCAGTTCGCCGAGGCTGGTGAGCTGTACCGAGCTCACCCGACGGCGCTCCATCTACGTGGGATGAATATGCTCTATGAAACGATGCGCAGTGGTCTGTCCACGGTCATCGTGGTGCCGTCCTCGGCTTTGGAATCTATGAATCTTGGCGCCATCGGCGGCATTTCGGCGCTCGGCTCGATGCCTGATGCCAGGGCGCCCGACGTCAAGACTGAGCCAACAGAATTACCCCGATAACCGAGCACACGGTACCCAGGGCGATGCGCCAGCTGCCGGTCTCGCCGAGCATGAGTATCGAGATCGGCACGGCAAACAGGGGCGAGGTCGCGGTGAGGACCGCGGCTCGCCCTGCGCCGGCCAGCGCGACGCTCATCATGAAGAACGCGGTCGCGGCTACCGAGGCGAAACCCGTTACCAGAATCGCCACGAGGGCGCGGCCGCGCAGGCGATCGACTTTGGGGAGAACACCGGCGCGCCGCGCGGTGAAGAACAGCAGCGCGCTTGCCAGTGGCGTGCGGACGGCGCTAGCGGTCGGCACATCCACCAACGCCAGGGCTGGCCCGAGCGCGAGCGTGGAGCACGACCAGCTCACCGCGGCGGCCGCGGCCAGGCCGACGCCAACCCAGTAGCCACGTCCAGCGCTCGCGGCCGTCACCGGCGCCGTCGCTGAGCGGGCGGCAACCAGGTAGACCCCGCCCAGGGTGAGCGGAATACCCACCGCCGCAAGCGGTCCCATTTGCTCGTGGAGCAGGGCTACCGCGCCGATCGACGCCAGAACGGGGTACGCCATCGAGATCGGCATCGCGCGCGCCACGCCGATGCGTTTCAGCGCCTCGAAGTACAGACTGTCGCCGACGCCCAGACCGGCGATTGTCGAAGCGAGGAGAAACAGCCAGGCGGCCGGCGGCACCGGTTGTCGGCTCGACAGGAACGGCCAGGCGATGACGAATACGCCGCCCGAGATCGCACACCGTAAGGCGTTGATGACAATCGCGTGGATGTGCACGCCGTGCGCGCGGACCAGCAGCCCGGTCACGCTCCAGGCCAGCGCCGCGAGCAGACCGACGAGCTCGCCCAGCTCGACCGCCGAGAGCGTCACGCGAGAACGTGCCGCAGCAGACGCGCGTTCACACGCGAAAGCCTGCCGACGTCGCTCGGCTCAACCCAGGCGACCTCCGATACTTCGGCGCTCGCGCGGAACTCGCTCGTCGCATCGAGCAGCTGGGTGTCCATCAGCAGCACGATGGCGAATCCGGCGCGTTCGACCGCGCGAACGGCGCCCACCTTCACCCGCAGTCCGGTCTCTTCGTGCAGCTCGCGCTCCAGCGCGCGCTCGATTGCCTCGTTGCCTTCGAGCCAGCCACCGGGCAGCGCCCAAGGTTCGTCGCGGCTGTACGTGCGGTGAACGAGCAGGATTCGTCCGCCCTCGTCACGGATGAGGCCAGCGACGCCCACGCCAAAGCGGCCGTAGCGCAGGCGCAGATACAGCATCTTGAGCGGCGAAGGCAGTCTGCGCCAGATGCGCAGCAGCCACGGGAGAATCGCTTGGCTCAGGGGAGGCGCTCGAGGAAGCGGATGTAGCGCTCGGCCGAGCGCTCGACGGCATCTTTGCCGGCGCTCGCAACCGTTCGACCGTCCCAGGCGCCGTAGATGCGCTCGAACGCGAAGGGTCGGACACTGGCGGCGATGCGCCGCACCGCGTCCGCTGGCAGCGGGATCAGGTTGGGATAGCTGTACATGAAGCTCAAATAGCGGCGATCCATGACGACGGTGAGCGAATCGCCGACAAGGAGCAGGCCGCGACCACCGGCGCCGTCGGCCCAGTGCAGCGCTGCCGAGCCCGGGAAGTGTCCCCCGGTGTTGATCAGCGTAACGCCTGGCAGGATCTCCTGGGTTTCAGCCTGCCACAAGCGCAGGCCCGGGCTGACGTACTGCACCCATTCCGTGTCGGCAGCGTGGACGTAGATCGGGCAGTCATCGAACGCGGCGCTCCAGGTGGCCATGCTGGCGTAGAAGTGTGGATGCGAAATGGCAATCGCGCTCAAGCCACCGCGGGCTCGCAATGCCTGGATCGATTCTTCGTCGACCAGGCTGACGCAGTCCCACATCACGTTGCCGGCTGGCGTCTGGGCGATGAGGGCACGCTGGCCGATGGCCACTGGTGGTCGCGTGGCGATCTGCAGCAGGCCAGGCTCGAGCTCTTCGATCGTGTTGCGGCGGCCCTCGGCCACCAGATCGTCGAGCGTCGTCCACTGCTGTCCATTCCAGCCCACGTACTGTCGTTCGTCCTCACAGATCGGGCAGCGCGGCGGCGGCGCGTGGGACTGGGCGAACTGGACGCCGCACGTGCGGCACATGAAGGCTGGCACTTGATTAGCGGAGCGCTGGCCGGCTCTTGGAAAACGTCAGCGATTGGACTCGGGATTCTCGCGCCAGCCGTCGGGCTCGCGCACCTCGTCGCCCGGGATCAGTCCACTGCCGCAGCGGCCGCAGCTCAAGCGGCGGCCATCGTAGCGCACGCTGCCAGGCAAGGCCGGTCGTACGACCCGCCGGTCCTCAAGAATGCCGGCCACCGCGCCACACATCAGACAGTGCAGCTCGAGGCGCACCGTGGGGCGGCGCCGGGCGCCACTCGGCTCGGACGAGAAGGGACGCACGCCGGCCCAGCTTATCGAAGCCTTGGGGTCGCCTCAAGGGGGTCTTGCGACGCGGCCGCGGTGGTCGTGGGTCGAAGCAAACACAGTTTTGGCTCGCACCTGTGCAGCTATCGGCCGCCTACCGGCGAGACGCCCGAATCATGCGACGCAATCAGGAATGCAAGACGTCAGTCGCGCCGCAGGCGAGGTGGTCCCCTTCGGGAGAATTGGAGCTCTGTCTCGCCTCCGCACGGTTCTCGGCGGCTTGCGCGCAGACGGCCGACAGCCCACGAAGCGCAGCGCCACGTGCGTCTTCGAGGTCTCGCCAGCGTGGTGCGGCGGTCTTTGCCGAGAGAATTGACATCCGATAAATCGCAAATTTCCGCCGCTTTAACAATTAAGCGGCACACTTGCGGAGGAAGGGTTTCTCTGAATCCGTATGACACGACTTTTGCGGGGACTGCTGGTCCTCGGACTTCTCATCGCAGTCGCGGCGAGCTTGAGCGGCCGCCTCGGCGAGCTGCTGCCGCTCGACATCTCGGCAGGCTCCACGCAAACGGCGGCGGCCGCGCCGGCGCGCATGCTCGAGGCTGCCGATCAGGACGTCAATGCTGCCGTTCAGCAGGCCATCCAGCGCAGCAACGACGAACAGGTGCAGGCCATCAGCTCACGCGATTCGTCGCTGATGGCCGACACGGTAACGAGCGACCACTACCGAGAGCTCGTCCGCGTCAACCAGGACTTGCTCGACAGCGGAGTTTCCCGCATCAACCTGGTGAGGCTCGAATGGGGAGCCATCGCCGTCGACGGCTCGACAGCCACCGCCACCACATACGAGACCTGGCGGACCACCTTCTCCGACGGCACGACTCAGCAGTCTCGCGATCGCAACGATTACACGCTGGTGCTGGACAACGGCGCCTGGAAGATCAAGGCGGATGCGCATCCCGACCAGGGCCAGCCCGGAATTGGTGCCGGCGCGCCGCCCCAGACGCAGCCGTTCCCGCTCCCTGATAGCCAGAACACGTCGCACAACTGGTCCGGGTACGCGACCGCCGGCGGCACGTACACCGCCGTGAGCGGAACGTGGACCGTGCCGCAGTTCAACTCCGAGAGTCCGTCCGGTATCGATGCCGCGTGGGTCGGCATCGGCGGCGTGCGGAGTCGCGACCTGATTCAGGCTGGGACGCAGCAGAGCGTGAGCGGTTCGGGCAGCACGCAGTACGAAGCCTGGATCGAGATGCTGCCGCGCGCGTCGCGGCCAGTTCCGCTTTCGGTCCACGCGGGCGATTCGGTCACCGTCAGCCTCTCCGAACAGGCCCCGGACCAGTGGCTGATTCAGTTCACCAACAATACGACTGGCCAGACCTACCAGACGACGCAGCAGTACGCCTCATCGCACTCCTCGGCTGAATGGGTCGAGGAGGCGCCCAGCGGCGGTCGCGGCGGGGTGCTGCCGCTGGACAACTTCGGAACCATCCAGTTCAGCGAAGGATCCACCGTCAAGGACGGCCAGACCGACACGATCGCCGCGGCTGGCGCGCGAGGCATCACGA
Organism: Chloroflexota bacterium; assembly: GCA_005883405.1. Lineage (GTDB taxonomy): Bacteria > Chloroflexota > UBA6077 > UBA6077 > CF-72 > CF-72. The sequence continues at coordinate 5,028 of VBGG01000328.1, read as the reverse complement.
TGATTGGCAACGGTAATCAGGCGCTCGCGGTTCCATCGGCCCTCGCCGATGACGGCGCCAGCTTCACCGTCGCGCGCACCGATGCGCCGTCCAACGTCGCCGGCCAGCAGAGCGGCGGCTTCCAGCCGTTCCCCTTCCCGCGCCAGGACGGCGGAGGGAGCTGACCGCGGACGACGCGGGGCGGCTCGAAGTCGCGATTCGGGCGGCTCGAGCGGGGGGCAGCGTCGCCCTGGCTCACCTGGGCGACCCCCTCTACGTCTCGCTGAAGGGGCGCCGCGATCTGCTCGTCGGCGCCTCAGTGGTCGTCCAGGATGCGATTCGCGAAGCGATCCTCAGCGCGTGTCCCGAAGATGCGTTCCTTGGCGAAGAGGGGCCTCAGGACGAGGTGCTGCCGGTGGCCGCCGAGCGGTTGTGGATCGTCGACCCGATCGACGGATCCAGCAACTATCTGCGCGGCCTGCCGTGCTTTGCGATCAGCATCGGCTACCGCGACGCGAACGGCTTTCGGGTGGGCGTCGTGCTCGATCCATCGCGCGACGAGCTTTTCTCGGCGCGCTTCGCCGACGGGGCGCGCCTGAACGGCGAGCGGATATACGTGCACGTCGCGGGCGAGGGCGAGGAGGCGTATGAGTCGAGCCTGATCGGCACGGACCTGCCGAGCGATACCGAGGGGCGGCTCAGAGCGTCGCGAGCCGCGACGTATGTCGCCAGTCGGATGCTCGGGCTGGTGATGCTGGGCTCGCCGGCGCTCGGGCTGTGCTATGTCGCGGCGGGGCGGCTGCACGCGTACTTCCATCTGGGACTTCAACTCTGGGATATCGCCGGCGCGGCGGTCATTCTCCAGGAAGCCGGCGCGACGCTCACCAACGGCAGCGGCGGCTCGTGGCTGTATTCAGACGGCAGCTACCTGGCAACCAACGGTCGCCTGCACGGCGGCATGCTGCGGCTTCTGCGCGCGGCGCTGCCGGACCCGAAAACTCCCTCTCCCCCTGGGAGAGGGCTGGGGTGAGGGGTGCGTATCAACGCGAACGCTTGAATCTCGTACGCACCCCTCACCCGCGCTACGCGCGGCCTCTCCCAAAGGGAGAGGCGATTTACTGCCCCAATGCCTGTAAGAGTGTCCTTTCGATCAGGTTCTGGGCAACATCGACCTTGTAGCCGTTGAGCGACATTGGGCGCGCCACGGTGCGAATCTGGGCCGCGGCCTGTTTGGCGGTGCTTCGGACGTCTTTTCCCTTGAGCGCGCTCTCCACGACAGCGGCACGGTAGGGAACCGGGGCCACGCCACCCAGCACGATGCGACCGTCCGACCAGCTGCCTGAGCCATCCACGGTGAACGCGACCGCCACCGAGACCACGGCGAAGTCGTACACCTGACGGTCCTTGAGCTTCGTCCAGGCCATCTTCGTCCCGGCCGCTGGCGCGGGCACGGTGACTTCGGTAAGAAGCTCGTTCGGCTTGAGGATGTTCTCGGTCAGCACGTCCTCACGCGGGCCGTGGAAGTAGCTGTCGAAGGGAACATCCCGCGCGCCGCTCGGTCCGGCGATCCTGGCCGACGCGTTCAACGCCAATAAAGCCGTCGCCGTATCGGACGGGTGAACGATGTAGCACAGCTCGCCACCGATGATGGCGTGGTACGTGTTGTCGCCGGTGACCGAATAGCAGAAGTCGCCGCCCTTCTTGTAGCAGTTGAAGTCTTCGCCCCGGAAGAACCAGCAGCGCGGGCGCTGATTGATGTTGCCGCCGAGCGTGCCGAAGTTGCGGATGAGCGGCGAGGCGATCGTCTTCGCGGCGTCCGAAAGCAGTGGAATCGTCTTCTGGACGTCGGCAGACTCGATGACTTCGGTCAACGTTGTCGCGGCGCCCAGGCTCAGGCCATTGCCGCTGGGCTTGATGCCCTTCAGCTCAGGGATGGTGGTGATGTCGACCAGGGCGGACGGGAGCGGCATGCCCTTGCCGGTGACCCAGTCCTTCATGATGCCGCCGACGATGTCGCTGCCGCCGGCGAGGATCTTGCCGGTCGCGCCGAGCGTGTCGAGCAGGCCCACCGCCTCGGCCACGCTCGTCGGTTCGTGCAGGTCAAAGGCTTTCATCGCGTCCCCCCTTCCTCATGACGCGCTCTTGAGGGCTGCCAGCACCCGCGCTCGAGTGAGCGGGATGTTCTCGACCCACACGCCAACCGCGTTGTAGACGGCGTTGATGATCGCCGAAGCCGGCGAGGCGATCGGCGGCTCGCCGATGCCGTGCGCGCCGAAGGCGCCATAGTTCTTGGGCTTTTCGACGATCACCACGTCGACCGGCGGGACGTCTTTGATCGACATAACCTTGTAGTCGAGCAGGTTGGGATTCAACGGCACGCCGGTGGCGTTGTCGCGCATCAGCGTCTCCGTCAGCGCTTGACCGATGCCCATGATCGCGCCGCCCTCGATCTGCTGCTTCACCCCCAGCGGGTTGATCGCCCGCCCCACATCGTGCGCCGCTACGTAGTTGAGCACCTTGATGCTGCCCGTGCCCGTGTCCACCTCCAGCTCGGCGACGCCCGCGGCCCAGGCCATGCGCTGCCAGGTGGTTTCGTGGATGTGGGCGCCTCGGCCGATGACCGGGTTGCCGGCGAACGAGATGACATCGGCGATGAGCAGCTTTCGATTCGGGTCGTCCTTGAAGACGATCACGCCGCGCGAAACGCTCAGATCGTCCGAAGTGACAGAGACAGTCTCGGGTGGATTCTTCTTCTTGCCATCCTCGACGAGCTTCTTGACCGCCCAATCCAGCAGCTGCGTCCTGGCGTCCTGAGCCGCCTCATAGACGCCCCAGCCGCCGGAAATCGTCTGGCGACTGCCGGCTGTGACACCGGTGTCAGAGGTCACGTCGCTGTCCACATCGACCGAGATGCGCACGCGCGAGAGCGGCAGGCCCATCACTTCGGCGGCCATCATCGCCATGGTGGTCCGCTCGCCCGGGCCCACCTCGGCCGCGCCCGAGATGACGGACATCGTGCCGTCCGAGTTGATCACCACCATGCCCGTCGACGGCGCGCCGCCGCCGCCGTGAACGCACGAGTGGGCCGCCATGCCGATGCCGTGGAAGACGCCCGGGCGGACCTCTTTGGCTTTGGGCGGATGCCACTTTTCTTTCCAGCCGGCCCGATCTGTCGCTTGTTGAATGACGTCCAGCAAGCCCGAGTTGTTGTAGGGCTGCTTCGTGTCTGGATTGGCTTCCAGATTGAGGTTTTTCAAACGGATATCGAGCGGGTTCATGCCGATGGCATACGCGGCACGGTCGATCAATGGTTCACGCGCGAGCGTGTTGTTCGGATGTTCCGTGCATCGCAACGAGCTGTACTTGTAGCTGTTGGTCATCACGGTGATCTCTTGCTGCCACAGGTTGGGGATGCTGTACATCGCTTCGAGACCCGTGGAGAACGCCGCGCCGCCAGTACCACGCTGCGCGCCGGCGTCGCCGATGTTCTTGCTCGAGAAGGCGACGATCGTCCCATCGCGCTTCACGCCGATCTTGCTCTCATTGCGGACCGGGGTGCGATGGGTGCGGGTGACGAAGTCCTCAGCGCGCGTGTTCATCGCGCGCACCGGTCGGCCGGTGAGCTTGGCCAGCAGCAGCGCATGGATTTCGACCAGGTTCGGGTCGCGGTGGCTGCCGTAGCTGGCGCCGACATAACCCGGTGTGATCACGCGTACCTGGGACTGGTTCAGCTTCAGGGCCTGGGAGAACGTGTTGCGCGCGCCGTGGGCGTGGCGGAACGTTCCTACCACCGACACGTGGTCGCGCCCATCCGAGGTGTAGTCCCATTTGGCAATGACCGTCGTCGGCTCCAGCGCGGCGTGGTGCTCTGCCGAACGTGTCGTGACGTTTTCGAGCACCACATCCGATTCGGCGAAGCCCTGGTCGGGGTTGCCGCGAATCTTTGGTGGGGTGATGTCGAGGATCGTGCCGTCGAGTTTGTTGTCCCACTGCTTGGGCGTGCTCGGCTTCATGCCCTCGATGTGGTCGAGCACGGCCGGCAGCACCTCGTAGTCCACCGCGATCGTGCGTGTGGCCTCGTCGGCGATGTGGTCGGACGCGGCAGCGACCACGGCGATGGGTGCGCCGACCTCGAAGATCTCTTCGCTGAACAGGAAGCGATCAGGCGGCCCGCTGCCGATGCGCACGTCTTTATAGAGGTCGGGCAGATTGCCGCGGTGCAGTACGGCGACGACGCCCGGGAACGCCTCGGCCTTGCTCGTGTCGATCGACCTGATCCGAGCGTGCGGATGCGGACTGAGCAGCGAGCGCATGAACAGCATGCCCGGCTGGCTCATGTGCTCGGTGTACTGGCCAAAGCCGGTTACGTGACCGAAGCCGTGCAGGCGGGGCGCCGGTTTGCCGATCACCTGGAACGGCCCGTCGGGGATCGGCCGCGGCGGCAGTGTCTGGGCCTGGACTGACGCCGACAGTTTGTCGGAGAAGCGCGCCATGACGGGCGCCAGCAAGTCGAAGTTTTCGGCCGTCAGGATGTGCCATTCGGGTGAGGCGATGACCGCCGCCCAGTCGGCATCGGTGAGGCTCGACGCGTAGTCCGGATCGAACGCGACGCGGAAGGCGTCTACCCGCTGAAATCCCATATCGCAGCTCCCTCCCCCTACTCGGCGAGTGACGGGTCGGTCAGCTCACCGCCAGCATCGGCTCCGCCGCGGCAGATATTGCCTGACAGCGCCTCGGCGATCTCGTCGTTCGACGGGTTGTTGTTCGACTGGAGCAGCGCGTACGTCGACATGATGAAGCCGCGCGTGCAGATGCCACACTGGTAGCCGCCGAGCTGCCAGAACGCCTTCTGGACCGGGTGGAGCCCGGCGATACCTGGTCCGTTGCGGATGCCGTCGACGGTCAAGATCTTCTGGCCGCGACCCAGGCGCGCGGCGAGGACGGTGCAGCCATTCATCGCGCGGCCGTCGACCAGAACAGTGCAGGCGCCACATTGAGCGCGATCGCAGCCCAGGTTGGCGCTGGACAGGTTGAGGCGGAAGACCATCG
>VBGG01000326.1 GCA_005883405.1 Chloroflexota bacterium | reverse complement strand
GGGCAGTGGTCAGCTTCCTCCGGATGGGCTCGCCGGCGAGCTGCGGAGTCACAACTGCTTCCGGTGACAGTTTCTCCAGCCTGCTCTTCTGCTCTGGTGTCGCTGGCGCGTCGATCCGTGTGTAGTACGGTGCGCCGAACTCGGCCTCCAGTGCCTGGTAGTGTTCGCCCGGGTCCTTCCCCGTGCGCGCCGTGATCTCGGCCGCCAGCAAGTCCATAATCGGACCGTCCTTGTCCGTGGTCCACACGGTGCCGTCATGCCGCAGGAAGCTTGCCCCGGCACTCTCCTCGCCGCCGAAACAGAGAGAGCCATCGAAGAGCCCCGGCACGAACCACTTGAAGCCCACTGGGACCTCGCACAACCGGCGCTCAAGCTTGTGGACCACACGGTCGATCATGCTGCTGCTGACCAACGTTTTGCCGACAGCCACGTGCGCCGGCCATTGCCGGTGCGTCAGCAGGTAGCGGATGGCTACGGCCAGGAAGTGGTTGGGATGCATCAAACCCACGGATGGCACCACAACGCCATGCCGATCTGAGTCCGGATCGTTCGCGA
>VBGG01000327.1:10232-27651 GCA_005883405.1 Chloroflexota bacterium | reverse complement strand
CTACCTTCCCACCTGGGAGGGCGATCCTGGCTCCCCTTATGAGCTGGTTATCGATGCTGAAACCGGAACAGAGCAGGCCAGGATAACGCTACCACCACGAAGCCACGATACGATTGTCAGTCTTGACGGACAACGCGTTTTTATGGAGACGAAGTCGGCGACGGCGAGTATGTATGTTGCCGATACTGCCTCGAACGAGGTTCTCGAGGCTCTTGGCGGTTACTGCTGCAGCGGCGTGCTGGCTCCGTTCGCCATAAACGGCACCGGAACCAGGGTGGTGAACGACGTGAGCGGTTACGCTGGGTTTCAGCTGGCGGTCACGGCATTGCCTGGACACCGGATGAGCGCGAGGTATGGGTGAATGATGGCGGCATGCCAGATGTACACGTGTTCGATATGAACGCCTCGCCGCCCCAAGAGCTGCGCCTGGTGGCTGTATCGCATGTCCCACACTGGATCACGTTTAGCATTGATGGCCGGTTTGCATACGTTGCCGGCCGCAAAGGCAGCGAGGACGTCACCGATGTGATCGATGTGCCCACCTACCAACGCGTGAGCAGCTTGGGGCCGTCCGAGGATCTCCTGGAGGTCGATTTCGCCGACGGATCACTCGTGGCCGTGGGAAACCAGTTCGGGATCGGTCGCATAACGAGCCCGGCGACCTGACCCGATCGCTGCAATCCTGTGCGAGCCCGGTGCCATTTTGCCGGCAATATGGTGTTGTCCAGACCCCAGAAAGCGAACCGTTTCCGATGGCCGACGAACTGAGAATCGCGCTTGCCGAGATGCTCCGCACGGTGGGCGCGTAACCGCGGGGCGCCCCCAGCTCGCGGAGCCGCTCTCAGCTCACGGACGCCTCGATGAAGGCGAGCGTCTGGGCCTCGAGCCGCGTCTTCTCGCGATCTGACAGCGAGCGCAGAGGTCCGCGGAAGAGGACCGCGAGTCCGTGGACGGTGGCCCACGTCGGGTATTCGATGTTCGGGCGGCGGACGGGGTCCAGGAGTCCAGTCGCGACGAGGTCGTCGAGGGCGGCCTTGAGGTGGTCGAGCGGCCGTAGCTCGTCGCTTCCTGCACGGGGCGGGTGGTGGTCAGTCGCCGTGAATGCGGTGTCGAAGAGGCCCGGCTCTGTGCGGGCGAAGTCAAGGTAGGCTTTGCCGACGGCCCGGAGCCGGAGTCGCGCGCCTACAGGTGTCCGCGGTCCCGCGCGCACCTGACTCATCCCGTCGGCCATGCGCTGAGCGAGTTGTTTGACCGCGGCGTCGCGGACGGCCGCCAGGAGCGCGTCGCGGTCGGCGAAATGGCGGTAGGCGGCGTTCGGGACGACACCGACCATGCGCGTCACCTCGCGGAGCACGACCGCGTCCGGACCCCCCGATCGCGCGAGCTCGAGGCCAGCCTCGACGAGCGCGGACCGGACAGTGCCGCGGGGACGTGGTCCGCGGCGCAGAGCCCGATCAGTCGCGTGCGTCCGACCTCCGCTGTTGTCATCGCGTGTCGCCACTGCAGCACATTTTAGTGGACACCGTCCACAAATGCGCTATAGTGGACAGCGTCCACATATCGACGGACAGGCAGGCCTCGCATGGCCACCACCGTCACATCGCGGGCAGTCAGGAGGACCCTTCGAGCCTCGACAGATCGTCACCGCGCGCGAACGGCGCGCGCCCTTTGGCGTCGACATCCGTATGTTCCCGGGTGGCCACCTGACGACCTCCGAGCGTCCACGGCTGCGCGCCTACGCGATCCGCGAGCTGGCCGGCGCCCAAGGCGTCGGCGAGGCCACTTGGGCGGCCGCCGCCTCGCCACAGCGACCCCACATTCACCCGCTCTACATCGCGAGATACGTGAGAGGAAATTGCAAAATGAAGGTTACTGGTCCCCTTGCACCGCTGCTCGAGCTCGAAGCGCTCAAGCAGGCTGTGCGCTGGCCGAATCCTAGCCTCCAGGCGATTGTTACGCTCGTCGGACAGTTCCTGGCCGCACATCGTGATCGAGACGCCTGCGCGTACTTCGCCGAGCGCGCCGGCGAGCACCCAGATCAACCAATTTTCCTGGCGCTCGAGGGACTGTTCCAGGCGCGCTCGGCTGCCAGCGTGCCCTTGTTCCGTCGTCCGGCCAGGGTGCGCGACGCGCTGAGAAAACTTGACAGCGCCGTCGAGCGCGCCCCCGGGCTGACGACGTACTTCCGCGGCGTCGTCCAGGCGGATCTGCCTGGCATGTTTCGCCGTCGGGAGATGGCAGTCAGCGACCTGGAGTGGGTGCTGGCGCACAAGGACCAGTTCCCGATTGGCTTGCGGCGCGGCGTGTACTTGGGTCTGGCTAAAGCCTACGCCGCGCTGGGAAATACAAAGGCGGCGGACGAAGCGCTGCGCCAATCCGGTGTCGCTTCACCGGATGGCGATGCACCGGTGTTCGTCACCGACTGGTGGATGACCGCGGACGACGGCTTCCGTTTCACCACGCCGCGCCTCCTGGAACTGGCGCCTGGAGTCCATGTCGCGCAAGGCTATGACTTCAGTGACATCGCATTCATTAGCACGCGCGAGGGGATCGTCGCGGTGGATGCCGGTACGACCGAAGCCCACGCGGTCGCTGCCCTGGCAGCTTTCCGCGCCTCGGTTTCCGACGCTCCAATCAAGTGGGTGATCCTGACACACGCACACTGGGACCACATCGGCGGCCTGAGTGCGCTGTTGAAAAGTCCGCACACACAGGTCATCGCCCAGAGCCGTTTTGCGGATGAGCTGGCGATGGTCAACAGCACAATGCTGCCATTTCGACGCTTCTTCACTTCGGAGTCCACGCCAACGTACACCGTTACAGCGGACCGGCTGATAGGCGAGCCGACCACTGTGTCACTTGGTGGCGTGGAGTTCGGCCTTTATCCTGTGACCGGCGGCGAGACCTCCGATGGGCTGCTGGTGCATTTGCCCGAGCTGGGCGTCGTCTTCGCGGGCGACGTCTTCATGCCGAATCTCGGGGCGCCATTCATGCCTGAGGGATCCATTGACGGGTTGCTGGAGGCGATCGGGCGCATTCGCGATCTGCATCCCAAGCTCCTCGTGCACGGCCACACACCCCTGACGGACTTCTTCACGGTCGAGGCGCTGCCCGGACTCGAGGGGAGCCTGCGTGAGCTCCGCGCGCACGTGCTGGACGCGATTCGCGACAGTCGCCCGCTGACCGGCGTCTTACGCGACAATTATTTACCTGACGTCTTGCGCGAGCACCCGGCAGCGGTCAACCCGTATCTGGTGATGCGCGACAACGTGATTCAGCGCATCTACGACCAGCGAACAGGCTACTGGCTGCCGGATGGTGAAGGCATCGATGTCATTGCGCCGGACGCGTGGGCGGCGGCACTCGACCTTATCGGGGGCGGCAAACAGCGGTCCTTCGTTCGGGCGGCCTCAGTGCTGATGCGTCAGGGTGACCTGCCGGTGGCACTCAAGCTCGTCGAGCTGGGCCTACGGCGGTACCCGCGCGATCGCAAATTGCGAGACCTGCGCCAGCAGACTCTGGAGGGACTGCGCGAACGACACCAGCAGCTGAATCCGTTCAAGTTCATTGTCTACTCCAGGTGGGCCGGCGTCGACCTCCAGCCCGCTGCGTGAATCCTCCGCGCGGCCTGCGCGACACTGGTGGCTCGCGACGTGGCGATCTTCCTTCGACGAAGACCTTCAAGGCACCGCGACCCTTGGCAACGGGGAAAAACAAGTCCGCATCGATCCCGTTGGCATGGTTCAGGAGTCTTCGGACGCGGATCTCGTCGGCCGCTGAGGACGTAGTCAGTCTGAACTCCGGCAAGTACTTCATCACTCGTTCATCGAGATCAACGACACCGCGCTCGACCTGTTGGAGAACAAGGGTCGTGGTCAGGACTTTCGTTACGGATCGAAAAGGAATCCGGTGTCGTCGTGCATCGGCGCCCCGGTGACAACGTTCGCGACCCCATGGGCCACGATGGTCTGGTCGCCGTCGTGGTAGACGCCGGCAAGGTGTCCCGGGACCCTTGTCGACTCGCAATAGGCGTCGGCGTGCGCGCGAATGTGCGTCGTGACGGCTTCTAGCATGCCACCAGTACCGTAGCCAGGATCGCGGCTCGACGCGTCATGTGACGTTCCATTCTCCTCTGGCTTTCTTCGGGGCACGACGCCGAGATGGTCGCGGCGACCTCCCCAGGCGACTTGCACCGTGTTCGAGAGCCTCATGCCACACATGCTCGTGCCCTGACCCAGGGTTACGTTCAACTCAAGACGCCGTTTCGTGGGTTCGCCAAGAGATGGGCACCGGCGCTCTGGCGTTGAGCCAATTCACTACGAGGACAACGTCGATAACTGAACTGACTCGAGGACGATCCAGTGCTGGAGGATCCGCGTACCATACAAAAAACAGGAATTCGGCATGCAGCCCAAGCCCGAGCTCTACAGTAGCCACTACGCACAGTGGTTCAAGGATCCCGACGTTATCGCCGCGTATCCTTCTCGACCACCATACGCCGAGGCGGCCATTCAGTTTCTCAGCGAACTGGCTACGGATCGGCCACGGCGCGCCCTGGATATTGGCTGTGGGACGGGGGACATCGCGCGTCGACTGGCGCCGCTGATCGACCTGGTCGACGCGGTGGATTTCTCAGCTGGAATGATCGAAACCGGCCGACACCTGCCGGGTGGCACCGCCTCGAATGTGCGTTGGCGTATCGGCGCGGTCGAAGATGTGCCGCTCGACCCACCGTATGCGCTGGTGACGGCTGGAGAAAGTCTGCATTGGATGAATTGGGAGGTCGTTCTACCCCGCCTGGCTGACGCGCTGTCGCCACATGGCTCCCTCGCCATCGTCGGACGCGATTGGGAAGGACCACCCGGTGTCCGAGCGCACATCCGTCCTGTGCTGATGCGCCACTCGGCGGTACGCGTTTGGCAAGACGTCGACCTGTTGAGCGAGTTGCAAAGTCGCGAGCTGTTTACCGTCTTGGGCTCGCGCCGCTTTGGACCCGATCCCTGGGAACCGACTGTCGAACAATACCTGGAGTGCAGGCACTCGCAGCGCAGCTTCGCCCGCTCGGCGATGGGTGAGACCGCCGCCCGTGCCTTTGACGCCGAGCTACGGCAGGTCCTGACCGAGCTCTGTGTCAGTGGCGCAATTCAATGTCTATCGGACACTCTGCAGCTGAGTGTCGAGACGACGGTCACTTGGGGTCGCCCGCCAGGCGGACAGAACACGCGGTGACCGGGCCGCCCTCGCCAGCCATGCTCGAGCAAGCGCGCATGTACCGCAGGTAGTGGATCGGTATGAATGGAGCGTCGAATCCTCCATTGCTGGTGGTCGTGTGTGGGTGTACGGAGTCCGATTTGAAGAGAATTCGTTGGAGCGGGACGCATGGAATCGCCTTTATGACGAGACGGATAGCGAGATCGCACATTACCTGCAGTCCGGAACATCGGTGGTCGACGCGTCTCGAAACTTTCGCATACAAGAACGTTCCCGTGCTGAGCGAATTGCCGCGGCGAATGCGGCGGACTTCCTGCTGATCTACGTCGATACTCCGGAACGCGTGGCAAGGGAGCGACTCCTCGCCAACAGACAATGTCCAAACAGGGTAGATTGGGGAGGATTCACAGCAGCTGGGTGCTCGTCGGTTGCAGCTCTGCACTGATGCGCGGCACCGCCAGGTTGAGAACCGTCAGGTCCATCGAATAGAGCGCGCACGGAAGAGCGAGCACGCCGAGTCCGATCCACTCACGGCGCCCGGCCATGGGCGCCGACGGGCAGCCGCTGTTCGTCGACTTCGTCAACACCCTGCACTGGTACGAGGGCGTCCCCATCGAGTTGATCGGCACCGACGCCGACCTGGCCGTCTGGCTGGCCGAGCACGGGTTGCTGGCGCAGCGTCTTGACGGCGGCCTGGCCGCGCTTCACGTACTGCGTCAGCACGCTCGCACCGCCACCGAGGCACTGGCCACGGGGCGCATGCCGACCGCCGCCGATCTGGACGCGCTCAATGCCGCGCTCGGCGCTCCGCCTGGGCGCCTGGTGCTGGTCGACGCTGAGACGCCGCGGCCTCAGTTCGCCTTCCAGACAGACGCTGACGACGCTGTGCTGACGGCCTTTCGGGTCGCGCTGTCGTTCGCGACCTTCTCGAGTCAGGCGATCGACAGCGCCTCAAGCTGTGTGCCAATCCCGGCTGTGGATTCGCGTTTGCGGATACCTCGATCAATGGCACCCGCCGGTGGTGCTACATGCGCTACTGCGGCAATCGCCTCAAGGCACGTGCCTTTCGCCGACGCAGACTGAAGCACGGCGTTGATTCCGCGGTCGCTCGGCCGTATCCTGGCGGCGCTTTTGAAGGGGGTCGCGTGGCGACTGCTCAGCCGGTACCGTCGGATGGAGCGCGCGAGATGCAGCGGCGGGAGAACGTCTTCAACGCGCTCGCGTTGGGGCTTGTCATTGCGTCAGCCATCGTATTCCTGGCGGCGCCAGCCTTCGGCTTTTTCACGCGCGGCGCGCGCATCTCGCTGATGTTCAGCCTGGTCACGCTTGTGCTGGGCCTCACCTGCCTCCTGGACGCCTGGTTGCTCAAACAGCACAAGCCCACCTTCGACGTGACTCTCCCACCGCCAATCAGTGGCTGGATTGGCGGTGTCGCGGCAATCGCCGCGGGGTGGCTGATCGGCACCACCATCTTCAACTGACCGATGGCACGCGTAACGGAGCGGCAGTTCTGGACACGGCCGGCGATGTGGTCGTTGTACCCAATTGCCGTGCTGATCCTGGTGTTCCCTCGATCACGTGCACAGATCCGGCTGGCGCGTTACCCGACCCCTGGATCTTCGTGGCAGGGATCGTGGCCGTCGTGGTGGGCAGACTCACCGCCTGGCCACGCTACCAGGATGTGCCGCCTGACAAATTGGAAGATGCGCGCCTCGAGCAGCCGATGCAATCGCGTATTCTGGGCGCGCTCGCGCTAGCTGGATTCTTTGTGGCGGCGACGGCGGCGTTGTTTTTCGAAGCCGTAGCTGTTGAAAACGTGGGCGGTGTCGCGCCGATCACCCACTACATTCGCTGTGCGATTGTCTACGACAAGACCGGCAGCACGCATGGTCTGGTGACGTATGCAGTCGTTATCGTGGTGTGCTATCTGGCGGGCCATTGGCTCTGGTCAATGGATCGCGCCCAGCCGAGCGGACCGCCATAGAGCAATCCGATGTCATTTTCAACCGGTATCTCGCTGGTCATCGTGTTCGTCTTTGGCATGCTGTTTGGCATCGTCGTACTCGACATCATTTGCGACCGCATGGGGTGGCCGCCTATTGGCCAGCGGGTGCACGCGTGGGCGCGTGCAAACGTCTGGTTCTCGGCAGTATTCCTGCTAACGCTGTGGACACTGCTCGCCCACTTTCTCTTGAACCCCGTGCGCTGACGCGCGAACTGCTCAGCGGCAGCATTGAAGCGGCATACTGAGCACGACACGCGGCCAGATGCCCAACGCCGAGTTCCGACGACGATCACGCGGCCAGGCTTCACGCCTGAGATGGCTGCTGGTCGGCGCGGTGTTCATCGCCGGAGTCATCCTGTGGCTGCTCGGCGTCACCTGGGGAGGCGCACTACCGGGGCTGGCGCTGGTCGGCTTCGTCGTCGCGGCCTGGCTTGACGTCAAGCCAGAGGGCGGCCACGTACACGACACGGGCCTGTCCGCGTACGGCGTTGCCGAGCCGCCCCGCATCGAGCCGGACGACTCATGATCCAGCAGGCACACGCAGTGCGGTGATCAGGGCGGTTACTTACCGTCGCTCACCCCGACCTGGTTGAACCAGAGCGTGCGCCGAAGGCGATTGAACGTCCCCATGGCTCCGACCACCCCCTGTACGCGCTTGTTGACGCCGACGATCTCGCGAGGCACGAACAACGGTGCCGCGGGTAGATCGTCGGCGAGCAGGTTCTGGAGCTGCGCATAGATCGCCTTGCGCCGATTCTGGTCGAACACGGCATTGGCGTCCTGGATCAGCTTGTCGGCAGCCGGATTCCGGTAGCCGGTCGAATTGAAGCCACCAGGTCCGGCATTGCTGCTGGACCACTGCAGACTCGGATCTGGATCCTGGGGCATGTTGCGCTGACTGATCATCGCGTCGAATGCGCGAGTGTTGGTCGAGACATCGGTCAGCGTGTTGGAGTCGACCAATTTCGGCGTCACAGACGCGCCAATCGCCTGCCACTGTTCCTGGATGCTGACGACGCTGTTCTCGAGCGGCTTGCTGCCGGCTGCCGCGAGCAGCTCGAACTGCAGCGCCGTGCCATCCTTGGCCCGCGTGCCGCTCGCATCGCGTGTCCATCCAGCTTCGTCGAGGAGCTGCTCAGCTCTGGTTCTGTCAAACGGAAACTTCGGGGTGACGCCCGGATCATAGGCCCAGGTGATGGGTGGAATGATCGAGTCGCCCGGAGTGGCAGCGCCGAAGAACAGCGCCTGGGCCATCTTGTTGCGGTCGAGCGCGTACAGGAGCGCCTGGCGTACGCGCTTGTCGGAGAAGAACTTCGATCCAGGCTTGGCCGCGTCGAGCTGATAGAACAGGTAAATAATCGCCGCGATGCTGTAATCCGTCACCGTCACGCGCGGTTCCGACTTCATCTGATCGGCAACCGTCGGGTCGATGATGCCCATGTCGATCTCGCCGGTCTGCAGACCGCTTGCAACGGCGGTGCTGCTGGCCAGGACCTTCATAGTGTACGAATCGAGCGGCGTCGGTCCTCGGTGATAGTCCGGGTTCCGCTCCAGAACAACCTGCTGGCCCTTGTCCCAGCTCGAGAACTTGAACATGCCATTTGAGACGGTCGGCTTGATGTTGAACTCGGTCGTGTTGAGCTCCTGAGCCGACAGATTGCCGAGAATGTGCCTGGGCACGATGCCGTATTGGCAGTGCCACGTGAGGAATGGCGCCCAGGGCTGCTTGAACTTGAACACAACCGTGAGTGGATCGGGCGCGCTTACACTATCGAAATACTGATCGAAATCCGCGCGCCGCGTCGTGTTCGCTTCTTTGTACTCGGGTGCCGAGAACACTCTGTAAGTGAAGACCACATCGTCGGCTGTGACGTCCCGCCCATCGGTCCACTTGACGCCAGGCTTCAACTTGAACGTCATGGTGAGCTGGTCGCTCGAAACGGTGGGCAGGGAGGTCGCAAGCAGCGGAACGAGATCTCCGTTCGCGCTGCTATTGAGCAAGCCGTCGAAGAGGAGGTTGTTGATGATGAAGCCGGCCACCTCGGGGCCACTGAACAACGGCAGCATCGAAGCGCGCACATCTCCGACGTACCCTTCGACAAGATGACCGCTCTTTGGCAGCTGAGCCGCCGTCGGCGTTGGTTGGCTGGCGGACACTGGCTTTGGCGGTCGCGCCGTCGGCGCATTGGGTGCACTGGTCGGCGGAGTCTCAGGTGGTGGAGTCTGCGTGCACGCGAGCACAAGTCCGGTGCCGATGGCGCCGATGGCGCGTGCACTCCGCCACAGGATGTCGCGTCGCGTCAAGACCCGGTGATGCAGCGGTCGCCTCATCATGTCTGCAAGTGTGCAGCGTCGGTTGCAGACGCTAACAGGGGTGCAGCGGGCTGTCAAGTTGCGCAGCCCCGCCCCCTCGCAACCCCCGGCGCATGACCCGATACATCGCACGACGTTTGCTCGCATCTATCCCGGCGCTGCTCGGCATAACCCTCGTCACCTTCCTGCTCATGCACGCAACCGCCGGCAGCTTTCTGCCCGGACTCGAGCTGAATCCAAACCTGAGACCGGAGGACATCCAGCGAATCCGTCAAAACCTGGGTCTGGACGAGCCGTTATCCGTCCAGTACTGGCGCTGGCTGACCGGATTGCTGCGCGGTGATTTCGGAAGCTCAATCCTGAACGGTCGCCCGGTGCTCGGCGCGATCCTGGAGCGACTACCCAATACGCTGCTACTCACGGGGACCGCGCTGGTCATCGGAGTGGGACTTTCGGTGCCATTCGGCATCATCGGAGCGGTACGCCGCGGCTGGACCGACAACCTGCTGACGTTCCTGTCGGTCATCGGCGTGAGCCTGCCTGCATTCTGGCTTGGATTGTTGCTGATCCTGGTGTTCTCGATCACATTTAACCGCCTCGGCTGGCCGTGGCTGCCGTCAGCCGGAGCAACAAGCGCGGTAGGCGGCGGGGACCTCCTGGATCGAGCGAAGCACCTGATCATGCCAGCGGTGACGCTCGCCTTCATCAACCTGGCGATCTGGTCGCGCTTCACGCGTTCGGCCATGCTCGAAGCGCTGTCACAGGACTATGTGCGGACTGCGCGCGCCAAGGGTATGAACGAACGCCGCGTTGTGTACGTTCACAGCCTGCGCAACGCCGTGTTGCCACTGGTGACGCTCGTCGGACTCGAGCTGCCAGCGCTCGTTGGTGGTGGGGCGATTGTCGAGGTGGTGTTCAGTTGGCCCGGTATCGGCCGCCTGGCGCTGGAGACTGCGCTGCAATACGACTTCACCATGGTGCTCGGACTCACCACGTTCACCGGCATCCTGGTGATCGCGGGGAACCTGCTGGCCGACATGCTGTATGCGCTGCTCGATCCGAGGATCCGCTACCGATGAGTCGCGCACTACCCTGGCCGCGGCCGGCGCCGGTGCGTGCCGAATTGCGAGTAGCCGTACCACGCTCGCGCGGCTACTGGACACGTTCACGTGAGCGACTGTTCGCGAACCACTTTGCTATGTTCTTCGGGGCAATTCTGCTGGTTTTCAGCGCTGTCGCCGCCGCGGCACCGCTGATTTCAGGTCTGGTGACGCACTACGAGCCGACGGCCCAGAATCTGGATGGTGTCTTCGCTCCACCATCTCCAGCGCACTGGCTCGGTGCGGACGAGCTCGGCAGGGACACACTGACGCGACTTGTCTGGGGCGCGCGCGTCTCACTCGGCGTGGGCTTCTTGACGGTCGCACTCTACATCGCTATCGGCGCCAGCGTCGGACTCGCGGCCGGCTTTTTTGGCGGTGCAATCGATGAGATGTTGATGCGCTTTGTCGACATGCTGTTGGCAATCCCGACGATCTTTCTCCTGATCCTGATCACGGCGATCCTTCCGCTCCGAATCGGCCCCGACAAGGGCTGGTTCACGATCCAGCACGATGCGCTGTCGCTCACCGTCATCATTGCGCTGACCGTCTGGGGGCGCGTGGCACGCCTGGTGCGCGGCGAGACCCTCGCGATTGCAGGTCGTGAGTTCGTCGTCGGCGCTCGCGGCGTTGGTGCGAGTAACACCCGAATTGTCCTGCGTCACATCCTGCCAAACGTGCTCCCGGTGATGATCGTCAGCGCAAGCCTGGGTGTGGGACAGATCATCTTGACCGAAGCGTCGCTCGATTTCGTCGGTCTCGGCGTGCAACCACCGGTTCCGAGCTGGGGCAATATGCTGTTGAACGCGCAGAGCTATTTGTTCCACTCCATCTGGCTGGTGCTGTGGCCGGGAGTTGCCATTGTGCTGGCCGTGCTGTCAGCCAACATCTTCGGCAACGCGGTACGCGACGCGTTCGACCCACGCCTGACGGTGTGAGCCGCCGCCTGGTGGAACGCGCGGCTCAAACGAGCCATGCCTTCCGTGACGTCGTCGACGCCCAGCGAGAACGCAATGCGTACGAATCCCTCGCCTGAGGGCCCATACTCGCTGCCAGGCCGCACCGCAACGCCTTTCTTCAGCGCGATCTCGGTCATCCGTTCAGAAGTCACGCCAGCGGGGTGACGGGCGAATATGTAGAAGGTGCCTTGCGGAGGCCGAGGCGGTGAAGAGCTGAGCGCACCGAGCGCGTCGACCACCAGATCGCGCCGACGGCGGTAGCGTTCGAGCATTTCGCGGTGCCACTCATCGCCGTGCGCCAGCGCAACCGACGCGGCGGACAAAGCGCGCGGAATGGGCTCCGGTGTATTGAAGTACGGATCACCCTGGTCGAAGCGGATCGTACCCTGCGGTACGACCCGCGGCTTGCGGCGCGTCCGCAGCATCAGATTCGTTGCGAGGCGCGAGCTTCGAGAAGTTTGATTCATGCCTCGTTCCACATGAGCAGATTGCCCATGCCATCCAGGGCAGCCGACCATCCGGGTCCGACGACACAGGTCGTGGTCTCCTCTTCGATCAGTGCTGGACCGCGTACGACGTCGTGCTCGGCGAGACTGTCGCGGAAGTGGACGGCTACATCAACCGGACCGCCGCACTCGCGGAAAAAGGCGCGCCTCTGCTCGACGCCCTGTCGCGCTCCAGTCGTGCCATCGTTGAATCGGTAGGCGCGTTCGACAACCGCGGGTCCTTGCGCGCGCACGCGCCACGAGACGATTTCGGCCGGCATGCGCTCCAACACCAGGCTGTATCGGCGACGGTAGTGCTCGGCGAAGGCCGCGGCGATCGACTCCATATCGTGATTCTCGATGTAGCGGCGATCGAGTCCGACCGTCAGCTCGTGTCCCTGGCCCACGTAACGAAGGTCCGCGGCGATCTCGACGTGAATGTCCTCCTCCGCTACGTGTGACTGACGGATAAGCTCCCGCGCATCAGTCTCGAGCTCCGTCAAAAGAGTCTGCACGCGAGCCCAGTCGAGCCGATCCAGTGGGCATCGCCAGCTCCGAACCCGTTCGACTCCTCGTGGCGCCACCAACATGCCGATCGCCGCGGCAACTCCTGCATCGCGCGGCAAGACCACCTGCGTGATTCCCAACAGTTTCGCCACTCTGAAGGCATGCAACGGACCCGCACCACCGAACGCGATCAGCCGGTAGCGACGAGGATCGCGACCATGCTCCGCCAGATGGATGCGGGCCGCGGTCGCCATGTGCGTGTTGACCACGTCGATAATTCCGGCGGCCGTTTCATCCACGCTCATGTCCAGCCGCTCGGCGACACGGGCGATGGACGTCCGGGCGAACTCAGCGTCGAGGCGCACCCGGCCGCCGACCAGGCCACGTGGCGAAATGTAGCCCAGCACCAGATCCGCGTCGGTAACCGTCGCCTCGTTGCCACCCCTTCCGTAACACGCTGGCCCTGGCACCGCGCCGGCGCTTTCAGGACCAACCTTCAGCAGCCCTAGCGAATCGACCCGGGCGATGCTCCCACCGCCGGCGCCGATCTCGAGCAGGTCAATCGATGGCACCCGCAAGGGCAAGCCGCTGCCCTTCTTGAAGCGATGCACACGGGCGACTTCCAGTGAACGCGTGAGCTGCGGCAGACCATCATGAATGAGGCTGAGTTTGGCGGTGGTGCCGCCCATGTCGAACGCCATCGCGGCTGGCCACTCGCAGTCCTTCGCCAGCTGCGCAGCGGCGATGGTGCCAGCCGCCGGGCCCGATTCGACCATGCAGATGGGCAATCGTCGTGCGGCGCCCACCGTTGAGATCGTCCCATCGGAGAGCATGAGAAACAACGACGATGGCAGCTGACTGCTGAGATCGCCAAGATATCCGTCGATGAGGGGCTGCACGTAGGCATTGGCGGTGGTGGTCGAGAAGCGCTCGTATTCCCGCACCTCGCTTGACACTTCCGCCGACGTACTGATGGATATGTCCGGAAACATGCCGCTCAGAAGCCTTGCAGCGGCCTGTTCGTGCGCGGGATTTGCATAGGCGTTTACGAACGCGATGGCGATGGCCTGAACACCCTGCTCCACCAGGAACCGACCAGCCGCCTCTGTGGCGCGAAGGTCCAGCGGCACAATGACTTCGCCGTCGGATGACATACGTTCGGGCACCGCCATCCGCAATCTGCGGGGAACGATTGGATCCGGTCGCCGCAGCTTCAGGTCGAAGGTGTCGTAGCGCAGCTCGTTGCCGATCTCCAGAACGTCACGAAAGCCGTGGGTCGTAATCAGGCCGACGACGGCTCCGCGTCGCTCGATCAGCGCGTTGGTAAGCAACGTCGTGCCGTGCACAACAGCAGCAATCGCCGATCCGAGCGCATCCAGGCCATCGACCACCGCGCGCGCCGGATCCACTGGTGTGGTGAGACGTTTGTGCGTGCGCAGCGAGGCGCGACTGGCGTGCCAGACCGCGACGTCAGTGAAGGTTCCGCCAACATCTACCGCCGCCACCACCGGCTCAGTCACCGCTCGCGTAAAGCTCCCGAGCCCTGTCAGGCGTCAATACTCCGGACTCGACGTCGGCCAGCACTGCGTCGGACACCCGGTGGTGCGGATCGCCGTAACCACCACCGCCGGGGTAACGCAGCAGCAGGCGATCGCCCGGGCGCATCCGATTGCGACCTTTGAGACGGAAGCCGTCCTGCCGCCCGTTCCATTCAACCACCGAAGGCGCACCGGGCAGACCCCCCAGCACGCCGCGCGCGGGATGCCACCTGCGCTCCACAAACAACGAGAGGGTGCATTCGCGCGAGCCGAGTAGCTCCACCTCCACCACCTGACCGAGACCGCCGGGGAATTCACCGGCACCACCTGTGTCGGGCGCCAGCTCTTTTCGCCAGATGCGGAGTGGGGCAAGTGACTCGACCATCTCCATGGCGCCTGAAATCACGTTCGACGGGAAGCAAGTCGCCGACAGGCCGGCGCAGCCTGCGCCAGCGCCCATGCCGCCGTTGATGAACAGGATCGTGCTGAAGCGACTACCGTCGTCGCGCGCCCCCGAGATCACCGCGCGCATCGTTGGAGCGCTGCCTGATTCGGCGATAATGCGCTCGGGCAACGCGGGCGCGAGTGCCTGATACACCAGGCCGCCCAGACAGTGCCCGACCATGTGGCGTGCATTGACAGCCGCCGGAAAGCTCGGGTTGAGGATCGACCCTGCAGTCGCCGCGACAGTCACACGGCGGTAGGAGCCTTCGTTGCGCGGGGTGAGCGGATCAAACACGCACTTGAGCGGATAGCAGGTGTAAGCCTCGGTGTAGTTGATCGGACAGTTCAGGCCCTGGCGCACCTGCGGCGAGGTTCCGCTGTAGTCGACGGTCGCGGCATCCTCTTCGATGGTGACGGCCACCTCCACATGGATGGACTCGTCGTCAGTGCCGTCGAGGTCCAGCGCGGCACGATACACCCCATCCGGAGCCGCGGCCACCGCCCGTCGCATCGACTCTTCGCCGATCAGGCAGATCTGGTCGGAGACAGTCTCCAGGTCGGTCAGCTCCGCATCACGCACCAGCTCGCGCAGCCGTTGGCCGGCAACCTCGCCGGCCGAGACCTGCGCGAGCAGGTCGCCAAGCAGTCGGTCGGGCTGCCGGACGTTCGCACTGATGAGCTCGAGCACATCCTCGTTCAGCTCGCCCTGACGCATCAGGAGCAGTGGCGGAATCCGAACACCTTCCTCGAACACCTCGCTAGCGTCGGCTGACCAGCCAGTGCCGCCGACGTCCACGTGGTGAGCGATACTGCCGACCCATGCCAGCAAACGGTCGTCCACATAAATCGGCGCGACAATGGTGATGTCAGGCAGGTGACCCGCGCCGATCCAGGGATCATTGGTGAAGACGACGTCGCCGCGCCGCCATCGATCCGGGGGTCGACGACGAAGCACGTGCCGCAGGGTCCGACCAAGGGTCATGTTGAAGGACGGAATACCGATGGTGTTCTCGACGATGTCGTTGCCGCGAGCGTCGTACAGTACGCACGAGAAGTCGTTCGACTCTCGTACAATGGGAGAGAAGGAGGTCCGCACCAGGCTGGTGGCGGCTTCATCGACGACGGCAATCAGGCGGTGCCACACGATCTCGAGTGAGACCGGGTCCAGGGGACGATGCGGCGCGACGCCTCTCGCCATCTTGCCGGAGCTTACGCGTCCTGTTAGGCTCGCTGCAACCGGCGTTGCATGAATACAGAGGTTATGAACCAGTTGCTGCAAGAGGCTGGTTTGCCCACCGACCACCCCCTCGCGCAGCGGCTACGCATGGCCTTCGACCGCCTCAGCCCAGGCCAGCAGCGGGTTGCCCGTCTGTTGCTCGAATCGCCCTACGACGTGGCCTTTTTGCCCGTCGCCGACGTCGGCCGTCGCGCCAACGTCAGCGACTCCACGGTCGTTCGCCTCGCGTCCGAGCTGGGCTATTCTGGCTACCCCGAGCTTCGGCAGGAGCTTCAGGGTGGGCTGCTGGCCCGCATGGCGCCCATCGACCTGTTGGAGCAGCGGCTTCGGACGGACACCCACGACCCCAGCGCCATCATCGGCCTCGAAATCCAGAATCTCAAGCTGCTGCAGGAGAGCCTCACCTCAGAAGTTGTCGATACCGCGGTCGAGCGGCTGTTGTCGGCGGAGCGAATTTTCGTGCTCGGCATGCGCAGCGGATTCGGCGTTGCGCATTCTTGCTGGCACCTCTTTCAGCAGGTCCTCGGAGACAGCGTGGAGCTGTTGACGTTGTTCGGCGGTAGCCTGGCGGACCGACTCGCGCACATCAATTCGGGCGACGTGATGATCATCTTCACCACACCCCGCTATTCTCGGCAGATCCTGCAAGCAGCAAGGTACGCCCGGCGTCGCGGAGCCGACGTCATCGCGGTTACCGATCGACTGCTGTCACCGGCCGGTCGCGTCGCCTGGCTGACGATCCCGACGCCAATTCGCAGCACGTCCTTTTTCCCCTCGAGCGTAGCCGCGCAGACAGTGGTCAACGTGCTCGTCTCCGAGTTGGCCAGACGAGGACACAACCGAGCCGCCGAGCGACTCAGCCGATTCGAAGAGGTGGCCGACGAGTTCGACCTCTTCCTGGAGGACCGCAAGGACCAGCATGAGTGAGTCTGGCGGATCGACGTTCCGCCCGCGCGGAATCCACGCCGCCCTCGTCACTCCCTTCAGGTCCGATGAGACGTTGGATGAGGACCGGGTCGCCTCGCATCTGGAATTCGTCCTCGCGTCAGGTGTTACTGGTGTGGTGGCGATCGGTGGCTGCGGGGAGTACCTCAATCTGGACGATCACGAACGGCGACGCGTCGTGCAGCGTACGGTGCAGATCGTCAACGGACGAGTCCCCGTCATCGCCGGAGCGCTCGGGCCGAGCACACGCGAAGTGCTGGAGGTGGGCTGCGCTGCCGCCGCGGTGCCTGCCGCGCTTGCGCTCAACCGGCGACTCCTGAAATTGGTGCGGGTGCGTCAGGGGCCGGATCATCCGGGGCCGCTCAAGGAGCTGATGGCCAACGCTGGTCGCCCGGTCGGTCCGCCACGCCGACCGCTGCTGTCGATGACCGACCAGCAACGCAAGGATGCAGTGGCACTTCTCGCGCAGATGGGCGACATCCGCTGATGCAGCTTGGGCTGTTCATGATGCCCCTCCATCCGCCCGACAAGCCGCTCGCCCAGTGCTACGAGGAGGATCGCGAGCTGTTGGTGCTGGCCGACGAGCTGGGTTATCACGAGGCCTGGATCGGCGAGCACGCGACGATGGCGTGGGAGAATATTCCTGCCCCCGACCAGTTCATCGCGCGCGTATTT
>VBGG01000327.1:0-10214 GCA_005883405.1 Chloroflexota bacterium | reverse complement strand
GCACCGGTGTGGTGCTCATGGCGCAGCACCACCCGGCCAACACCGCCAACCGCGTGGCTCAGCTCGACCACCTCACCGGGGGACGAATCAACTTCGGCATTGGCGTCGGGCGCGTGCCGACCGACCTGGAGCTATTCGGGATCGACGGGCAACTGCCGGAGCTGCTGATGTTCCGCGCCATCGATCTCATCCTCGCGATGTGGACCCAGGACCCGCCCTATGACATGCCAGGGCAATTCTGGCCCATCCGTGTGCGTAATCCGGTTCCCGACGTGGGGCTGGGCGGGCCTCTGAAGCCGTTCCAGAAGCCGCATCCGCCGATCGCCGTGCCCGGCATGACCGCCCAGTCTCGGCTCATGCGCGCCGCGGGTGAACGCGGTTGGGCACCGCTGTCGTCCAATCTGGTGCACCCGCGATTCGTCAAGAGTCACTGGGACCAGGTTGCCGGCGGGGCGGCCGAGGGTGGGCGGACCGCGGACCGTTCGACCTGGCGGATCGCTCGCGAGATCTACGTCGACGACACCACCGTGGCGGCACGCGCGTACGTCCGGCGCGGCTCACTGGCGCGCGGCTATGAGGACTACTTCTTCAAGTTGTTCGGTCGCAACGGACAGAATGCACTCTGGAAGTGCCGCGACGACCTGCCCACGAGCGATCTGACGCTGGACTACATGATCGACAATATGTGGCTGGTCGGTGATCCGGAGTCAGTCGCGAGCCAGATCCGCGAGCTGTACGAGCGTGTCGGGGGCTTCGGCACGCTGCTGTGGGTCACCCACGATTGGGACGATGCGGACCGCTGGCGGAGGTCGATGCGTCTGCTGGCTACCGAGGTGATGCCGCGCTTGACCGACCTGGCGTAGCTCGCTCGGGGTCCGGCCGCACGCCGAAATGGAAGAGGACGTTGCGCATGAGTTGTTGCACGCCCGGGTCCACGGCCAGTGCACCCGTCAGGCCGATGCTGCCCACGTTGAAGACTCGGCCTCCGGCCGGCCGCTCCCAATAGGCGATGTCACCGCCACCATGCTGCCGGCCGCCGTGCCACTCGATGTTGCGCTGCCCCATGGCACGCGCGAGAAGTACCTGGCCGGCAAGCGGCTCGTCCAGCAGGCCAGCCTGCTGGGGTGTGGCATCGAACTCGTAGCCGCTCGCGCGAGGTCCATTGAGGTTGGTCTCGCCGATCGTGCCGAGCGCGGAGATCGGCACCGCAAGCGGTTCGTGGAAAAGGAAGTGATGCGGCTGCAGAACGGTGAACGCGTCAAAGGCTGTCGGCGTGCCGTCGTCGATCATGCCCTTGGTATCGAGACCAAGGACCTCGTAGCCGGGCCGGCCGAGCATGGTAAACAGGGATCCAGGGCGGCCATCGTCACTGTGCCAGCGCTCACCCCATTCACCGGGCGAAAGCCAGCGCTCGTCCTCCGAGGTGACGGCCTTGCGCGATTCGAGCACCGTCAGATCGTCATTGAAGCTGGTCCGCCAGCACAGCGTGTTCCCCGACAGTGAAACAACCTGCCCTCCGTCGGCCAGGAACGCGGCCACTCCGTCACGCTCCGCGTCGGTCCAGTACTCGCTGTGGCCAACGATCATCAGCGCCGCGAAGTGTTTCAGCAGATCTGGCTCGGCATGCAGCGTGGTATCGGTGATGACTTCGTACGCATACCCTTCGGCTGCGAGCCATGCCTCGGCGTACCGCTCCGGCCGAACCAGGTGCGAATGACGCGTGAAGGCGGCTCGCAGCGATTCGAACCCGTACGGGTCAGCGCGCGGAATTGGCGCCAGGGTTGTCACGTGAAAGAACGGACGCCCGCTGATGTGGTTCGAGTAGCAGGAGGCTGACAAACCAGCCAGGCGCAGCACATCGGTCGGGCGGCGGCCGTAGGCGAACCAGGTATTTGTTGCAAGCAGCAGCGCGATGGAGTCCGGGCGCCGCGGGCGGGTGCGAACGACGGCGAAAACAACTGAAACAGCCGACGCTGGATCCTGCCCCTCCAGCCGGATTCGGCCCGCGTACAGGCCCGATTCCGCATCTTCGGGTACCAGCCACTCGTCGGTAGCGCTCCACTCCGCGTCTACCAGGTCGTCACTCGACAGGCGCAGTCCATGCCCGCGGTCCGGGTCGGACAGCGGATCGTAGCCTGGTACACCACGCGAGGTATCATGAGCCGGACCTCCAATCTGCCACGTCCCACCCTGCACGATCTGCCCATGGCGACCGTTGCCGGAGAGGTCATGCACCTCCACTCCGCGCTCCTCGTCCAGGGGCCACGCTGCGTGCAGCGGCCCAATTGCCAACTGCTCGAGCGGAGTGCGAGCCCGATCATGTGCCACCCGCGCGACAACCGGCTGCTGGAGCGCGGAAGCTGCGACGAACGGCTGGGCCAGATCGCCGTCAAGGAAGTCGTCGGCGGCGCCCTGTTCGGCATTGGCTCCAATCCGCAGCCGCGCTGCTGCGCCGGGTGCGCTGACGGACGGCAGCGGACCGCCGGTGCGATACGCAGACTCGCCATTCACGTAGATCTGCAGACTCTGATCGCTGAGCGTGGCGGCCACGTGCACCCAGTGCCCCAACCGACTGGCCATGAGCGGTTCGGTGAGGTGCAGCCATTCGTGGCGGAACAGGCCACCATCGCCCGTGTACGCGCCGATGCGCCCCAGATGATCCACCAGCAGCCCGAAGCGGCATGTCTCCGGATAATCCAGGTCAGTCAGGATGCCGAACCATGCCCACTGGATGGCATCAATGACTGGCAAACGCCACAGACGCAGCCACGTTGCGAGCGTCAGGGGTCCGCGTGGGATCGGCTCGCCGCGTACATACACATACGAGCCGGCCGAGAGCGTCTGCGGCGTCGCGCTGGCGTGACGGCGCGTGGAGATAACCTCGACGTCGGCGCGATCGGCGGGTTCGTCTGCCGTCGCGTCCAGGATGGCCCGCTGGCCGAGCCGCACGATCGAGAATTCATAAGCGGCGGGCGAGTTGACGTGGAAGCGGGCCGACTGCCCGGCAGGCACGCCGACGCGATCGACGTAGCCCGATACGCCAGGCACCGCGACGCGGCGAGCCGGCTCGGGGCGACTCTTGACTGGATGGTTCATTCGGAGCTCGCAGACGCGACGCCGAGCGAGCGCGCGAGCTGCTGGAGCTCGTGTGTCAGCTCTTCGAGCTCCGCACCACCGCTCATCATGCCGAGCAAGCGCACCGGCTGCAGGTCGTTTTTCGCATACGTGCCAAGGCTGTGTCCGCGATCGAGGATGGTGAAACGATCTCCCACGGGATAGGCATGACTCGGGTTGTGGGTGATCAGCACCACGCCCAATCCGCGCGCCTTCGCCTGCACGATGTAGCGCAAAACAACCGCGGCCTCCTTGATACCCAGGGCCGAAGTCGGCTCGTCGAGGATGACCACCCGGGCGCCGAAGTAAATCGCGCGCGCGATGGCCAGCGACTGGCGCTCGCCGCCTGAAAGTGTCCCCGCCAGCTGGGACGTGTCTCGCAGGTCGATGCCCATCTTCAGCAGCTCGGTGCGTGCGATGCGATCGGCGGCCTTTCGGTCGCCCAGCCTGTGGTAATTTCGGAGCCCAGGAAGAAGTTCCTTGACACCGACATCAACGGCATCACCGCCAGATCCTGATAGACCGTCGCGATGCCCCGCTGCCGCGCATCATGCGCGAATCGAAAGTGGACCTCCACGCCGTCGACGAAGAGCTGGCCAGCATCAGGCGGAAACACACCCGACATGACCTTGATCAGGGTCGACTTTCCGGCCCCGTTGTCGCCCAGCAGACAGACTACCTCGCCAGGATGAACGCTGACCGAGACGTCCTCCAGGGCGACGACGGTGCCGAAATACTTCGAGACGTGGCGAACCTCGATGATCGGCGTGCGTCCATCGATCTCCACTGGCGACTCCATCACAGCCGTGTGCGCGCCGCGCGCAAGCGGACGTACTGGTTCAGGAGCACAGCACTGAGCAGGATGACCGCGAGACTCACGCGGTACCACTCGGCGTCGACCGCCGCGAAAAACAGTCCCTGCTGCGTGATCGCCAGCGTCAGCGCGCCGAAAATCGTACCGATCACAGTTCCGTAACCACCGCTCAGCAGCGTGCCGCCGATCACCGCCGTGATGATCGCCTCAAACTCCTTCTGTACACCGCGGTTGGCGTCCGCACTGCCGACGCCCAGGACCTGGATGCACGCCAGCAGGCAGGCCACCGCGGCCGTGCTCATAAACAGGATGATCTTCACTCGCTCGACCGGCACGCCGAGGTTGCGCGCCGCGGTGGCGGAGCCCCCGCAGCCGAAGATCCAATTGCCGAACTGCGATCGCATCAACACGATGTGACAGATGGCGGCCACCAGCGCCCACCAGACGATGACTACGGCAAAACCGTCCACGCTCGCGGTGAACAGCATGGCGACGGGGTCGCCGGCGATATGCGAGTCCAGGCTGCCGACGACGGTGGTGCCCGTCAACAGTCGAGCCATCGCCAATGCCAGACCACGCAGGCCAAAGAACCCGGCCAGGGTGATGATGAACGATGGCAGCCCGGTTCTCACCACCAGGTAGCCATTGATGAAGCCGACGGCGAGCGCGAAGCCGAACGCGGCAAGCAGACCCACCCACACCGGCTGGTTGAAGTGGGCGATCGACAGCGCCAGGATCATCCCGGTCGCCCCGATCATCGAGCCCATCGAGAGGTCGAACTCGCCTGAGATGATCAGCAATGCCGCGACTGAGCCGATTATCCCGAGCTGGGCGGCGATCTGGAGGTAGTTGGCGGTGCCGGCGATCGTCAGAAAGCCGCGTGAGCCGGACCACGCCGCGAACAACGCCCACACCACGAAGGTGCCAAGCACGGCCCCGAGCTCGGGTCGAGCTGGCAACAGGCGCAGCCAGCCGACCCGTCGAACGCGTTCGTCCGTGCGGACTGCAACGC
The DNA here is from genome assembly GCA_005883405.1 of Chloroflexota bacterium. GTDB lineage: Bacteria > Chloroflexota > UBA6077 > UBA6077 > CF-72 > CF-72. Next base: position 5,274 of record VBGG01000327.1, on the reverse strand, counting down.
TCGCCGTCGTCGTCACGGGGCTAGCGGATGCCGTTCTTCGACAGCGACAGAACGGTCGCCGCGGTGTCCTGCGTCACGAAGTTCGGCCCGCTGAGGATGGGCTGTCCACCGCCCGGCATCAGCAAGTACTGCTTGTAGAGCATCAGCAACAGGACCGGCATGTAGCCCTGCAGGAATTGCTGCTGGTCGATGGCGAATTGCATCTCCCCGGCCTGGACCGCCTGAAGCGTGTCGGGGCCGAGGTCGAATGTCGCCATCTTCACGGTCTTCAGACGATCGGCGGCTTTGATGGCCTTGAGGGTGGGCACCGCTCCGTCGGGCCCCATGGTGACCACGCCGTCGATGGTCGGATCCGACTGGAGCGACGCGGCGACCGCGTTTTGAACGCCGACCGGATCGCCCGTTGGCGCGGCGAGCACCTTCATCTTCGCGCCTGATTCGGCGAGTCCCTTGGTAAAGCCCTCGCAACGCGTGTCGAGCGCGGCGTTGCCGACCTCGTCGTTGACGCAAATCGCGTTTTTCACGCCCATTGCGCCGAGGCGGCGTCCGCCCGCCATGCCAGCGACCGCCTCATCGGAGCCGACGTGGGTGAGGATCCCGAACTTCTGAAAGACGTCGCTGCCGGAGTTCATCGAAACCACCGGGATGCCGGCATCCACGGCCTTCTTGACGTGCGGACCCAGGGCACTCGCGTCAGGGAGGGATACCACCAGTCCGTCCGGTTTTTTTGCCACCGCCGCGTCGATCAGCTCGCCCATGCGCACCATGTCAAACGTCTCCGGCGAGCTGTACTCAACGGTGATGCACAGATCCTTTTGCGCCTGCTTCACCCCATTCTGAACCACGGCCCAGAAGTTGGACGTCGGTTGGCCATGCGTCACAACCGCGATGCGAACGTCTTTGGTGACGGTGCAACCGCCAACGTTGGAACCGCCCGCGGCAGGAGCGGCGGCGGCAGGTGCGGCGGGTGCCGCGGTGGGCGGAGCGGCAGGTGCGGCTGCCTGGCAACTCACGATAAGTAGAGCCAGGAGATTCGCGGCGGCAAGCCTTCTCGTCATTCTCATGTGTTCCCCCCTCGTCCCCCTGTAGCAACTGCGCAGCGCCGCGGGACAGCGGCGCCGTGATGTAGCGGTTAGCGAAGTAGTGGACCTGCGACCTCGATGAATCGGGCCGCCCGTTCTTCAACCTCCTCTGGTCCGTCGTGCATGGTCACTCCAAATGCCGCGCCCAGGTTCGGATCGTCGACTCCGATCCCAATGTTCAGGGTGCGTGCGGTGATCGCGTCGGTCCGCGGCAGCATGCCGGCCCTATAGTCCGGCGGCTCACTGAAATAGCTGGGGCAGTTGAATGGACAACCCTTGTCGGTCGCCATGCGCAGCCCGAGCAGGTGCTCCATGTGGTTGTAGATGTGCCAGCCCGAGTCGGCAGCGACTCTGGTCTCCAGCTTCGTCGCAACGCGCCGAGCGATCTCTTCGGATGGGAAAAAGACCGTAAGAAAAGTCGCCAGATCTCCCTTGGGGTCGGGAAGATCGCGGAAGCGTATACCGGGTAACTCGGCAACGCGGGACTTGAAGAGCGCCTTCTGGGCACGGAGGTGATCGCGGATCCGATCGAGCTTGCGGAGCTGAGCGAGCAGCACCGCGCCCGACAGCTCGGTCATCCGAAAATTGAGCCCCAGCAAGGCCCGTCTGCCCATCTCGACGCCTTTGCGCAGCGGAAGATGGCCCTGATCATGGAGCGCGAAGGCGCGTTCGTAGAGATCGCCGTCGTCGGTGATGAGCATGCCGCCATCACCGCAGGTAATCGTCTTGAAGATGTTGAAGCTCAGCGCTCCAGCCACTCCAATACTTCCGACAGGCCGACCCCTGTAGGAGGCGCCGAAAGCCTGAGCGCAATCCTCGATGAGCCACAATCCGTGGCGCTGTGCGATTGCGTGGAGCTCGGCCAGCCGGGCCGGATTGCCGAGCATGTGCACCGCGAGGATGGCGCGTGTGCGGGGTGTAATCCTGGATTCGACGTCCCGCGGGTCCAGGTTGAGCGATTCGTCGATCTCCGCCAGCACGGGCCGCGCCCGCACGTGCACCACCGCCGAGATGCTGGCGATGAACGTGAAGCCCGGGACGATGACCTCGTCGCCAGGTCCGATGCCCAGGCTGGCCATGATCAGCCAGAGCGCGCTTGTGCCCGAGTTGACGGCGACGGCGTGACGCACGCTGGAGCGCACGCTGATCTCACGTTCGAGCTGTTGGACCTTGGCCAGAAACGTCGGGTCGTTGTCGTCGCCGTAGCGCGCCACATGGCCGCTCCGCAGCACGTCGACGACCTGGTCGATTTCCTCTTGACCTATCAGTTCGAGTCCGGGACCTGGCACAACCCCTTCCCCGATTAAATGCGCGGCCACGCTAGCAGAGCGTTCCGAAGCCTGTCAACACAGTACGCTCATGTTGGGACATGGCGCACGTGGCTACGCGCTTCGCTGCGCCGCTGGCGGTCTTCTACATCGTGCTGTGGGCGTCGGCTTACGTGCCGAGCAAGGTCGGCGCGACGGCTGCGCCGCCGTTGTGGTTCCTGGTCGCGCGTTTTCTTGCCGCCGGCCTGGTGATGGGCGCCATCGCCGTAGGGCTCGGCCGACCCTTCCCGGTCCGACGCTCCGACTGGCTGATCTTCGCGGCGCTGGGTGTGCTGGCCAACGCCGCGTATCTGGGGCTGACGTATTCCGCGTTCAACCTCGGGCTGTCAGCCGGCGTCGGCTCGATCGTTGCGAGCACCAATCCGCTCGTGCTGGCGCTGGTGGCGCCCTGGCTATTGAAAGAGCCGTTGACGTGGCGTAAGGGCCTTGGGCTGCTGCTCGGCTTTGCTGGAGTGGTGTTTGTCACACTTGCCCGCAGCGGTCTGACGACCGATCGACCGCCTGAAGTGGCACTGTCATTTCTCGGCGTTTGCTCCAATGCCGCGTCCACCATCCTGTTCAAACGCGCCCGCGGTCCGATGGACCTGCTGGCCATCAACACGATCCAGCTGGTTACCGCCGGACTGGTGCTGATTCCTGTTGCGTGGCTACTGGAGGGCGATCCAGCGTTCCGCCTGACCGCCGCCGTCGTCGCGTCGTTCGTGTACCTGGTCGCAGTGCTGAGTGTCGGCGCGTCGTTACTGTGGTTCGCGTTGCTCTCGCACGGCGCGGCCAGCCGCGTCTCCGCGTTCTACTTCCTCACGCCGATTTTCGGCCTGGCCTTTGGCGCCCTGTTCCTGGGTGAAACCGTGGGTCCCAGCGACGCACTAGGCCTGGTGGCGGTCGCCCTCGGGATCATCCTGGTGCAGCGCAGCTGAGCTGCGTGCGTTCGAGCTGCGGAGTCGACGGTGTTAAGACCGCACCCCCAGCTCCGCTCAGAACGCCGGCGACCACCAGCAGCGTGGGCGGTACGAGGATGCCCAGTCGGGATTCGTCAGGCCCATCAGGCCCACATCAGTCTGAATCGAATGGCTGGGTACCTGTTCACCTTGGCCACCGCCAACGCCGGCGCTGCACCTTCTGGGTGACTACCCGCGCGCGAGCGACCTGTTTTCCGAGAGTCTCGCGTTGGCCCAGCGCCTTCAGGATTCGCGCGGCGTGGCCCATGACTTGAGCAATCTGGCGCTGATGGCGCTCTACCGCGGCGAATACGGAGGCACGGGATCTGTATACCGACAGCTTGAGCGCCTTCTGCGAGCTCGACGACAAGCGCGGTATTGCCGAAAGCATCGAAGGCCTGGCTGCCGTGGCGGGTGTCCTCAGCCAGGCGACGGAAGCGGCTCGCCTGTTCGGCGTCACCGCGTCATTGCGCGGCGCGGTAGGAGCGCCACTGACGAGACTACGTGGACTCAGGCGTGGGAGCAAGGCGGCTCCGTCGCGATTGACGAGGAGGTCGCCAGCCTGACGCTGTGAGCAGCCCGGCTAGACGCAGCTGCAGCCAAGGATAGTCGCAACCGACGCCGAGCTGCTTGTGGCCACGGTGAGCATGGCGATCGTGATGAAGAGCAAAAACCCGCGCATGCGACGCCCCCTTCGGGAAAGCGGATCGGCGTCACCGGGGGTACAATCGGACCTGGTTGGGACCCCGAGAATCAGTCTCCGGTGCCGCCTGGCGAGCGCATCCGACGGCTCGTACCCGAGGGATGCGCTTCAATTTCTCAGCTGTGACCCCTTTCCGTACGGTGTATGTCACACACTACGTCCGGCAGCCATGCGGGGCTTCCTCAGAACCATGTGGCGGGCATGTAATCCTTTCGCTACTCGAGACTCGTCGAGCGGCGGTGTCGCAGCAGCATCTGAACTTATCGGCCACATCGAGGTCGAACTACTGAACCGCGACGGCCGTGGCCCCGACGGGCCCGGCTGATCAGCTCCTGAGTGCGTTGAACAGCCGCTCGACGGTAGCCTCGAACCCGGGCACGACATCCGCGAGATCGATGGAGTCCGTGCCCTCGAGTGCGCGCGGTACGGCGTTGGGACGGAACAGCAGCACCACCCTGTCCACCACATCCACCAGCAAAGCCACCTCGATACCATGCTCCACATACCAGACGCAGCGGCGTACCTGGCCGGTAACGCTCTGGCCTGGCGAGATGATTTCGACCGCGACGTCCGGAGGCTCCCTGAAGTCGTCCGCGACTTCGCCCTCATCAGCGAACGGGATGCGCGCCCAGCGGTAAACGGACACGTCCGGCACATACGCTGCTCCGCCAAAGACGGTCCTCAGCTCGGGAAACGCGCGCGCCAGCCGCCGTGGCCTGGCGAAGCCGTCAATCAGGCTAACAAACCCGCCCTGCAGCGCGCTATGCTTCCCATTTGGTGACACCTTCTGAGTAACCGTTCCGTCGGGTTCGAGCTCGAGTGCTGGCTCCTCCTCCGGCAGCGCTAGAAACTCGTCCAGCGTCAAGCGCCGTTCTGTAATCGCCATATCTCGCCTCATACGAATGATACCGGCTCTCGCCGTTCCGAGCGGGATTACGCAATTCGCGACACGCGCGAGGTGTCAATCGGCGGCATGGCGTCGCCAGGAAATGCGCACCGATCTACATGGTTCTGGCGACGGCACCGCGGGCCCAATCCACCCAGGCTTGGAGCGGGTCGGCGTCCTGGCCTTCGACGATGGGACTGGCACGCGCTGGGACGCCCTTCGCCGCGGGCTTCGCGAACTGGGCTGGATCGAGGGCCAGAACCTCACGCTTGACTGGAGGTCGGCGAACACGCAGAGCGGGCAACCTTCAACCGAGCAGAATTCGTGGAGCTGGTAC
>VBGG01000022.1 GCA_005883405.1 Chloroflexota bacterium | reverse complement strand
CCTTCTTCCGAGTCGATCTCGTAGAAGCCCGAGCGGCTGTCCTGCCCAAAACGAATCGAGTTGAAGATGTAGAACTCGACCTCGGGTCCGAAATAGGCCGTGGTAGCGATACCACTCTGCGTCACGTAGGCCTCTGCCTTTTTGGCCACGAAGCGCGGATCTCGCGAGTATCGTTCGCCCGTGCCTGGCTGGATCACATCGCAGATCACGGCCAGCGTTGGGATGTTGCACGCCGGGTCCAGAAACGCGGTGTCGGGGTCGGGCAGCAGCAGCATGTCGGACTCGTGGATCTTCTGGAAGCCGCGGATCGACGAACCGTCGAAGCCAATGCCTTCCCTGAAGAGCTCTTCGGTGAAGTCCTCAACAGGGATCGAGAAGTGCTGCCACAGACCAGGCAGGTCGATGAACTTGAAGTCGACGAACTTGACCCCCAGGTCTTTCGCCTGCGCGAGCACGGCCTTAGGCGAGGTCTTCGGTTGCGCGATTTTTGGCCCGGTGGCGATGGCCATAGGGAGCTTGCTCTCCTCTCGATTCACTACGCACTTTGTTCGCCGTCGCGCGGGAACAACCGACGACGCATCGTTGCGCTCCTTCCGCGACTCCCGCAGGGCGATTTTCCTTGTCGGAACGCGTGGCCTGCCCCGTGTGCAGTGCCCGAGTTCGTGGGCAAATCTTTGTGCAGTGTGCACAAAGCGCTATCCTCTACTGCCGACGATGCCGAAGTACGAGCCACTGCGCGAGTTCCTGAGCGGGCTGCCGAAGGGCCAGAAGCAGGTGACGCTCGGCTTCCGGCGGCTCGAAGAGCTGCTTGGCGATCCGTTACCGCCGTCGGCGCTCGAGTACGAGCAGTGGTGGCGCGGCGGGCGGGTCAAACGTGGGCGCATCGACGCCAACTGGCAGGATCAGGTGCAGCAGCGCGCCTGGGAGGAGGCGGGCTGGACGATCGACGAGCTTGACCTGCTGTTGAAGGCGGTCACGTTTCGTCGGAAATGACGCTGAGGGCGATCACGTTCGACTTCTGGAGCACGCTCGTCGACGGCAACATCACGCCCGAGCGGACGGCGCAGCGGTTGGCTCGGCTGCACCGCGCGATCGCCGGCGCGGGTCACACGTTTACCCCCGAGGACCTGCGACGCGCCTTCGAACGCGCACTGGATCGCATTACCGAATCCGCCCGCGAATCCTACGAGGACGTTGGGCCACCCGGCCGCTGGGCGGTGCTGGCCCGAGAGCTCGGGATCGCGGATGGGCTGATCCCGTACGAGGTCGTTGAACACGCCTACGAGGACATCACGCTCGATCCGTTGCCCGATGCGATGCCGCACGTGCACGCCGCGGTCGCCGCGATGAAGGACGCCGGCTACCACCTGGGGGTCGTCTGCAACACCGGCATGGCAGGCGGCAGGGTGCTGCGCGAGGTGCTCAAGCGCCACGGTCTGCTCGACTTCTTTGCAGTGACGACCTTCTCCAACGAATTCGGCATGGCGAAACCGCACCCGAGCATCTTCGTGCACACGTTGGACGCCCTCGGCGGCATCCGGCCGGCGGAGGCGCTGCACGTGGGCGACCTGGAAGAGCTGGACGTCGAAGGCGCACGGCGGGCGGGCCTGCACTCGGCGCTGTACGCGCCCGGGGCCGACGGTCAGGTCCAGACCGAGGCAGACTTCGTGGTCCGCGACTGGCGCGATTTCGCCGCTCAGGTGGCCACCAGATTCTCCTGAGCGCAGGCGCCGGGCGTCGTCACAAACTCGCCAAAGCCACCGGCCGCTGCCCCTACCATTGCGTCACGTGACCGCCGCCGATCCAACCGACAATCTGCGCGCCTGGTGGGACAACGATGCCGATGTCGATCCCGAAGCCTACGAGCCGACAGAGGAGCCAACGCCCGGCGAGCCCGAGCCACTGCCGCCTGCGCCCAGCCGGGACTTCGTACACCTGCACGTGCACAGCGAGTTCTCGCTCCTGGATGGCCTTTCGCCCGTAAAGCACATCGTCGAGACCGTCAAACGGCGCAGCATGCGCGCCGTGGCGCTGACCGATCACGGCAACCTGTATGGCGCCATCGACTTCTATTCACATGCCAGAAGCGCCGGCATCAAACCGATCCTCGGCGTCGAGACCTACGTCAGCCCGCGCGGGATGTCCGACAAACTGGGCAACCAGGACCGCAACTACTTCCACCTGGTGCTGCTGGCGAAGAACCTCGAGGGCTACCACAACCTGATCAAGCTGGTCTCGCGCGCCAGCCTGGAGGGGTACTACTACAAGCCGCGCATCGATCGCGCGCTGCTGGCCGAACACGCGCGCGGCCTGATCGCGCTGAGCGCCTGCTACAGTGGCGAGCCTGCCTGGTATCGCGAGGTGTTCGGCGAAGAATATTTCCTGGAACTCCAGGACCACGGAAGTCCGGACGACCAGACGGTCAACGCCGGTTTGCTCGAGCTGAACCAGCAGCTCGACATTCCGATGGTGGTGACCAACGACAGCCACTACGCCAGCGCGGATCAAGCCAGCGCTCATGACGTGCTGCTCTGCGTGCAGACCAACAGCACCGACCAGGATCCCAGGCGGATGCGCATGGAGCCTCTCGGGGCGTTCTGCTTGAAGACACCGGCAGAGATGTGGCAGCTGTTCGGTCACCTGCCGGAGGCGCTGCGCAATACGGTCCGCATCGCCGAGCGGTGCGAGCTCGATCTGGAATTCGGGCGACTCAGCTTTCCAGCGCTCGATCACCTCGTTCCAGCCGGACAAACGCCGCAGGAATTCCTCGAGCGCACGTGTGAGGAGGGCCTGCTGAGACGGTACGGCCAGGGGGTAACGGAGGAGCAGCGCCGCCGGCTCGCCTACGAGCTGGAGGTGGTCGAGAAGACCGGTTTCGCCGCCTACATTCTATTCGTCTGGGACTTCGTCGATTGGGCACGTCAACGCGGCATTCCGTGCGGTCCGCGCGGCTCGGCAGCCGGCAGCATCATCCTGTACTGCCTGGGCATTTCGGACCTGGACCCGGTCAAGTACGGGCTGACGTTTGAGCGCTTCCTCAACCCAGAGCGCATCCAGATGCCGGACATTGACATGGACTTCGCCGACGACCGCCGTGACGAAGTGATCCAGTACGTGATCGATCGCTACGGCCGAGACCGGGTGGCGCAGATCATCACCTTTGGACGCCTGCTCGCGCGCGCGGCGATTCGCGACGTGGGTCGCGCGCTGGATTATCCACTCAACGAGGTAGACCGCGTCGCCAAGCTCGTACCCTCGATTCCCATCGGGCTGAAGCTCAGCGACGCGCTGGAGCAAAGCCCGGAGCTCAAGGCGCTGTATGAGGGTCAACCGCACATCACGCGGCTGATCGATACGGCGCGCGGCCTCGAGGGTGTGGCGCGCAACGCGGGGACGCACGCCGCCGGTGTAGTGGTGGCGGATCAGCCGCTGACGAACTACGTGCCACTCCAGCGCGCCACCCGCGGCGACAGCGCCATGACCCAGTATGACATGAAGGTCCTGGACAAGATCGGCCTGCTGAAGATGGACTTCCTCGGGCTGGCGAACCTGACGATGCTATCCAAGGCGATCGCGAACGTCAAGGCTATGCGTGGCATCGACCTGGACCTGGACAAACTGCCACTGGACGATGCACAGACCTACGCCATGCTCAGTCGCGGCGAGACGCGCACCGTCTTCCAGCTGGAGGGACCGGGGATGACGCGCAGCGTACAGGATCTGCAGCCGGGTACGCTGGACCACCTGGCGGCGCTGGTGGCGCTGTACCGACCCGGCCCCATGGCGCACATCTCCAGCTACGTCGCCCGTCGCGAAGGACGCGAAGCAGCCACTCCACCGGATCCGTCGCTTGCAGATGTGCTGGAGGAGAGCTACGGCATCATCGTCTACCAGGACCAGGTACTCCAGGTAGTGCGAAAGCTGGCGGGCTACTCGCTCGGACAGGCGGACGTCTTGCGGCGGGCGATGGGCAAGAAAGAAAAGGAAGTGATGGCGCGCGAAGGCCCGAAGTTCATCGAGGCCGTCGTCGCCAACGGCTATCCGCGGCCCACCGCCGAGCGCGTCTGGGACCTCCTCCAGCCTTTCGCGGGCTACGCGTTCAACAAATGCGTTCTCGCCGAGACGTCATTGCTGGACGCGGTAACGGGCGAGCGAACGACAGTTGGATCGTTGTACACGAATCCGCGTCCCTTCACGATCCACGCGCTGGCCGATGATGGCAAGCTGCGGGCGCGGGCCGTAACGCACGTCATGGCCAACGGCAGCAAGCCGGTCTTCGAGCTGCGCACGGCGCAAGGTCGTCGGATCACCACGACCGCAAACCACCCGTTCCGCACATTGAGCGGCTGGACAAACCTCGCCGACCTTCGCCCGGGCGATCGTATCGCGGCGCCTCGCCGGCTCGAGATTCCCGCCGCGGAGTCGTGGCCAGAGCACGAACTGATCGTGCTCGCGGGTCTGCTGGCGGAAGGCAATACGTGCCATCCGTCGACGCTGTACTTCTACAACAGTGATCCGGAGCTGGTCGAGGACTTTGCCGAAGCGGCTTCGAGGTTCCCCAACACGCTGGCTCAGGTCAGCACGCGGGAGAACGCAAAGTATGTTGTCCGTCTGAACACTGGGCAGGACACGCGCTTCGTCAAGGGTCATCGGCCCTGGAACGCGGCTGAAGCGGTGCTGCCGTCCGCCGTCGCGACAGCTATTGCGCAGCCAGGCGAACGCCAGGTAATGATTCGCTCGGGTGTGTTCCGCTGGGCTGAGCACCTCGGCCTCGTGGGCCGTAGGGCGACTGAGAAACAGGTGCCCGCTGGCGTGTTTCGTCTGCGTGATAAGGATCTGGAGCTGTTCCTCGGGCGCATGTGGTCTGGCGACGGCTTCGTAGCCAACGCGACGAATCGCGTTCCCTTCTACGCCACGTCATCCTCTCAACTCGCTCGTGACGTGCAGACGCTGTTGCTCCGGCTCGGCATCGTTAGCGGCGTGCACGATAAGGCGTTCAAGTATCGAGGCGGGACCCGCACCGGTTGGACGGTACACCTGGTCGGCGAAGACTCGATCGACACCTTCATGGCACGGGTAGCGCCGCACATCGTGGGCCGCGACGCGGCGATTACCACGCTGACGGCGCACCTGGCGAGCACCGCGCGCGGCATGACAGCCATCGACACACTGCCAGAGCAGATTCGCCACTGGGTGGACGAGGAGCGTCGTACGGCCGGCCTTACGTGGAAAGGCCTCGGGGTGCGATCGGGCGTCGCGATGCGGCAGTTTGCGGCTGCCGACGCGCGAGGAAAGCGTGGCTTCCGCCGAGGCACAGTGCGCCGACTGGCGGCGACTCTGAAATCAGAGCGGCTGCGTTGCGCGGCGGAGTCGGACCTGTTCTGGGATCGCGTCGTTTCGATCGAGCCGCGTGGCGTGCAGCCGACTTACGACCTCACTGTCGAGGCCGATCACAATTTCGTCGCCGATGGACTCGTGGTCCACAACTCGCACGCGTTTTGTTACGCGCTGGTGGCGTATCAGACGGCGTATTTGAAGGCGAACTATCCGGTGGAATGGTTTGCGGCGGTGTTGAGCACGATCGCCACCGATACGGAGAAGGTGGTTGGAGTTGTGGGCGAGTGCCGACGGTTGGGCGTGGCGGTGCTACCGCCGGACGTCAACCGCTCGGGGCTGGAGTTCCGCGTGGAATCGAACGGCATTCGCTTCGGACTGGCCGGAGTCAAGAACGTCGGCGAGGGCGCTGTCGAGCAGATCGTGCGCGAGCGGGAGACCAATGGAGCCTACACCTCGCTCGAGGAGTTCTGCCGACGGCAGGACCTGCACACGGTCAACAAACGGGTCATGGAGTCGCTGATCAAGTGCGGTGCGATGGACGCGCTGGGCCAACGCGAGGCGCTGCTGGACACCAGGCGCCTGGACTCGGCGATCGCGGCGGCTCAGATCGAGCAGAAGGCCGCGCTCACCGGCCAGGCGAGCCTCTTCGACATGTTCGGGGCGCCCGAGTCACCCGTCGCGCCGCCCGCGGTCCAGGCGGCCAGCGTGAACGGCGCGAGCGGACCCGCGTCGCGTGAGCGGTCGCTGTGGGAGAAGGAAGTGCTCGGCTTCCAGTTCGGCGACCACCCGTTCATGGAGGCGGCGGCCTGGTTGGCAGGCCAGCTGACGCACGACACGAGTCAGATCGGCCCCGAGATCAGCGGCGAAAAGGTGAAGATCGCCGGCCTGGTCATCAACGTGCGGCGGATCGTGACGCGCAACAAGTCGCAGATGGCGGTGGTGGTGCTGGAGGATCTTCATGGGTCGATCGAAGGGGTTGTCTTCCCGCGCGTCTACGAGCGTGCGGCGGAGCTGTTCCGCGACGACGCGATCCTGATCGTCGAAGGAAAGGTGGACACGCGGTCCGATCGGCCCCAGATCGTGGTCGATCGGGTGCACGAGTGGACGACGCCCGCGGAGGGGACCGCGCCACCACCACCACCGCCGCCGCCGGCGCCGGTGCACCCTCAGCCCGACGCTCTCCCGGAGACCAACGGCGCCAATGGTGTTGCGGATACGAATCAAGAACGGCGCGTCTTGCGCGTGGTGGTGCCGCGCGGCGAGGACGACAACGCCAGTGTGCGGCTGTTGCAGCAACTCCACATCCTGGTGGAGCAGTTCCCAGGCGCCGATGAGCTCCAGCTCGTACTCCACGATCGCGCGGGCGTACGGGTTGAGCTGGCGGGAGCCGACATCGCGGTGAAGCATTCAGCCGAGCTGGAGTCGCAGGTCCGCACGCTGGTCGGCGACGAGAACCTGGAGGTGGTCAGCCCTTGACCGCGGTGTGGGTGACGCCCTCGACCCAGTAGCGCTGGAAGAAGAGGTACACCACCGCGATCGGGATGGTGGTCAGCACTGCCATGGCCATGACCACGGGCCAGTCCGTGTAGTAGAAATTCTGGAACTGCGCCAGGCCTAACGGCAGCGTGAAAATGTCGCGGTTCGAGCCGGAAATGAAGATCAGCGCATCGAGGAAGTTGTTCCAGGAGCCCTGGAACGCGACGATGCACAGCGTGGCGACGGCCGGCAGGGCCAGCGGCACAATCACTTGCCAGAACATGCGGATGCGACTGGCGCCGTCGATGCGCGCCGCCTCCTCCAGCTCATACGGAATGGACTGGAAGAACTGGCGCATCAGGAACACCCCGAATGCATCCACCATGAACGGGACCCACATAGCGTTCAGGGAGTTGACCAGGCCAAGGTTGAGCACCACGATGTAGCGCGGAACGAACAGCACTGTAGCGGGCACCATCATCGTAGCCAGGACCAGCATGAACAATGCGTCGCGACCCGGAAACTTCATGCGCGCGAAGGCGTAGCCAGCCATGGTGCAAAACAGTCCGCGGAACAGGACCACCAGCCCCGCCACCAGCGCGCTGTTGGCGAACCAGCGGAAGAACGGCGCGCCGGTGAGCACCCGCTGGTACGCGTCGAACGTCAGCACCCGCGGCAGCAACGTGGGCGGGAACTGGGCCGCCTCGGGATTGGTCTTCAGCGACGTGGTGATCGACCACAGGAACGGAACGAACATGATGATGGCGACGAGCACGAGGGCGATGTAGGCCACCACCCGCGCGATCTGCGGACCCTCTTCCTCACCCTGCGTGTGGGCGACCGCCTGTCGGCGGGGAACGGCTACGGTTGCCATGCAGCGTCGCTCACGCCTCCCGACGGCCGAAGAACCGCAGCTGGAGCATGGTCACAACGAAGATGATGGCGAACAGCACGGCGGTCATCGCCGCGGCCGAGCCCGCGCGAAAACCACCGCCGAACGACTCCGAGTAGATCTTGTAGACCATGGTGGTGGTGCCGTCGGTGCCTTTCGTCATCATCCAGATCTGATCGAACACCTGGAATGTGCCGATGACGCCGACGATCACCACGAACAGTGTGACTGGCCGCAGCAGTGGCAGGGTGATGCTCCAGAACGCCTGGCGGGAGTTGGCGCCGTCAACTGACGCCGCTTCGTACACGTCGCGCGGGATGTCCTGGAGGCCAGCCAGGAAGATGATCATCATCGAGCCGATGGTCGACCAGATGTTCAGCATCATCACGCTGAGCAGGGCGATGCTCGGCCCGATGGCCCACTCCGGCAGGGACCAGCCTAGCGGCTGAACCAGCAGCTCCAGAATGCCGTTCGGATTCGAGAGCCAGGCCGGCCGCGGCGGAGTGACTCCCGTCAGCGACAGGAGCCAGTCCGCCAGACCTCCGCCTTGCAGAATCCACATGAACAACAAGGCGACGACGATCGACGAAGAGATCGAGGGAAAGTAGTACGCCGAGCGGAAGAAGGTCCGACCGCGGATGCGCTGGTTGGCCGCAAGAGCGACGAGCAGGGCCAGGATGGTCTGGGTCGGCACCACTCCGACCGAGTAGTAGACGGTGTTGCGCAGCGCCAGCCAGAAGTCGGAGTCGTCAATGAGCAGACGGTAGTTCTGCAGACCACGGAAGGTGCGCTCCTGGCTGAGCAGGTCCCAGTTGTAGAGTGACATCCAGAAGGTCTGGATGATGGGCCAGATCAGGAATGTGCCGAGGATAAGGAGCGTCGGCAGCACAAAGAGGTAGCCGACGAACATGTCCTCGCGCGCGGCGCCGGAGAGTGAGCCGGCACGCCGCGCCGGGGCGGCGATGGTTACAGCCACGACCGAATCGCTTTCACGCGTGAACGCTCCACCGCTCGCTGCGCCCGTACGCGGCCGGAGATCAAAGTCCAATTCCCCGGAGGGGACCCATTTCGCCATGTGCCAGGCGGCCGCGTGGCGCGAACAACGGCGGACGTGGGGAGTCGCGACCTGTCCGGAAGCGGGACAACTCCTGTGCTAGCAGGCACCACGATGGCTCACTGTTTCGCGATGATGTCGTTGCCCTTCTTCTCGATGTCGGCAAGGGCATCCTTGGTGGTCATCTTGCCGGCGAAAACCGCCTGGAGGTCGGGGGTGACCACCTTGTCGTTGATCTCCTGGCCGCCGGGGCCGAGCTGCCACGGCTGAGCGTAAGAGCCAGCCTTGAGGTACGGCTCGCGCTCCTTGAACTGCGCCAGCCAGTCGGTCTCCAGCGATTTACGCGACGGCATCGCCAGACCAAGCGAGGTCCACTTCTTCATGCCGTCGGGTCCGGTCAGATAGTTGACCAGGAACCAGGCTGCGTCCTTCTGCTGCGACTTGGCGTTGACGGAGTACGACACCGTGAACGCGAACGTCCCCTTACCTTTTGGACCGGCAGGCATCTCGGAGATGTTGAACTTCATCTCGGGCGCATCCTTTTTGATGGCCGGGAAGATCCAGTTGCCTTCGAAGACGATGGCGGCCTTCTTCTTGATGAATGCGTCGCCTGGCCACTGTGTGCCAGTATCGGCGGGCGTGCTGGCGACACCATCTTTGTACATGCCGTAGTAGAAGTCCAGCGCCTGCTGGCCCTCGGGGCCGTTCAAGGCGATCTTCGAGCCGTCGTCGCTGATCAACTTGCCACCGGCCGCGAAAACGAACGCGCCGAAGCGCGGAAGCTCGGGTGGAATGACGGTGCCGTACGCACCGCTGCTCTTGTCGGTGAGCTTCTGCGCGGCTGCCTTGAGCTCGTCCCACGTGGTGGGCGGCTTATCGATGCCAGCTTTCGTAGCGGCGTCGGTGTTCCACTCCATCGCCAGGCTGGACCAGTCTTTGGGCAGGCCATAGGTCTTGCCCTTCCACTGGAAGGCCTTCAGCAAGCCCGGGTAGAAGTCGGCGGTATCAACTTTGTCACGCGAGATGTAGTCGTCAAGCGGCTCGATCAGGTTCCGCTTCATCAGGTCCGGCGCAAGCAGGCTATCGACGTAGAAGACGTCGGAGGCCGTGCCGGCAGCGAGGTCCGTCTGCAGTTTGGTGGCGTAGTCCGGCACCGGTTGGAAGGTCACTTGAATGGACGGATACTGTTTTGAAAAGTCTGTCAGGACATCGTTCAACAGCCGATCCTCTTCGGGCGACGACGACCAGCCCATCAACCGCAAATTGCCCGTGGGAACGGCGCCCGCGGCAGGCTTGGCCTGGGTCGCGCCGCCCGCCGCCGGCGCGGTCGTCGCGGCAGGCGCGGCCGGGGCCGACGTTGCGGACGACGGCTGCGACTGCGTGGGGCCGCATGCAGCAAGCAAGAGAACCGCCGAGGTCAGAACAGCGAGCCAGCGTCTCGTCCGCATTCGAAGGTGCCTCCCTGGTAGCGTGCAGGCTCTCCCCGATATGCCTCTCTCACATCATTACAGACCTGTCACCGGCCGCTGTCAATCACGCGAGCGCGCGACTGGCGCCGACAAACCGCGGCGCCCAGTAGCTGTCCCAGAGGGTGCTCACCTGTACACCGTGGGCCTCGTCGACGGCGTGCACAAATCGACCATCGCCCAGGTAGATGCCAACGTGACTCAGGCCGCGACGGTAGGTGTTGGCGAACACCAGCACGTCGCCGGGCCGGAGGTCGTTGGCGTCGACGCGCTCGCCAGTGGACAGCTGGCCTGCCTCGTTGTGCGGCATCGACACCCCGAACTGACCGTAGACCCACATCACGAAGCCGGTACAGTCGAAGCCAGCGGGCGACGTGCCGCCCCATCGGTAAGGACTGCCCACGTACTGCTGGGCAAGATCCGCCACTTCAGAGCCTGGGTCGGGCGCTGCCGAGGCCACGCTGGCGCCCGAAATGGCAAGGGCGCACGCGCAGCACACGGCGAGAAGGCGGACATGATGAGTGACATGGGACAGCACGAGAAACAGCACGAAGCCAGGGTCTCCTGAAGGTCGAGAGATATGGAGCCGGACGACGTGGCGCGAACGGGAATCGCCAGTCCGCGAAAAAGGTCAGAAGGACGCGGCTGGCGGCCGAAAAGTATTCGCGCCGAGCATCGCTCGGTGGGCCGTCGATCGCGACGGCACGGGGATGTGAGGCGCTACGTGGCGCCCAGTGCGGCTTTATAGACCGGCATATCAGTCAAGGCAAGCCGTGCTAGAGTCGTGGGACTGGCAGGCATGCGCAATTTGTTCCGTAAAGCACCGCCATACATCACCGTGCCGGGACGGGCGCGCCCAGGCCCAGCGGCAGAGAGCAACGGCTCGGACAGCCTGTGGGTGCGCTGCGAGAACGAACGCTGCCGCGAGCTCCTGTATGGCCGCGAGTTCGAAAACAACCTGAAGGTGTGCCACAAATGTGAGCACCACGCGCGGCTATCGGGCCGCGAGCGTGTGTCGCAGCTGGTGGACGAGGGCACCTTTGCCGAGCACGACGCTCGACTGGCTCCGGCCGATCCACTCGGTTTCGCGGCCGAGGGTGCCAGTTACCGAAGCAAGTTGAGCGAGGCAACATCAAAGGCGCACGAACGTGAAGCCGCCATCGCCGGCAGCGCCACGATCGACAGACTGCCGATCGAGCTGGTCGTGCTCGACTTCGCGTTCATGGGCGCCAGCATGGGCAGCGTGGTCGGCGAGAAGGTCGCACGGGCGGCAGATCGGGCGGCAGATCGCTCCACCGCACTCGTGACCGTCAACGCCTCAGGCGGGGCGCGCATGCAAGAGGGCATCTTCTCGCTGATGCAGATGGCCAAGACCGTGACGGCGCTAGCCAGGCTGGGGGCCGCCGGCGTCCCGCATGTGTCGATCCTGGTCGATCCAACGCTTGGCGGCGTCACGGCCAGTTACGCCGGGGTGGGCGACCTGATCATCGCCGAACAGGGTGCGTTGGTTGGCTTCGCCGGACCGCGGGTGATCGAGCAGATCACCAAGCAAAAGTTGCCGCCCGACGCCCAGCGGGCGGACTTCCTGCTCGAGCACGGCATGGTGGATCTGGTCGTCCACCGGCGCGACCTGCGTGCCACGCTGAGCAAACTCCTGCGGCTGTATGCCGGCGTGCGGCGCCTTTCCGAGGTATGCGCAGAAACGGCCGGCTGAAGTTCAAGGCCCAGGACACGCCAGGGCCTGGTGCCGCGGCCGAGAGCCTGCACGCCATTACCTCCGACGGCCGCGTCCCCAGGCCAAGTCTGCCACACGAAGTTCGGCCGCCTGCGACTTTTGGCACAGAGCGGCTTGGCGGCCGAACTTCTAGCGCCTGGGAACGGGTACAGCTCGCGCGACACCCGCAGCGGCCGTACACGCTGGATTACGTGCAGCTGATGTTCTCGGAATTCGTCGAGCTGCACGGCGACCGCCTGTTCGGCGACGACGCCGCCATCGTGGGCGGCCTGGCGACACTGCACGCGCGGACGGTCATGCTCATCGGCCATCAGAAGGGTCGCGATACCAGGGACAACCTGTTGCGACGCTTCGGTATGGCGCGGCCCGAGGGCTATCGCAAGGCGCTGCGCTTGATGCGCCACGCCGAGAAATTCGGGATGCCCGTCGTCACCCTCATCGACATCCCGGGCGCTGACCCGTCACTGGTGGCTGAGGAGCGCGGTCAGGCATTCGCGATCGCCGAAAACCTCCTGGCGATGAGCCGGCTACGCGTTCCGATCGTGAGCGCGATCATCGGCGAAGGCGGCTCGGGCGGGGCACTGGCGCTGGGCGTGGCTGACCGCGTCCTGATGCTCGAAAACGCGATCTACTCGGTCGCCTCGCCGGAGGCTGCGGCGAGCATTCTGTGGAAGGACGGCGCTCGGGGCCCCGAGGCGGCCGAGGCGATGCGGATCACCGCCGACGATCTACTGGCGTTCGGTGTCGTTGACGCGATCGTGCCCGAGCCAGCTGGTGGCGCCCACACGGACCACGCCGCGGCGGCCCAGAAGCTTCAAGACGCACTCGTTTCGCAGCTGTCGCAGCTGGACCGTCTGCCGCCCGACGAGCTCGTCGAGCAGCGCACCCGACGCTATCGTGCGATCGGCGTCTTCGAGGCGTGAGTCTCGAGGAGTTTGAGGACACAGCCGTCTTGCTCGCGGAGGCGGCGGGCAAGGTTGCGCTCGAGGCATTCAGGCGCACCGTCGCGCTCGAGTTCAAGGGCAAAAAGCAGGACAACCCGGTCACGGCGCTCGACCGCGACGTCGAAACGTTTCTGCGCAAGGAGCTGCGCGCGGCGTTCCCGTCTCATGGTCTGCTCGGCGAGGAGCACGCCGACGACATCGCCGCTGACGCGCGCTACGTCTGGGTCATCGACCCTATCGACGGGACGATGAACTTCGCCTCAGGCGTACCGCTGTTCGGCATCTCGATCGGATTGCTGGACGACGGAGCACCGGCGGTGGGCTGCATCTGGGTTCCGGTGGGGCCGACGCTTGCCTCTGGCGTGTTCCATGCGCGCGCGGGCGGCGGCGCATGGTTCGACGATCAGGCGGTGCGTGTCTCGTGCGCGGAGGACGAACGCGGGCAAGTCATGGCGCTGCCGGCGGGCCACCTGCGGGCATTCCGCTTCCGTCGCGTGGGAAGCGATGTGCCGCGTCCAGCGCGGGCGCT
>VBGG01000322.1 GCA_005883405.1 Chloroflexota bacterium | reverse complement strand
ACCTGGTCGACGGCGGGGTCATGCACGAGGGCCCGCTGGCGACCGTGCTCGGGCTGAAAGGCGTCCCGCGCGAGGCGGAGGAGATCGCCGTGGCGCGCGATCTGGCGCTGGCGCGCCTTACCGGCGGTCGGCTGCACCTGGCGCACCTGAGCACGGGCGGGGCCGTAGAGGAGGTGCGTCGGGCGAAGGCGTCGGGGGTTCGGGTGACGGCCGAAGTGGCGCCCCACAACCTGCTGCTGTCGGACGCGGCGGTCGCGGAGCGGCCATACGACACCAACGCCAGAACCGATCCGCCGCTGCGCACGAAGCACGATGCGGAAGCGCTCCTCGAAGGCCTGCGTGACGGCACGATCAACTGCGTCGCCTCCGACCACTCGCCGCGCCGCTGGATCGACAAGGCGTGTGAGTTCGACCAGGCGCTGCCGGGCATCTCGGGCCTGGAGACCGCGTTCGGTCTGCTGATGCGCCTGGTCCATGCCCGCGCGCTCGGCCTGGCCGAGCTGATCGCCGCCCTCACCTGCCGCCCCGCCGGGGCGTGGGGACTGCCCTACGGCTCGCTGTCGCCGGGCGCCGCGGCTGACGTGGTCGTACTCGATCCCGACCAGGCCTGGGTCGTCGATCCGGAGCGTTTTCTGTCGAAGGGCAAGAATTCGCCACTGGGCGGCCAGACGCTGCGCGGCACGGTGCTACTCACCATCGCCGACGGCAACATCGTGTACAGGAACGGCCTGTGATCGAAGCCGCGCTCGCCCTGGAAGATGGCTCGGTCTTTGTCGGAGAGCCATTTGGAGCAGACACCGATGTGGCTGCCGAGGTCGTGTTCAACACCGGTATCACCGGTTATCAGGAGGTGGTGACGGACCCCTCGTACCGCGGTCAGATGGTGGTCATGACGCATCCGCAGATCGGCAACTACGGCGTGGCCGACTCAGGCGACGAGTCGGTGCGTCCGTGGGTGTCCGCCCTGATCGTGCGCGAGCTGGCGGACCACCCGCACCACTGGGAGGCGCGCGCCCGGTTGGAAGACTTCCTGCGGAATTTCCAGGTTCCAGGTCTTCAAGGTATCGATACGCGCGCGCTCGTTCGGCGACTGCGTGAGTCGGGCACGCAGCGAGGTGTGCTCCGCCGCGGCGGATCGGCCGGGTTCGCTCCGTCCGACCTGCACGAGCTGCGCGAGGCGGCGCGGGCCGCGCCGTCGGTGTCCCAGCTGGACCTGGTGACGGGTGTGAGCGCCGTGTTGCCGGTGGTGACCTCGGAGGGCGAGATCGCGGTAGTCGATTGTGGCGCGAAGTGGAACATCCTCCGTTCGCTGGAGCGTCGTGGTGTCCGGCCGCGCGTCTATCCCTGGAACGCTTCCGCGTCCGAGATCCTGTCCAGTCAGCCGCGAGGGATTCTCATCTCTAACGGACCGGGCGATCCGGCCAAACTGCCCACGGTGGTGGATGAGCTGCGGACCCTGGTGAGCTCGGGCACGCCGGTCCTGGGCATTTGCCTGGGGCACCAGCTGCTCGGCCTGGCGGCTGGGGCGACCACCAACCGCCTGCCCTACGGCCACCACGGCGGCAACCATCCGGTGCGCGACCTGGCGTCTGGCCGGGTGACCATCACCACCCAGAACCACGAGTTTCAGGTCGTGGCGGACACGATCCCGGAGTCCAGCGGCTTCGAGGTCTCGCAGATCAACCTCAACGACAACTCGGTCGAAGGCCTGCGCCACCGTGAGCTGCCGGTGTTTTCGGTCCAGTACCACCCCGAGGGCTGCCCCGGCCCGCAGGACAGTCAGCCACTGTTCGACGAATTCCTCGGGCTGTCGTTCCGGGTTCCGCGTTCCGAGTTCCGCGTTGAACCCGGAACCCCGAACCCGGAACCCGGAACCCGGAACGCGGAACGCCCTTGAAGGTTCTGATCATCGGCTCCGGTCCGATCGTGATCGGCCAGGCCGCGGAGTTCGACTACGCGGGCACCCAGGCCTGCCGCGCGCTGCGCGAGGAGGGCCACACCACCGTTCTGGTGAATTCCAACCCAGCTACGATCATGACTGACCCGGGCGTGGCGGATCGGACCTACGTCGAGCCACTGACCGCCGAATTTCTCGAGCTGGTGATCGACCGCGAGCGGCCCGAGGCGCTTCTGCCGCGGCTGGGCGGCCAGACCGCGCTCAACCTGGCGGTAGAGCTCGCGGACCGCGGCATTCTGGACCGCTACCAGGTCCAGATCTTGGGCACGCCGGTCGAGTCGATCCGCACCGCCGAAGACCGCGAGCTGTTCAAGCATCTCCTGGAGCGCATCGGCGAGCCGGTCGCCGAATCCGTGGTCGCCCACACCGTCCAGGACGCCGAAGCCTTTGCGGAGCAGATCGGCCTGCCACTGATCATCCGCCCGGCGTTCACCCTCGGCGGCACCGGTGGCGGCACCGCCTTCGACCGGGAACAGCTCAAAACCATCACCGCCGCTGGACTGGCAGCCAGCCCGGTCGGCCAGGTGCTGGTGGAGCGCTCGCTGCTCGGCTGGAAAGAGGTCGAATACGAGGTGATGCGCGACGCCGCCGACACCTGCATCACCATCTGCAACATGGAGAACTTCGACCCGATGGGCGTCCACACCGGCGACTCGATTGTCGTGGCGCCGTCTCAGACGCTCTCCGACAGGGAGTATCAGATGCTCCGCTCGGCAGCGCTGCGGATCATCCGTGCGCTGGGGGTGATCGGCGGGTGCAATGTGCAGTTCGCGCTGGATCCCACCTCCATGGCGTATGCGGTTGTGGAGGTCAATCCGCGCGTTAGCCGCTCCTCCGCGCTCGCAAGCAAAGCGACCGGCTATCCCATCGCGCGCGTCACGGCCAAGATCGCCGTGGGAAAGCTGCTGCACGAGATCCCCAACGCGGTCACCCAGCGTACGACGGCCGCGTTCGAGCCCTCACTGGATTACCTGGTGGTCAAGATTCCCCGCTGGCCATTCGACAAATTCCCCGACGGCGACCGGCGCCTGGGCACCCAGATGAAGTCCACCGGGGAAGCGATGGCGATCGACCGGTCGTTCGAGGGCGCCCTGCAGAAGGCGGTCCGCTCGCTCGAGGTCCGCAATCGAGACTTGCTGTGGGAGGATCCAACCTGGTCGCGGGCCGACCTGGAGCGGATGATCCGCCAAACGCCCGAGACGTTGGCCGAGTGGTCGGGTATCAACGCGTTCTTCCTGCACAAGCTGCTGAACCTGGTCGAGTGCGAGCGTCAGCTGTTGCAGGCGCAGGAGCTCACCCCCGCGCTCGCGCGACGCGCCAAACGGCTCGGCTTTTCCGACCGCCAGATCGGCACGTTGCTCGACGAGATGCCCGAGCGCATCCGCGAGCGGCGCCTCGCATGGAACATCCGCCCGACCTACAAGATGGTCGATACCTGCGCCGCCGAGTTCGAGGCCGTTACGCCGTACTTCTACGGCACATTCGAGACCGAGAACGAAGCGCACGCGCTGCCAGGCGAGAAGGTCGTCGTGCTCGGCTCCGGACCGATCCGCATCGGTCAGGGTATCGAGTTCGATTACTGCTCGGTCCGAGCGGCGATGGCGCTGCGCGCGCACGGTGTGCAGAGCGTGATGATCAATTCGAATCCGGAGACGGTCAGCACCGACTTCGACGCATCGAGCCGACTGTACTTCGAACCGTTGGACGAGGAATCCGTGCGCGACGTGCTCGAAAACGAAACCGGGCCCGACGGCGACGCGCCGCCGGTGCTCGCCCAGTTTGGCGGCCAGACGGCGATCAACCTGGCGGAACCGCTCGTACACGCCGGGTACAGGCTGCTCGGCTCAGACCTGCGCGCGATCGACCTCGCCGAAGACCGCGATCAGTTCAGCGATCTGCTTGACCACCTCGCCATTCCCCAACCACCCGGTGGAATCGTGTCGACGCCCGAAGAAGCCGTCCAACTCGCGAGCCAGCTCGGCTATCCGGTGCTCGTCCGGCCCTCGTTTGTGCTGGGCGGCCGCGCCATGGAGATCTGCCGAACGCCCGACGAGCTCCTGGGTTTCGCCGCCGTGGCCAAGGAGATCTCGGGCAAGAAGCCGCTGCTGGTTGACAAGTACCTGGAAGGCGCGGAGATCGAGGTGGACGCCATCTGCGACGGCCACGACGTGCTGATCCCGGGCATCATGGAGCACGTCGAGCGCGCCGGCGTGCACTCCGGCGACAGTATCGCCCTCTATCCAGCCCAATCGCTGAGCGCGGAGCAGAAAGACACGCTGGTCCAGTACACGACTGACCTCGGACGAGCCCTGGGCGTGCGCGGGCTGTTCAACATCCAGTACGTCGTCTTCGAAGGCACGGTATATGTGATCGAGGTCAATCCGCGCGGCAGCCGCACGGTGCCTTTTTTGTCGAAAGTGACCGGCGTGCCGATGGTCGATCTGGCCGTGCGAGTGGGCCTCGGACAGTGCCTGGAGCACCTGGGGTTCGATATCGGACTATGGCCAGACCAGCCACTGGTGGCTGCCAAGGCGCCGGTGTTCTCGATGTCCAAGCTGACCCAGGTCGACACCTACCTCGGACCTGAGATGAAGTCGACGGGCGAGGTGATGGGCCTCGGACAGACGGGCGCCGAGGCGCTCGGCAAGGCGCTGCTGGCGGCCGGCCACGGACTGCCCGGTGCAGGCTCGGCCGTGCTCCTGTCGCTGGCCGACCGGGACAAGGACGAAGCCATGCCGTTGATCGCTCGGCTTGCAGCGCTGGGGTATGACCTGATGGCCACCGAAGGCACCGCCGCGCGGATTCGCCTCGAGCTTGGACTGCCGGTTGAGCGCATCACCAAGATGCTGCACGAAGGGCACCCGAACGTGGTCGATGCGCTCGTGTCGGGGCGCGTGGGCGCGCTCGTCAACACCGTAACCGGCGACCGCCGCCCGTTGCGCGATGGATTTCTCATCCGCCGCACCGCCACCGAGCGGCGCATTCCCTGCTTCACCAGCCTCGACACGCTCCGCGCGGCCCTGGACGGCCTGGCGTCAGCCGGCTCGCGGACCGTCCGCACCGTGGACGAGTACCGTTCCGGGTTCCGCGTTCCGCGTTCCGCGTTTGGTCTGGATGGCGCGGTGCGGGGACGGGCAGTTGGCCATCGCTCCACATTGGGGCAACAGGCGGCAACGACCAACGCGGAACCCGCGGAACGCGGGTAAGTTCCCAATCACCCCCGTTGTGGCCCGGGACACCCGTCCCGGCGGGGCATATAGTTGGGATGCTGCACCCCGATGGAGACCCTTTCGCACGCGCCGCATGCCGTTCCGCCAGCTACGCGCGATGGTTGGACCTCGTTCGGCCACGGTGCCCCCAAGCGGCGTACCTCCAGCGTGCGAGCTCTCCGCCGACGCCGGCCGGGCGCCGAATCGCCGATTCGTGACGCCTTTGTTACGTGGCGTGCCCGCCCGCGCAGCGTCCGCTTCATGGCCAGGCTCACCACCCTTGGCCTGGCTGTCCTGGCCGCCGCCGACCTGATCGCCGACGGCGCCGCGCTGCGCATGGCGAGCTGGATCGCCGCGGTGCTAGTCGCCGGCGCCGCCTCGCTTCTGGCGGTCGCCGCGGCCGAGCCAGCCGGCATCGATCAGGCCCGCCGCTGGCACCTCCAGGCGGTCGCCAGCGCGGTCGTCATGTTCATGCTCATGGCCAACGGCACCGACGGAGCCTCGGGCGACCTGCTGTGGTTCGTGATCGTCGTCGGCGCCGCATCAACCCTGGTGGCGATGGCGACGAGCTACCGCGAGGGCGTCCCATCGGGCGTCAGCGGTGTTTGCCTGGCGTTGGACGCCGGCATCGTCGGCTTCACCACCGCATTGATAACCGTGGCGCTCGCCAGTGCCGCGGTGCCGGTCGGCGGAGCCGCGATTCTGCTCGGCGCCTTCGCCTCGGCTGGCTATGCGGTTGCCATCGCCACTCGGCCGGCCGTGCGACTCGACCCGCGTGGATCGGACGCGCTGTTCCTCGGCGGAGTGCTGGTGCTGTGCTTGAACGCGGGTGGTGAAGCCGCGCGCCAGATCGGCCTCGGTGCCCCCGCCGTTCTCGCTGCGCCAGGCGTCGCCCTCTTCGGGACCCTCGGCCTGGCGCGATCGGCCTGGAGCGGTCCGCGGCCGCTTCCGGAGACGGATGAAACGATCTCGACCGAATCGCGGCTGAACCTGGTGCCGGCAGCCGCCGCCGCGGGCGCGATCCTGGTGCTGTCCTGGCTCGAGCTCGAAGGTAGGGGCACACGCGCCGGCTTTTTCGGCATGATCGTGCTCTTCGGCCTGATCGTCAGCCGTCTCCTGCTGACGCTGGTAGAGAACCGCCAACTGCTGCAGCGGGTGGAGCGCTCGGGACTGTTCGAAGAGAAGCTGCGCGACCTCGGTGGCGCGCTCGTACGCGCGATGGACCGCAAGAACACGCTCGAGCTGGTGTGTCGGACTGCCCAGCTCGCCCTTGGAGCCGACTCCGTTCTGCTGTGGATGCGTGAGCCGAGCACCGAGGAGCTCGAGGCAGTCGAGGTCCTGAGCGCCAAACGCGACTCGCTGCTTGCCCGTCGACTACCGCTCGACGATCCCACGTCACTGGCGGCTCGCGTCGCCCGCACGGCCGCCGCCGAGATCGTGCTGAACGTACCCTCGGCCAATGCCAGCGACGGCTTCCTCAACATCTTGCTGCATGCCCAGGCGCTGCTGGCCGTGCCGGTGATCCATCGCGGACGCGTGCAGGGGGTGCTGACGTGCGTCGACGCGCGCAATCCGGCCGCGTACGGTCCCCGCGAGCTGGCCAAGGCAGAGCTGCTGGCGTCTCAAGTGGCGGTGGCGCTCGACAACGCTTACCAGCACGCGCTTCAGCGGCGACGTCTCGAAGAGCTCACCGCGCTCTACCAGTTCGCGAAGTCGGCCCAGTGCCGATCTTGAAGGAGCGCCTCGACTACGTGACCTGCACGATCTGGCTGCGCGACGAAGTCAGCGGCACACTGCGGGTCGCCGCCGGCGATGGGCCGGTGGGCGTCACGCGCGCGCTGCGGCCGTCGCCGCAGGCGATGCGCGCGTTCGTGTCGGGCGAGCCGGCCGGCGCCGGGCTGGATTGGGACCAGCACGCCGAGCAAGCCGAGTGCGATGCCTCGGAGCTAGCCGTGCCGATGGTGCTCAAGCGGCGTGTGGTCGGGGTGGTGGACCTCGAAGGCTGCGTGGCCCGCGCCTGGTCGCCCACGGATGAGCGCCTGCTGGTGGCGCTGGCCAATCACGCGGCGCTCGCGATCGACAACCTGCAGCTGCTCGACGAAGCGCGCAACGTCGCGGCGCTCAAGGAGATCGATCGGATGAAGACGGAGCTGCTGAGTACCGTCTCGCACGAGCTGCGCACGCCGCTGGGCTCGATCAAGGGTTACGCTACCACGCTGCTGAGCCATGGCAACCGGCTGCGCAAGGATGAGCAGCGCGAGTTTCTGGAGATCATTGATTCCGAGGCGGACCGCCTGCGCGAGCTGATCGAGAACCTGCTCGACCTGTCCCGACTCGAGGCCGGCGTGCTGCGGATCGACCGAGAGCCCGGGCGGCTGGCCGCGACCATGCGCGACGTGCTGCGCAAGGTCCAATTGGCGACGCCGAATCATCAGCTCGGGCTCGACTGGCCGGTCGACGATCTGCTGGTGAGCGCCGATCAGCGGCGAATCTATCAGGTAGTGCAGAATCTACTGACGAACGCGGTCAAGTATTCGCCGCATGGGGGCACCATCACCCTGTCGGCTGCTACCCGGGGGCGCGAGCTCGTGGTATCGATAACAGACCAGGGGCTTGGAATCCCGGCGATGGAGCTAGCTAGAATCTTCGACCGTTTCCACCGCGTTCAGGGCGAAGTGTCGCGCGGCATCGGCGGCACCGGATTGGGATTGGCAATTTGCAAGGGCCTCGTCGAAGCGCACGGAGGTCGGATCTGGGCTGAGAGCGAAGGAGTTGGTAAAGGGAGCACTTTCAGGTTCACCCTGCCGCTCCTGGCTGAGGCGCTAGATGCCCCTCTTCCTGCTACACCGAGTCGTTCGAAAGGTGCCCATGATCACGAAGAAGCAAACCGTTCTCGTCGCAGATGATGACCCCCGTCTGTTGAAGCTCATCCAGCGCAACCTGGAGATAGCCAACTACCGGGTGGTGACCGTCTCGGACGGTCCGAGCGTCCTGCGCCAGGCTGAGGCGGAGGAGCCGGACCTGTACGTCCTGGACATCATGATGCCCGGCCTGGACGGACGCGAGGTCACTCGACGACTGCGGGAGTTCAGCATCGCGCCGGTGCTGATGCTCACGGCAAAGGACACCGAGGACGACAAGGTGGCTGGCCTGGAGGCTGGCGCCGACGACTACCTGACCAAGCCGTTTGGCGCGCCGGAGCTGATCGCGCGCGTCAAAGCCCTGATGCGGCGGGCAAAACAGTACACCAAGGAGGCGACCACCCCCTCGTTCACCACGGGTGACCTGACCGTCGACTTCAGCCAGCACCAGGCGCTGCGCGACGGCGAGCCCATCAACCTGACGCCCACCGAGTACCGCATCCTGGCCCACCTGGCCCGCAATGCCGGCCGCGTGGTGACCCAGGACGACCTGCTCACCAAGGTCTGGGGCCCCGCTTACCGCGACGAAGCCCACCTCCTTCGCGTCAATATCGCGCGATTGCGTCAAAAGGTTGAACCCGAGCCGTCGAACCCCCGCTACGTCATCACCCGCCCCGGCATCGGCTACTCGCTGACGAAGCTCAACAACAACGGCCAGAGCTAACGCGCTCAGGCTATTAGCTTTTTTTATGCACGCGCTTCGCGCGGAGGGGCTCCGCCCCTCTACCCCGCGTTCGTCGCTCCTGCAAGGCTGTTAGCTCAAGCGTGTGCGGGGTCTCCGCCCCCACGCCCCCAGGCCTATTCGGCGGCGGCGAGCGTTTTCAGCGGCCGAATAGGCCTGGAGGGGCGGAGCCCCTCCGCGCGAAGCGCGTGCATAAAAAGACGTATGAACCGAGCGAGTTGTGACCTTCTCGTAGTACTTCCGAGCCCGGTCGCAACGCGGACGTAACACCGGATCAAGCAAGATCACCTGAGCCGACGCCTACCGTCGCTCAACCCATGACGCGGCGGAGGTAGAGCCCGTGATTGCAGAGCCAGATTCGTCCACCACCACTCCCCATGACACCACGGGGACCTCGTCGATCGTCGACGAAGGTCCACTCTCGGCCGCCGAGCTGTACCAGCTCACCCTCTACAAATGGCGCTACTCGCTCGAGGCGTATGGCTTCGAGCCGCACGAGGTGCGCGAGCTCATGTTCCTGAAGTGGCTGCACGCCAGCCGCCGCGTGGAGCCGTAGCCAGAAGGAGTCTGTTGCCCCAGACAGACTCGCGCTTGTACTGCCCGGCCGTTGCCGACTACGCTGTGCGGCAGGGAGCGCCGTGGAAGAAGGACGTCTGGCGTACCGCGTCCGAACCGCAGGGGAGCAGGACGCCGCGGCGCTGCGCGAAGGGATTGGCACGACACTGGCGCATCCTGACCACCAGGGACGACGCGAGAGCTACAGCGGTGCCGCCAGCCGCGGCGACATCCTGGTCCTCGAGCGCTATGACCGCGTCGCCCACGATTGGCAGGTGGCTGGCTTCATCGAGTGCCACATGCGCGTGGATGACAATCTGTCGATCCGCGACGTTGGTACCACTGGTGATGTGCCACAGACGGGTACGGTGCGCTACCTGCTCGATCAGGCCTTCAATTCGTTTCGACCGGTGGAGGCGCAGGTCAAGATCCGACGCGACGCGACCACCTGGCTGGACATCTTCCGCAATATCCCCGGGTTCCACCTCGAAGGCGAGGAGTACCGCCGGCCGCACTACTGGACCATCTGGCGCTGGGATCGCGAGCGCGCTCGCGAAGACGAACGTCAGAGCCAGCAAGCCGCCCGACAGGCCCAGCGACCCCGCCCACCCCAACCACCCCAACCACCAGGCGGTCCTCCCCCTGTCGGTACGGACGGGGCGCAGCGCGGGACAGCCGCTCGCCCACCACAGGGCGGTGCTCGGCGTTTCGGTTCGAATGCCCCTCGCGCGGGAGGCGCAGGTGGACAATCACGCGGTCCGCGTCCGGATGGAACGGGCGGTCCGCCGCCGCGAGGCCCACGCCCCGCGCGCCCAGGCGGCCCCAACCAACGCGGCCCACGGCCGGGCTCACCCAATCCAGGCTAGGGGGTTCCATCGCTCGACCGTAAGACGAGGTGGTCCATGAACGAGCGTATCGACGCCTTCCTCGCCTACCTGCAGGGCGAACGAAGCTTGTCGCCCAATACGATTTCGGCGTACCGCAACGATTTACTTCAGTTCGCCGACTACTTGCGGGCCGAGGCCGAACGCCAGGGTGGAACTGATTTCGCCCTGAGCGTGATCGATCGTGACCAGATCACCGCCTATTTTCTGCACCTGCGCGATCGTGGCTACTCCGGCGCGTCGATCGCCCGCAAGACGGCCGCGCTGCGCTCCTTCTTCCAGTACCTGCGCCGCATGGGTGAAGTCGCCAGCGATCCCACCCAGGGCATCGGGTCGCCCGAAGTCAAGAAGCCACTGCCCCGCACCGTCGAGGACGACCATGTGCGCGCGCTGATGACCTTCCTGGAGAGCCGCGACACACTGGAGGGTCTGCGGGATCACGCCATGCTGCGTCTGCTCAGCGCTACCGGCATGCGCGTCGGCGAGCTGGTGATGGTCGACCTCGACGACGTGGATTTCGGCAACCGCCGCGTACGCGTGGTCGGCCGCGGCAACCGCGAACGCCAGCTGCCGCTGGACGAGGCCACGCTCTCAAGCATCCGGACCTATCTGGAGCGGGCGCGGCCCTTCCTGACTCGCAATGTGCCTGCTGAGACGGCGGTCGTGGTCAACCAGCGCGGCCAGCGCCTGACGCGTCAGGGGTTCTGGCTGATCATGAAGGGGCTCGTCCACGAGGCTGGCCTGCCGGCGATCATGACGCCGCATATGCTGCGCCATTCCTTTGCCACGCACCAGATCGGCGAGGGCCTCGGTCTGGAGGAGCTGCGCCAGTTGCTGGGCCACGCCAGCATCGCCACCACCCAGATCTACACCCAGCTCGCGGGCCAGTCGCCCGAAGAGAACGGCCGCCTGCTCCTCAGCTCGTCCTGACACGAAAGGGGTCCCCTCTGGGGTAAATTGGTCACGTGATACCGGGCGCCGATGCGGCGGTAGCGTCGACGGCGGAGCGGGTGGCGGAGGCGGCGAAGGCAGTTCGGGCACGGGCCGAGCTGCGGCCGCGGGTTGCGCTGATCCTGGGCTCCGGCCTGGGCGAGCTGGCCGATGAGATCCAGTCGCCAGTCGTCGTGCCCTACACCCAGATCCCGAACTTCCCCGTCTCGACGGTAACGGGCCACGCCGGCCAGTTAGTGCTGGGCGAGCTGCAGGGCACGCCGGTGGTTGCCATGCGCGGCCGCATCCACTTCTATGAGGGCTACAGCCTGCGAGAAGTGGCTTTTCCCGTCCGCGTCCTGCGGCGACTCGGCGCCGAGGTCCTGATCGTCACCAACGCCGCGGGCGGCCTCAACGAGTCGTTCTCGACGGGCGACCTGATGGTGCTGACTGACCACCTGAATATGATGGGCATGGCTGGCCAGAGCCCGCTGGTCGGTCCCGACGAGCCAGAGCTGGGCGTGCGCTTCCTCGACATGCTGAGCGCCTACGATGCCGAGCTGCGCACCCACGCGCACCGCGTCGCGGAGCAACACGGTTTCGCGTTGCGCGAGGGCATCTACGCCATGGTCGGCGGACCGGCATACGAGACTCTGGCCGAGATACGCTTCCTGCAGCGCGCCGGCGCCGACGCCGTCGGCATGTCGACGATTCCCGAGGTGCTCGTGGCACGCCATGAAGGCATGCGGGTGTTGGGCATCTCAGCCATTACCGACATGGCGGTTGGCAAAGCTGCCGTGCACGAGATTTCCCACGCCGACGTACTCGCCGCGGCCGAGCGCATCAAACCTCGGCTGGCCGCAATCGTCCGCGGCGTCCTCAATGGATTTGCTGCGTGTCCGCATGGCAACGGGTCGCGGGGACGGTCGCCGCACAGAGCCCACGCCTGGCGCTGATCGTCGCCACGGTTGCCGTTCTCACCATCCCGTCCGCGACGAGCGCGGCGGATGAGCGCTCCGCGCCCCAGGCGATGGCCGATCGCCTGCTCAACGCACCCCAGCCGGGCCGAAGTCCCTTCGACCTCGCTGTGCGCCTACGGGGCATCTCGACGTCGACACCGCTGATCGCTCCAGTACCCGCCGCGGTGCCGCTGGTGGTTGGTTTCAACGAGACCTTCTGGATTCTCGACCAGCGCGTCCCTCAGTTCTTCCAGGTGCCCGCCACCCTGCGGCTGGTAACCGATCACGCGTACTGGTTCATCCAGTCCGACATGACCGACCGCACGTCCGACACCGATCTCCGACGCTCGGCAGCGGTCTTCGAAACTCGCACCTACCCGCTGATTCACCGTTACTTCGGATCGGAGCCGAAACCGAGCGTCGATGGCGACGGCCACATTGTGTTCCTGCTCGGCAACGTGCCGGGTGTCGCCGCGTATTTCTCCACTGCAGACGGCTACCCGCGCGCGATCAGCCCACGCTCCAACGAGCACGAGATGATCTACGTGAGCTTGAACTCGGTGCGACCCGCCCAACCGGCATTCGATTCGACCATCACCCACGAGCTCCAGCACATGGCGCACGCCGCGCGCTGTCCAACTCAGGAGGGCTGGGTCGACGAGGGCGCATCCGAGCTGGCGATGCGAATCGCCGGTTACGAGTCCGCTCCGCCGCTGGCTTTCGCCAGAAAGCCCGATGTCCAGCTGACGGGCTGGAGCAAGCAACCCTCCGAACAGATTCGTCACTACCAGGCGGCGTACCTGTTCGTACGTTATGTTGCCGAGCGCGCTGGTGGTTGGGACGCCCTCCCGCGCATCTTCGAGACCTGCGCCCGCGGTGAGGGTCTGTTCGCCGACTTCCTGTCCAGAGAGCCGATTGCGCCCGATGTGGACAGCCTGTTTGCCGACTGGACCGTTGCCAACCTCCTGCAGGACGGCATCGTGGGCGGCGGGCGGTACCGCTACGCCGGAGGTGGGTTCCACGCCTCGGCCACCGGCACAGCAACGGTGCAAGCTCCATTCATCGGCTCGCTGCCGCAGTACGCGGCCAACTACGTTAATCTGCCGGTCGCGCCTGGCAGCGTGTCGTTCGCAGGTGACGCGTCGGTGCCTCTGCTGTCGATCGCCGTCGACAGTAGCAACGCCGTGTGGTGGAGCAATCGCGGCGACAATCTGGATAGCCGTCTTACACGCCGCGTGAATCTGACCGATGTCACCGAGGCGACGCTGCGATTCAGCGCCTGGTACGACCTCGAGGATCAGTTCGACTACGTGTATCTCAGCGCATCGCGCGACGGTGGCAAGACGTGGCAGGTGCTGCCTGGACAACACGCTGTCTCGGACGAGGCCACGACCAACCAGTACGGTGAGGGCTGGACCGGCTCCAGCGGCACAGACTGGATCGACGAGGAGGTCGACCTGACACCGTTTGCAGGCTCCGAGATCCTGCTCCGCTTCGAGTACGTGACCGATCAGAGCTACAACGGTCAGGGCTTCGCGTTGAGAGATGTGCGGATTCCGCAGATCGGTCTGGACGAGCCAGGCGCGGTGGAAGGGGCCTGGACGCCCGACGGTTGGCTGCGTGTCGATGCGCCAATCCCTGAGCACTGGAACCTGCGCGTCGTGCGCTGGACGCCGCAGGGGGTCAGGGTGGATCCGGTCGCCGTGGATGTGGACGGCACTGCCAGCTTCAAACTCGATGAGAGCGCCTCGCGCAGCATGCTGGTTGTCGCGCCTACGGCGCCACGGACGTTGCTGCCGGCCAGCTACTCGGTCACCGTTTCGCCCGCGGCCGACAAACAGGACAGTCCCGTAGAGTAGTGGTTATGTTCGGTTGGCTGCGTCGCGGCGAGAAACAGACAGCACCTCCGCCGATGAAGTTGGAGCTCACGCCGGCCGCCCGCTCGCAGTTGTCGGCGGTGCTGGGCAGGCAGTCAGCGCCGGCGGCGCTGCGGATCTTTGTGCGCAACCCGGGTGACTCGCCGCCGCAGTTCGACATGTCGCTCGAGCCGGCCGACGCCGTTCGGCATGGAGACACGGTGGTGGACCTCGACGGGCTGCGCGTGCTGGTGGATGCCGAGAGTCGGCAGGCTGTGGATGGCGCGACCGTTGATTTCCGCGACGATCCGCTCCAGCCAGGGTTCCTGATCGAGCCGCCGCGCATCGAGGTGCCCGGGCGCTTCGATACCGCCAGTCCATTGACCGCTCAGGTCGAATCGGTGCTCGAGCACCACGTCAATCCGTCCATCGCCGCGCACGGCGGGCATGCACACCTGGTCGGCGTCAAGGACGACGTTGTGTTTGTCGCCCTCGGCGGCGGCTGCCAGGGCTGCAGCATGGCATCGGTGACGCTCACGCAGGGCATCGAGCAGATCCTGAAGCAAGCCATCCCGCGCATCCGCGCCGTCGTCGACGCCACCGACCACGCCCTCGGCCAGAATCCGTTCTACACTGCCGACAAGGGCGGCGAGAGCCCGTTCCACCAACCCGCCAAGGCGTAATTACTGGCGCTGGCCGAGACGCGCCTCGGGCAAGATGGGCTCGAACAGCTCGACCGGATTGCCCGACGGATCCTCGACCAGGATCTGTTTGCCGCCAACGCCAGCGATGATGTCGCTGCGAAAGCGTGCACCTGCCTTGCGTAGCGACTCAACGGTGGCTGTCAGGTCAGCGACTTCGATCGCAAACCGGTTCCATCCGCCTGGCTCGGGTAGCGTCCCGTCCGGCATGGCCTGGCCGCCGCCGCCCGGACCACCCCCGGGCTTCGAGAGCGCAAGGCGCAAGTCACCCCGCGACAGCATGGCGAAAGACGGCGCGGGATGCATGTCCTCATGGAAGCCGAGCTGCTGACAGTAGAAAGCGATCGCCGCATCCACGTCATTGACGACGTAACGAACCTGAACCGTGGCCATCGCCACAGCTTACGCGGCCCAGGACCGCGGCCGAAAACGTGGAGAATGCCTTGAATCTCGGTGGCCGCGGTCCTAGGCAAACTTGGACAAGAAGTTCGGCCGACTGCGTCATATGCCGAAAGCGGCTTGTCGGCCGAACTTCTAGGCGATGTCGAACGTCAGCCGCTCGTGAGCACGGCGGAGCGCATGCTCGACCTCTTGTGCAGTATCGCCATGGGCGAAGATGAACCCCAGATAGCGACTCGCGCGCGGCAAGGGCTCGACGCGTTCGCCGCAAGGAATGCTGATGGTGATCTCGGTGATCCTGGGCACTGCGCGTGCCTGCTCCAGGCCACCAATCTCGCGAAGCACGCCCGCGGCAGGAATCGGAATCATCATCACTCCAGCCGGCCGCTGTTCGCGCTGCAGCGACGAAAGCTCGAGCCCCGCCGCCTGGCACAGGATGATCTCCTCCAGCGACGTCCCCTCGCCGAAACGAAGCGTGCCCGAGCACAGCCCACCGATCGATCGTGCAGCGACCTCGACGATCCACGCGCCGCGCTCGTTCAGCCGAAGCTCGGCGTGGACCGGCCCGGTTCGCAGGCCCAAGGCCAGAACCGCGCGCTGCGTCGTATCGTGAACTTCCCGCTGGGTTACAGAACCAAGGCGAGAAGAAGTACGGCCCATCCAGCGGATCGGGTTTGTCGAACAGCGCCAGCGTGGTCAGCGCGCCGTCGACGAGCAAGCCCTCGAGCGCCACCTCACCGCCCGGGATGAATTCCTCGACCAGCACGGTGCGGGCGGCTGGGTCATCGGGATCGAGGTCCGACGCGGCGAGGATCGAGGCGATCTCCCTGAAGGCCTGCTCGAAGCCCGTGACGTCGTCCGCGCGGATGACGCCCCGGCTCGCGGCGAGCGACAGCGGCTTGAGCACCACAGGGTACGGCGCCCGCTCCGCGAAGGGCCGTGGGTCCTCCTTCAGTGCCAGCAGCCAGAAGGCCGGCGAGAGCACTCCCTCTGCTTCCGACAGCGCGAGCCGCATGACGTCCTTGTAGCGCGCCGCTTTGACCGCCTCGATCGGGTTGTGCGGCAACCCGAGCGCTGAGGCGACCTGCGCCGCCAGGACGGTCGTATCGTCATCCACGCCGAGCACCGCGTCGATCGGATGCTCAACCGCGAACTCGCGGATCTGCTGCCGCGCTCGCCCAACGTCCGCGAAGTCGAGCGCGACGGTCGTGCCGCGCGCCAGACGAGCCAGTGGCTGCTCGCGCTCGGTGGCTACCGTCACGTCCAGTCCGAGGCGCCCCGCTGCGCGCAGAAACGCCTTCGCCCGGTACGTCCGCGTGCGCATGACGAGCAACACTCTCCCTCTCCCTCTGGGAGAGGGCGGGGGTGAGGGTGCCGTATAGCCGTCAACGCGGGTCAACACCGATCAGCCCCTTGAATTCATCGACGTAGCGCCGCGTCAAGTCGATGTACTGCCGACCCGTCTCGACCGTCTCCTGGATATCGGTGCCCTCGCTGAACTCGTTCCACGTCTCAACAGCCAGGATGTGGCGGCCGCGGGCGACTGCCTGCTGCAGGTCTCGTGCGTAGCGCGCGCCGCCCTCGCGATCGACGTCGAAGCAGTTCCGCTCGGGTCCGCCGGTGCAGTACTGCGTGTTCTTGAAACCGGGCCCGACCTGCGCGATCGTCAGCTCGGGCGACGTGTTGAAGCCGAATGGCGCCGCGCCCCACGCGTACAGGCCGTCGCTGCTCACCGGCGTCGGCGGAAGCTCGCCCTTGCTCTCCTGCCACTGCGACTCGCGCACGACGAAC
>VBGG01000321.1 GCA_005883405.1 Chloroflexota bacterium | reverse complement strand
TCATGCGTGCGCAGGAGCACATTCGGAAAGTATTGCGCTCCGAAGCCGCCGGCCGGCGGCACCTTCGGAGTCGGATTGGTGGCGGACGCTGGCCCATTGGTCGACCAGGCAAACAACGCACCGGCGGCCGGCGCCGCAAACAACGACATGAGACTGGCTCTGCGCGTCAGAGTCATTGCAATCACCTCTTCGGCAGACGAGCTGCCGTCCGCTACGCCGGGACGATGTCCCACCTGGCCATCATGGCGTGGTCTTCGTGCACCGTGATGTGACAATGAATTGGATAGCGTTCGACGAAATCGCGGAAGCGCAGGAACACCTTCACCTGGTCGTCGGGACCGAGCCGCGCCACGTCCTTGCGCCCGCGCTCGATTGTCGTCGGCGTCCTTCCGTTGCGGCTCAGCATCTGAAACTCTTCGAAATGGATGTGGATGGGGTGAGACCACTCGCCCCCGTCGTTCTGTAGCACCCAGATCTCCGACGTTCCTTCGCTGGGATTGGCCATCACGACGTTGGGGTCGAACAGGCGATCATTGACCACCCACTGGTCGCCGCTGCTATCGAAGGTCCACAAGCGCGTCCTGGCCGCGCTGAGCTCCGCGGCAGTGGGCGTCGGCGCGGGGAAGAAGGTGTACGGCGGCGGCAGGCTGCCGTCGCCCACCGTCGGCAGCACCACGTCAAAGCGGACCAGGAGGTTGCCACCACCGGCGCGCAGGACCCCGCCGCTTGGCCCGGTTCCACTGAACTGCGGCAGCCGGTTCTCCAGGTAGATCGACGTACCTGCCATGTTCGAGAAGTCGACGATGACGTCGCACCGCTCGGAGACCGAGAGCAGGACGTTATTTACGGTGACCGATTGCGGCAACAGGTTGCCGTCGTTGGAGATATGTTCGAACGGGATGACGCGGCTCAGATTGTTGAGGTCGGTGAGGAACAGTTGATAGAAGCGTGAAGGTCCACCATCGAGGATGCGGAAGCGGTATCTGCGTGGGTGCACCTGCAGGAATGGTTGGATCTTGCCATTGACCGTGAACTTGTCGCCGAGGACGCCGTCGAAGTTGAACAGGTCGAAGAAAATCTGACCGTTCGAGTCGAACACTTTGTCGGCCAGGATCATCGGGACGTCGAAGTCGCCGCCTGGTAGCCTGAAGCCTGTGGACTCGTCGCCCGTGTCGTGATCACTGAAGATGGCAAAGAATCCGGCGAGTCCTTTATAGACATTTTGGGCGGTGAAATCGACGCGGTGATCGTGGTACCAGAGTGTGCTCAACGCTTCGCGCGGGTCGCCGTTGGGTGAAGACGGGTTTGAAAAGCCCGCCAGCTGCATCGGGTAGTGCTGGTCATAGAACAGCTGTGACCCGCCGACCGTCGACGGAAAGAAGTCGAGCGGGAACCCATCGCTCTCGGACGGCGTGTGGGCGTTGTGGAGGTGCGTCGAGATCTGGGGAATTCCGAAGCCTTTGTGGTTCTGGGGCAAGTCATTGACCATGCGCACCAGGATCGGCTCGCCATACCGTGCGTGGTAGGTCGGCCCAGGCACTTGGCCGTCGTAGCCCCAGACAGTCTGCAGCGGAAGGTCGGGGTGGAAGCTGAAGTTTTGCACCTCCACGGCGTGCGTTTCGTACAGCTTCTGAGGTGGAAAGCGTGTCAGCGCCTGGTGCGGTCGGGTGCGGCCTTCGCCCGGCTGCGGATTGACCTGCGGCGGTGGGGTGAGCGCTTGGACCGGCTGTTTGATGGGTGGAATGGGCATCGGCTGGATAAATGGTCGGGTCGGCGGGCTGGCGGCCAACGCGACCTCCGCGGTGCGACTGCTCAAACCGAGCCTGGTCACCAGGTAGCCGCTGCTCGACAGCAGCCCCAGCTTGACCATGTCACGGCGGCTCAGCCCCGCACGGGCGATCTCCTCGCGGTTGGCACGCGTTGTGCGCGCCATCCGACTTTCCTTGAAGCGAAGTAGGTGCACGGAGGCCCCTTTCCCAAAAATCCCGCCCGATTGGGTAATCCCAATCTCAGGGAGCCCAGTGGGCACGCGCCAGGAGAGCCGCGGGTGATATTTCTCACCCGCCCTTGGTGAGAAACATCACCCCCACTCTGGCCAGCTCGAGGCCGCTGCCGCGTCCCACGTGGCCCGTCCATTGCGGCTCCTCGCGACCCCTGGATGAGCCTCGCCGTTCGCCGCCGCACCGGCGCGCTGCACCACCAGCCGCTGCTGGCGCTGTCAGCAGTGGCCGGGGGTGTGTCCCTCGCGACACTCGGCGCGGTGCTTTCGGTGGGCATGCTCGCGACGCGAAATTCATCCACGCCTGGGGCGCCCGCATATGCCGTCGGTCGCGACGCGCCGACCAGCTTCGGAAGCATCGCCGTCCAGGACTTCGCGCTGGTGGACGGCCTCAGCGCCGCCGAGCTTGGCGGCATGACGCACGGCATCCAGCGCCTGGTGCCGCAGGACCAGGTCGAGGTTCAGGTTTCCCTGCTGCTCTCCAACGCCACCGCTCGGTCGGTGGACTACGCGTTCGCGCGGCAGTTCCGACTGGTCTCGGCCGCGGGTTTTGAGGCAACGCTGCTGGCCGGGTCGGCCGACCCGGACGGCAGCCTGCCGGGCCACTCCAGCCTGGCCACCGTGCTGCGCTTCATGGCGCCCCGTGCCGTTGATGACGACCTGTTTCTCGAATTCCGCGACCCTGGCCAGGCACGCGTGGTCCGCATCCCCGTCGGCACGAGTGTCAGCCCGAACAACCGAGCACCCCCTGGCGACCTGGAGACCATACAAGACCACACGCATTAAACGGTCGGTCCTCAGTCCATCACGGAGGTAGACGTGACGGCCCCTTATCGTCTGCGTGGATCTGTCTGTTCGCCCCGCCTGGGGTGGACCATGCTCGCCGCTTATGCACTCGCGCTCGCGTACGCGGGTGGATTGTGGCTCCACCTGCTGCACGATGCCGAAGGCGCGACCGAGCTTGACGCGCCGCCGCCGGCAATACACTGGCTGCGCGACTCGACGCTCGCATTACCACTTGTCACCCTGGCGGTCTGGATGGGCTCCAGATTGGCCGAGCGGCTCGTCGCGCGATACGGTGCTGGGACCTCCCGCGCGCTTGTAGCGGCAGTCCTGCCGGTCACGCTCGCCTTCTATGCCAGCGTCGCTGTGGGCGCCGGCAATCCGGTGCACGGCGTGTTATTCACGGCGCAGCATGACGGGCACGAGCTGCCGCCGGTAGTCCACGTCCTGCGCGACAGCCTGGTGGCGCTTACGGGCAACCTGCTCATCGCCGTGCTCATCGCGGGAGCCGCGGCCGGCCGACGACACATCGTCGTTCGCCCGCGGCGGCTGGCTCGCGCCGGTGTGTCGCTGTTGATGGTGGTCGGCGCGACGCTGGGGCCGCTCGCACCAAGCGCAGCACCGGTGGCCGCGGCGACCCAACCGGGCAGTCCGTGTCCGATAGGCGCGCCGTTCAAGCACTTCGACATCTCCGCCATCGACGTCAAGATCCCGCTCAACCGCTTTGGTGACAACGACGCCTTCGGCAAGATGTACGTCCTCAACCAGCACATCGCCGACGTGCGCGCCGAAGAAGCCAGCCAGAAAGTCTCGATCGGTCTACGCGATGACCCCGTTCAACCGCTGGTCATCCGCGCGAACGAGGGCGATTGTGTCGAAGTCGCCTTCACCAACAATGCCTCCGGCGCCAGCTTCGGTGTCCACATCGACGGCCTGGCTTTTCAGGTTGGCTCCTCGGGCGACGCCGTGGGTGCAAACCCAGCATCCGACGTGCCGCGTGGCGCCAGCACGCTGTACCGCTACTGGGTGCCGAACGATCCGAATCAGGAGGGCGCGCATCATCTGCACCCCGGTCCGGGCAATCGCGCCGCCACCAACCATGGTCTGTTCGGCGCACTGGTTGTCGAGCCGCCCGGCTCGAGCTACCTGAAACAGAAGGTGTCCAGCGCCGACGCCATCCACCCTGGCGTGGCTCCACCCCTG
This sequence comes from Chloroflexota bacterium, assembly GCA_005883405.1. Classification (GTDB taxonomy): domain Bacteria; phylum Chloroflexota; class UBA6077; order UBA6077; family CF-72; genus CF-72. Next base: position 22,105 of record VBGG01000321.1, on the reverse strand, counting down.
GATTCCGGTTGGGAGGCGATCATCGTCCCCGGCAACGGTCAGGCCGCCTTCCGCGAGAACGTCCAGCTCTATCACGAGATCGGCAACGAGGGCGAAGACGTGTTCGATAAGGGTGGGGGCGGGCTGCCGAAAGTCGACCCGTTCACCGAGTCCTATCGGCCGGGCGCGCGCGCGATGAACTATCGCTCCGAGCCGTTCATGGACCGTCTCAACTTTGCTCCCGAGCAGGAATCCCAGGCGTACGGCTCGTATGCCTTCAGCGACCCGGCCACCATCACGCCGCACAGCTATCTCGGCGATCCGATGAAGTTTCGGATTCTGCACGCCGGCAGCGAAGTCTTCCACGTCTTCCACCTGCACGGAGGCGGAATCCGCTGGCGACTCAACCCGAAAGCCGATCCCACCTTCAACTACGCTCAAACGGGCCTGAACAAGCATCCAGTTGTCTACTCAGACTCCAACCGCACCGACTCTCAGGCGTTCGGGCCCGGCGAGGCGTACAACCTGGAGATCGAGGGCGGTTCGGGCAGCGTGCAGCAGCTGGCTGGCGAGTTCCTGTTCCACTGCCACGTGGTCAAGCACTACGTGTCGGGCATGTGGGGCTTCTGGCGCGTGTTCAACACGCTGCAGCCGGACCTGGCTGTCTTGCCCGACCGCGCGCATGACGACCTCAATGGGCCGATGCCGGTGGCGGTCAACTCGGCCGGCCTGCTCGGCAAGAGCTTCAACGGCAACCCGGTGCTGACCGCCGCCAACCTCGACCAGTGGGTCCGGCCACAGATCCCACCCCAGGGTGTGCGCAACGCCGTCGAAGATTCGCAAGTGTGGAACTGGACCGTCGACACCAGCACCGGTCAGCCGATCTACCTCGGCGAGCCGGACGATCCGAATACCAGCCGCTATCCGGATACGCTCGACGGCGTCCCGGGCCATCCCTTCTCGCTGGTAACCGACCGCTACCTGGCGGGCGCCAACAGTAATCGGCCCGAGATCCAGTTCGATCCCACCACTGGCCGCATCGCCTTTCCACTCTTGCGGCCGCACATCGGCCTGCGGCCGCCATTCTCACCAAACGGCCACTCGGGTGCGCCCTGGCTGGGTGAGACGATCGGCCAGCCACCGATGACCACGGCAGTTGACCCATACGCCAATCGTCCCGATGCGTTGTGCCCAGCGGATTCGCCGGTCAGGCACTACAACATCGTGGTAATCATGCTGCCGGTGCAGCTGACCTCGACGGGCAGCACCGACCCGGCCGGCATGATCTTCAGCCTGGCGCAGGACAAGGCAGCATTTCTGTCGCGCTCGAAACCGGCCGAGCCACTCGCCATCCGCGGCAACATCGGCGACTGCATCGCGGTGACCCTCACCAGTGAGCAGCAGGACGCCATCGTCTTCGGCGGGCACGCCAAGGTCAACCTCCATATCCACCACGTGCAGTTCGACACCCAGGCGTCGGACGGGGTGATCACCGGTTTCTCATACGAGCAGTCGGTGCGCCCGTATCAGGCGGAGGACCCACGCCTGGTGGCCGATGCCAGAGTGGGCGACACCAGCTTGCGGCTGACCAGCGTCGCCAAGCTCCATCAAGGCGCGTTCATCGGTGTCGGCCTGGGTACCGAGGGTATCGAGGTCTTCAAGATCGCGACGATTGATCGCGCCAACAACATCATCACGTTCGATCCGGGCTTCAATCGCGGCGCGATCAGTGGTGGCTGCCAGCCGACGCCCAATCAGCTCGGCCCATGCCCATCGCCTCCGCCCGCCGGGACGGTCGTCCACACAGCCGGTGAATGGGCCGGTGTCGAGTTCGTTCAGGAGCGCTGGTATCCGGATGTTGCCCTCGACAATATCTTCTGGCACGACCACGTGGACGGTATCCACGGTTGGGGGCACGGAGCGGTGGGCATGCTCAACATCGAGCCGAACGGATCGGTGTACAAGGATCCAAAGACGGGTGCGCTGACGGACGGTGCCGGCACGCTGACCGACATCATCGTCAACCAGTCGCTACCGAATCACTCCGCGGCGCCGGGCTTCATCGACACGAGCTTCCGCGAGTGGACCTTCTGGCTGCTGGACACGAACCCGCTCATCGATTCGATGGTCAACCTGCGTGCCGAGCCGTTCGGACAGCGCGGCGGTGACCCGTCGCAGCGCTTCAGCTCTACCGCGTTTGGCGATCCGTTCACGCCCTTGCCACGCGCCTACCCCGGTGACCCGGTGGTGATCCGCACCATCAGCATCGCTCCGCGGCCAGACACCTTCGCCTTAGATGGGCATCGCTTCTTCTGGGAGAACCGTTACCTGCAGCCGGGCGACCGCAAACCAGAGTCGAGCCCGATCGACGCGATCCACTACGGCATCTCGGAGAAGTTCACGCTGATGCTCGAAGGGGGGGCCGGCGGGCCGCAACAGCGCCCGGGCGACTACCTCTATCACAACGGCCTGGACACGCGCTTCCACGACGGCGCGTGGGGCATCCTGCGCGTGCTGCCGGCACCGGTTCCAGACCTTCAGCCACTGCCGGACCATCCGCCCGCCCCAGGCACAACCGGCAGCCCGTGCCCGGCGACTGCACCGGTCCACACGTTCAACGTGAGCGCGCTCACCCTGCCGAATGGTCAGGACGGTCGGCATGCGGCGTTCGTGCCGCTTGCGATCGCGCCCCTTGTCGTCTCCGGAAGGGCGCCGGCCGAACCACTGGTACTGCATGTGGCCCGAGGTGAATGCGTCAAGGTGAACCTGTTCAACCAGCTCGGCACGGGGTCACGGGTGTCGTTCCACCTCGGCTTGCTGCCGCATGACATCACCTCGGGCGGAATCAACGTGGGCAACAATCCCGACAGCACCGTCGCTCCGAACGCAAGCCGTGAATACGACTTCTACGCCGACGAGGAGCGTATAGAAGCAGCAGTCCTGTCAGACTTCGGTGGCGACGACGCGCAGCGTGGCGGACTCTACGGCTCGGTGGTCGTCGCACCTCCTGGCGCGACCTTCACCAACCCACAGAGCGGGTCGGCCACCGACTTCGGTACCCAGGTAGACGTCCACGTGCCAGGCGTCGGTGGGTATCGGGACTTCTCACTCTTCTTCGCCGAGTTGGACGATCGCATCGGTCAGGACATCATGCCGTACCCGTCGGACGTGGGTGACGCCGCCCTGATCAACTATCAGGCTGTGGGCAATCGCGTCGACTTCGCCAACCCGTTCAGCTCGATCACCAACGGCGACCCGGCGACGCCGATCCTGCGCGCCTATGCGGGCGACCCGGTGCGGGTGCACGTGATCGGCGCTCCGGGCGGCGAGCAGACCCAGGTCTTCGGCCTGGGTGGTTTGAGCTGGCCGCTCGACCCGTTCATTCATCAGGGCGAGTACAAGTTCAGTCGTGGAGTTGGCCCCTATGAAAAATTCGACGCGCACCTGATCGGCGGGGCCGGCGGTCCGGCCCGGGCGGTCGGCGACTTCGTCTATGCCAACCGCCGTCTGGCATACGTCGAGGCCGGCATGTGGGGCCTGTTCAGGGTGCTCTCGGATCCGACGTGCCCGATCAGCCCGCTCGACGGACTTACCTGCGCTGGACAACCGCCAGTGCCGTAGAACAGACGCGTGTGCCTCTCACTGCCGCGGGTCCTGGCGCTCGTCGGAGGCCTCGCGATGCTGGGCGCGTTCTTCATGCCCTGGTTCAGCGCCCAGAACTTGCTGCTGAGCGGGCAATTCCTGCACCAGTTCCTCGGCAATCCAGGTGACCTGCGCCGCTTCCTGCCGGGCAGCAGTGGGACCGCTGCTGAGGCCCAGCAGCTGCGGCTGCTGGTGGACGTCTTCCCCGCCTGCGGCGTAGTCGCCATCCTGGCCACCCTCGCCGGTGGTCTGGCGAGCGCCGGGCGGCGCCTGGCCAACGCCGTTCTTGGCCTGAGCGGATTGGTGCCGCTGGCCGGCTGGGGCGTCGGGATCACGCGGCTGCCAGCCGGCGCGAGTGCCGAAATCGGGCTGTGGCTGATCGCGCTCGGCTCGATCGCGGTACTGGTCGGACTGGCCGCCGAGGTGCTGCTGCCGCGACACCCGCACCCCAGCTGACGCGCTACACGAAAATGTCCAGCGGTAGGAATGCCGAGACGACGAAGTTCGGCACGTCCACCAGCTCGCTGATCTTCAGATCGACGGCAACGCTGCATAGCGCGTACGCCTGCTGTCGACTCAACCCACGCTCGTAACCCAGGTAGTCGATCATGTTGAGGAGCGCGTTGCGCGCGGCGAGCGTGGCATCCTCCGATGCGTTCTGGCCGTCGCGCGCGACCGACAGACCGGTCGTGGCGTAGAAACGGCGCGGCGCGGCGAGCTCGGGCGGCAGGTAGTACTCGTCACGCGCGAACTGAGCGTCGCGGATGTTGCGCTGGGCGGCCACTCCCTTGTGAACCTCGAACTCCAGGTGAAACGTGGCCGCCATTTCGATGGCGGTCCCACAGCACTCGCCGTCGCCCTGCGCGAAATGCGCGTCGCCGATCGAGAAGAGACCGCCCCGCTCGGAAACGGGGATCGCCAGCCTGACGCCCTTCGACAGCTGCTTGATATCGACGTTGCCAGCCGTCTCCCGTGGCGGCACGGTCCGCAGCGCTTCCGCGGCGATCGCCGGATCGGCTGGCACTGCGCCGGCCGTGCTTGGCGGCAACGCGAACCCGCCGCGTTCGATGAGCGCCTGCTCGCGCGCGGCGACACGGCCCAGCAGCTCCCTGGACGGGGCAAGGCCGATCGTGCCTGGGAACGGCGCGCCCGGGATGCGCACGCCTGGCAGATCGGGCGAGACGGCGTAGCCGCCGGCGATCTGCCAGTGAACGATGAATGGATCGGGAAACTCGTCGCGCAGGAAACCGAAGCCCGGGATCTGCACCGTGAAGCCAAAGCTCGCCGGCTCCACGTCCACGATGCGCACTTCGAGCAGGTCGCCCGGTTCCACACCCTCGATGTACACGGGTCCAGTCAACGGGTGAACAACATCGAGGTTCACCCTGCCAACGTCTTCGGCGGTCGACGTCGGCGTGATCTGGCCGTCTACCGCGTCTCGCGTCTGCAGGATGACGCGATCGCCAGGCGCAGCCCGCACAATCGGCGGGATCGCCGGATGCCAGCGGTTGTGCCCCGTCTGGGGCTCCTGCGCCAGCGGCTTCGAAAGGTCCACCGAAACGCGATGCACGTTGCCAGTGATGGTCATACTGTCCCTCCCTCAGCGCGCTCAGTCCGCGGTCAACTGCCGCGCCGCCAGTGTAGGTCTTTTTGGAGCAGCGACTACACCGGCTCGATCGCGCCATGCCGATAAAAAGCCGCACGCCGCCCGGCGGTCAGGTTCGTCAGCTCGAGACCTCCGATGCCGAACCGCCGCAATGTGTGGCGGATCACCTCCACGCCGGCTTCGAACTCGGGCTGTACGACCTCGGTGGCACCCGCCTCGCGCAGGCGCTCCAGGTCGCCGACGCTGCCCGCGCGCGCAACGATGTCGAGACGCGGATTGAGCCGGCGGCCAACGCGCGTCGCCTGCTCGGTGGCCGTGCGGTCCGGCATGAGCACCGCGAGCAGCCGCGCCCGCTCGACGTGCGCATGCTCCAGCACGGCGGCATTGGCCGCGTCTCCATACACCACCGGGATGCCCAGCGCCCGCAGGCTCCGCACCACGTGGGGGTTGTATTCGACCACGACGTAGTGGATGCCGCGTGCATCGAGTGCGTCGACCAGCTCGCGGCCGACCCGCCCGTAGCCGCAGATCAACGCGTGCCCGGAGCTCGCGGCCGCCGCCACATCCGCCTCCACCGGGTCGGCCACGTGCCGGCCAAGCACCGGCAGCCGTGCGAGCGCGGTGACCAACGCTGGACCGGCGCGGAGCAGCGACGGCGTGAGCACGATCGTCACCAGTGCGGTCGCCAGCGTCAGGTCGAACAGCGCCGGCGGCAGCCCGCCTCGGTCGACACCGATACGTGCCAGCACGAACGAGAACTCTCCGAGTTGCGCCAGGCTCAGGCCGGACAGCAGCGCCACGCGGGCGGGAAACCCGAACAGCAGCACCACCACCGCGACGATGCCGACTTTGGCAACGATCGTGACCCCGCTCAGTAACGCCACCAGACCCGCCTGTGAGGCGAGCGTCGCGGGATTGATGAGCATCCCGACCGAGACGAAGAACAGGGATGCGAACAGGTCTCGCAGCGGCATCGCTTCCGCGACGACCTGGGTGCGGTACTCCGATTCGGCCACGACCAGGCCGGCGAGGAATGCGCCGAACGCGAGCGACAGTCCGGCGAACTGGGTGACGAGGGCCGTACCCAGCGCGAGGGCCACCACCCCCAGCAAGAACAGCTCGCGAGTACGGGTGACCGCCGCGTGGCCGAGCGCCCACGGAGCGAGTCGCACCCCGATGGCGTACGCGCCCACCAGGATGGCGCCGGCCTTGACGGCCGCGATCGCCAGCTCGGCCAGCAAGCCTTCCTGGCCGCTCGCCAGCGAGGGCAGCACCACGACCATCGGCACCACTGCCAGGTCCTGGGCGATCAGCATGCCGAGCGCCACTCGCCCGTGCAGAGCCTGCAGCTCGCCACGGCTCATCAGCACCTTGAGCGCCACGACCGTGCTCGATAGCGCCAGTAGCGCGCCGAGGAATACGCCCTGCACGAACGACAGGCCCAGCGCCGGCGCCAGCAACGGACCCAGCCCCATCGTGAACAGGATTTGAAGCGCGCCGCCGAGGGTCGCGACCCGTCCCAGCCGTCGCAGCTCACGGAACGAAAACTCGGCGCCGAGCGTAAACATCAGGAAGGCGACGCCGATGTCGGCCAACACCTGCACCGACCGCACGTCTGCCACCGGGCCCGGTGAGAACGGCCCGATCGCAACGCCCGCCAGCAGATAGCCGAGTGTCACCGGCTGGCCGAGCCGTTGCGCGACGACGCCGCCTACGAATGCGGCGACGACGGCGAGCACCAGGTCGACGATGAGCTTGATATCTTCCATGCACCGCTCGGGTGTGGCTGACCATACCCTGAGGCTTGCGGGTGGCTCATGGCACGCGGACTGCCGCCGGCGCCGTCGAGGTGCTGCACCGTGGCGCAGATGGTTACGCAGCAAACCCACTCAGTCTCGAGGCCGGTTGAGCATGGACCGGTCGTCCACGCCTGGGACCACGGGGTGCCCCTGGAGCCCGACGTGTGGATGCAGGTCAGGCACCTTGCCTCGGTACCGGGCGTCGAGCATATCGCACTCATGCCCGACGCGCACATCGGCAAGGGCGCGTGCGTCGGCAGCGCGATGCTCACCCGCGACATCATCATTCCCGCCGCGGTTGGGGTAGACATCGGTTGCGGCATGATCGCCGCGCCGCTGCGGCTGCGCCGCTCCGAGCTCTCCGACCTGCCGCGCCTCCGCGCGGACATCGAACGACGCGTGCCAGTCGGACGGACGAACCGTGGACAGGCTGGCGACCGCGGCGCGTGGGGCACGCTACCTGAGGACGTGAAGGCGGTCTGGCACGAGCACCTTGCCGACGGGTATCGCGCGATGACCAGGCGATGGCCAGACCTCGATCATCCGTACACGATCAATCAACTCGGCACACTGGGAACGGGTAATCACTTCATCGAGGTGTGCGTCGAGCTGCAAGACCAGCAGGGCACGAGCTGCGCCGACCCGTCGATCTGGGTGATGCTGCACTCGGGCAGCCGCGGCATCGGCAACAAGGTCGGGACGTTTTTCATGCGCCGCGCGCAAGCGGAGCTGAAGCGCGAAGGCGTCCACCTGCCGGACGCCGAGCTCGCCTACCTGCGCGTGGGTACCGACCTGGCGGAAGACTACATGACGTACGCGCAGTGGGCGCAGCGCTACGCGTGGCAGAACCGCTTGCTGATGTTCCGACACGTACTCGAGGGCATCGGCGCTGCGCTCCGCGTGTCTTCCGACGGCCTGCACATGGCCGATCAGACCGTCCACTGCCACCACAACTACATCGCGTCTGAACGACACTTCGGGGCGCCCGGCCTGCTCACGCGCAAAGGCGCCGTCAATGCGGAGGCCGGTGTGATGGGCATCATTCCCGGCTCGATGGGCGCGCGATCCTACATCACTCGTGGGCTGGGCCAGCCCGAGTCGCTCAAAACCAGCTCGCATGGCGCCGGCCGGGTGATGAGCCGCAACGTCGCACGCAAGACGATCGACATGCAGCAGCACCTGGCCGCGATGCAGGGCGTCGAGTTTCGCACCGACGCGGACCTTCTCGACGAATCCCCCGCGGCATACAAATCAATCGACGCCGTCATGGCCGCCCAGGCCGACCTGACCCAGCCGGTCCACACGCTCAAACAGATCGTGGTTGTAAAAGGCTGACAGGGCTGAGCCGCCTTCGCGGGGCGCCGGCACAGAAAGCGCATGGCTCGCCGCCGCGTGCCCCTACAATCGCAAGCTTGGCCGGCAACATCCGGTTGAAAGGCAAAAGGCGTCCACATGGCACGCGAGCTACGCGTACGCCCGGCAGCTGCCCCTGCCCTGGAGCCCAGCTCCGAGCGACAGCATCTGCTGGAGCAGTACCAGCAGATCCGGGATTTTAGCAAAACGCTTTGTGCTCCTCTCGCGACGGAAGACTACGTCATTCAATCGATGCCCGATTGCAGTCCAACCAAGTGGCATCTCGCGCACGTGAGCTGGTTCTTCGAGACATTCCTCCTCAAGCCATTCGCAGTTGACTACGCTTCGCCGAACCCTGGCTACGCGTACCTGTTCAACTCGTACTACAACGCGGTCGGCGACCGCTACCCGCGGCCCGAGCGCGGGCACATCTCGCGTCCCACGGTGGAGGAGACGTATCGCTATCGCGCGCACGTCGACGAACACGTTCTAGATCTGCTGGAGTGCGCCGACGAGCCGGACCTGTCGCGCCTGGCACCGATCGTCACCCTGGGTCTCAACCACGAGCAGCAGCATCAAGAGCTGATCGTCACCGATCTCAAAAACATGTTGTCGCGCAATCCGTTGCATCCCGTCTACGCCGAGCGACCAGCAGCTCCACCGCTTGAGGCCGCAGCCGCGGGGTGGGTGAGCTTTCCGGAAGGTATCTACTGGATCGGGCATACAGGCAATGATTTCGCCTTCGACAATGAGGAGCCTCGGCACCGCGAATTTATTCCATCGTTCCACCTCGCGTCGCGGCTGGTGACAAATGCTGACTATCTGGCTTTCATGCACGACGCTGGCTACGCGCGCCCGGACCTGTGGTTATCGCTGGGCTGGGCCACCGTGCAGCAGGAAGGTTGGCGGGCACCACTGTACTGGGAGGAGCGCGACGGGCAGTGGTGGCAGTTCACGCTGTCGGGCCTGCGCCCGGTGGACCTCGCGGAACCCGTTACGCATGTCAGTTACTTCGAGGCGGATGCCTACGCGCGTTGGGCGGGTGGGCGACTGCCGACGGAGGCCGAATGGGAGGTAGCATCGGAGTCAGTGCGCATGGACGGCAACTTCGTCGAGCGTGGCCGGTTCCATCCGGCGCCGCTCGAGGTCCAGTCCACCGTCGCGACGTTGTCTCAGATGTTTGGTGACGTGTGGCAGTGGACCCAGAGCTCCTATTCGCCCTATCCGGGGTTCCGCACAGCACCTGGCGCCCTCGGGGAGTACAACGGCAAGTTCATGTGCAACCAGTACGTGCTGCGCGGCGGCTCGTGCGCCACCCCACGCTCTCACATCCGGCCAACGTATCGGAACTTTTTCCCACCAGAGGCACGCTGGCAGTTCTCCGGACTCCGCGTGGCGCAGGACGCATGAACGGCATCTCGCTCCACGACCTCGCACCCGAGGCGTTAGCTTCGCTCGACGAGGTGGTTCGTGGATTGCACAGTCCCCAGAAGGAGTTGCCGTGCAAGCTGTTGTACGACGAGCGTGGTTCCGAGCTGTTTGAGCAGATCACCGCGCTCGACGAGTATTACCCAACGCGAGCTGAGATGCGCATCATGCGTGGGGCTGGCGCCGAAATGGCGGCTCGATTGGGCGCTGAAAGCGTGTTGATCGAGTACGGCAGCGGCAGCAGCACCAAGACCCGCATCCTCCTTCAGCACCTGGAGCGACCGACCGGCTACGTGCCGATCGACATCTCGCGAGAGCAGCTCGAGCGGTCGACGCAGTCGTTGAGCGAAGCATTCCCAGAGCTACGCGTAATGCCCGTTTGCGCCGACTACACCGGATCACTGGAGCTGCCGCGCATGGTCGGACGCGCCGGCCGGCGGGTGGCTTACTACCCGGGCTCGACCATCGGCAATTTCGTTCCAGAAGACGCCAGGCGTTTCCTCGCCAGGATCGCTGAGGTTTGCGCACCAACCGGCGGCCTGCTCATCGGAGTCGACCTGAAGAAGGACCCGTTGATGCTCCACCGTGCTTACAATGACGCGCTCGGCGTTACGGCGGCCTTCAACCTGAATGTGCTGAGACGGCTGAACCGTGAGCTGGGCGCGAACTTCGCGCTCGATCAGTTCCGGCACTACGCCTTCTACAACCCGGTGTTCGCTCGCGTCGAGATGCATCTGGTCAGTCTTTCCGAACAGGTGGTCCGACTGGGGCGGGCGAGCATCCACTTCGATCGCGGCGAGAGCATCTGGACTGAGGCGTCATACAAGTACACACTGAGCGATTTCGCCCAGCTCGCCGCTCGAGCGGGGTGGCGCGTTGCGCAGGTCTGGACCGACGACCGGACGCTCTTCAGCGTGCAATACCTGGTGCTTTCTTGAGATTTATTTAGCGTTTCAGGGCCAGCACTTAATCCGATTGTTTCACAGTCGTAACGTACGCCGACACCGGTCTGGCGACAACCATCTGACAACCGGCTTCGCGACAACGAGCGCACCCCCAGATGCGAGTGTTGCGGAAACTGCCAAGCCGGAGCGCCACCATGCACACGTTCAACATTTCGAGAAAATCCGCTCCACCGCGAGCCGTCGCCGGGCTCACCTTCGCCGTGGCCTTGCTCGGCACCGTCGGCTGCAATGCCGTGGCGGCCCCAGTCCAGGATCCGGCCCCGCCTATCAACGTCGTAGCCGGCCAGGAATTCAACGGTGTCGTGGACACCTTCACCGACTCCGATCCCACCGCGACCGACTTCGGTGCCCAGGTCATCTGGGGCGACCCCGAGGGCAACGCCTCGCTGGCGTCCGTCGCGCCCAGAACCGATGGTACAGACACGGTCTACGACGTCAGTGCCTCGAACACCTTCACGACCCCCGGCGACTACCTCGCTACCGTTGATTTCGTCGACAACAACATCAACACCGCCGAAGGCACCGTCGCTGTACATGTGAGCGACACGCCGGAGCTGGACAGCCTGGTCCTGTTCGGTACTGCACTCATGGGCGCGGGCGGCTCGGCATTCTCTCGCCGTTGGCTTGCACTTCTGCGCATTGGAAAGTTGCGGCGTCAGCCATCCTCATAGGATGGCGACGAACGCATCGACGTCGACGCGATTGCCAGTTGAAGCGGGATTCCTGGTGCCCTGCGGCGTGACGACGAGCGTGTGAGGCCCGGGGCTCAAGCCGTTTAGCGCGAACACCACCTGCGCCGCCTGTTGAGTGGCGGCGAACAGGTCCACGCTTACCGGGGGACCGCCGTCGATCGACACGGCGGCGATCCCACGATCCGGACCCAGCGTCGAGACCCAGGCGACACTACCGCCTGCGCGGGTCCAGGTGAGCCCGCTGAGCGTCGCGCTCGGGCCGGCCAGGCTCGAGGTGCGCACGGTCCCGCCATAGGCGCCAGCAACCGTGGCCGCCGACCACGCGCCGCGGAATGCGACGTTGGCGGCGGCGGTGTCATCTAGCGGTGTGAGGCTGAACGTCTGACCGATCGTCCAGGCGCTGCAGGTCGTCGGGCCGCTGCAGGCTCGCACCTGGTACTGGTACGTTTGAGGCGCCGCCAGAGATCCAGTCGGAAGCTTCAGTGTGGCGGTTGTCGCCGTGCCCGGCTGCGGCGCCACGTCGGCGAAGGCGGTGCCGTTGGTGCTCTGCTGGAGCTGGTAGCCGGCGATGCCGGTGCTGCTGCTGGGTGTCCAGCCGAGCGCCACAGGAATCGTGCTGTTCTGGATGGGCGCCGCGACGCTGACGGCCGATGGCGCAGTGAGGCTCTGTAGCGGCGCGCCCGGCGCGACCAGCGCTGGTGGTGCCGGTGGGGCCGGCGGTGCGCCAGGTGCAACCGGGGCCACCGGGACGCCCGGAGTCACCGGGTTGGAAGCCGCCGAGTTCCCACCGCTGCCTACCCCGTTGGTGGCCGACACGATGAAGGTGTAGGTTGTACCGCTGGTCAGCCCACTCACACTGGCGGTGGTCGTCGCCGGCGCCGCGACTGTCACGGTGATGGGCAGTTTGGGCGGCGCGCCATTGACCAGAGCCAGCACTGTATAGCCGGTGATGGCGCTGCCACCGTTGGCAACCGGCGCCGTCCAGCTCACCGACGCCTGGGTGGGGCTGGTCACCGTGGCGGCCACCCCCGTTGGCGTGCCGGGCGCCGTGACCGAACCCGCCATCTGCACGATCGGCTGCGCCGGTGGATTCGCCGGTGGCCAGGCAAGGATCGTCGTGTCGCCGTTGAACTTGCCCTTGGCCGCGTCCACAAAGGACAGGATGCGGTTGCTGTCGTTGGTCAACGGACTGGCGGTAAACGTCGGGTCGTTGTATGTTCCGGAGGGTACCCCTGCGCCGGCGAAGATCACGTTCGCTGCCTGAGTGCGTGGGTTCAGTCCCTCGAAGGGGAACGGGTCCAGCGGCTGTGGCGTGGCCTCACACGGTCCGATGCAGCCGTTGGGGCTGAGCCGTCGGTCGAGGTTCCACGGGATGCCCGAGAAGAATGTGGGCGTCCCCATGAGGCCGACGTTGAGCTCGGCGAAGTCGAGGATCTCGATGCCGCCCAGGCCGATTCCCATCGGGAACAGGTATTGACCGTTGGTGGCTGTGTTGCCGAGCAAGTCGATCGTCACCAGGCCCGGGTTGGCAACCTTGTTGCCCGTCCGCGCGTGGACCTCGTGCGTGATGGGGCTCAGCACGCTGAAGTTGTCTTCGAGCCCGTTGACCGGGCAGACCCCGGCCCCGATGCGGGGGTCCGCTTTGAGCTGCGGGCATGGGTACAGCTTCGCGTCCACCGCGACGGTCGTCCGGTAGTCCACGTCGTACTTGATCCGCCAGTGGTCGGGTACGCCCCCGATCAAGGTGCATTGGCCCTTGCCATTGGCGGTGTCGCAGCCAGCCGTCGAGGCCAGCGGAAACTCGTGAGAGGCGTTGGTGGCCGGGTCGTGATGGGTCGACCAGATCAGCACGTCCGAGGTCTCCAGGGTGGTCTTGCCCTCGAAGTCCGCACGCGACCGCTGCCGCTGGAAGGCCGGCGCGTCGATGAACATCCTGTCGATGGTCATGTAGTCCGGCTGGCCCGGCGCGACCCTGGTCTCGATCTTCACGCCGACGTGGGTACTCCAGGCAGACAGGAAGCGCACGCCGTTGACGGTCTCGAAGTTGCCCATCTCGAGCACGCTGTCGCCCAGCTGGATCGGCGCCAGACGCCGCGAGTCGTCGGCCAGTACCACGGCGCTATCCGCCAGCAAGGCGGCGGTTATCGGCGCCGGCCGGTTGGTGGTCGGGCACAACAGATCGCCGCTGCCGTCCGGATTGGCCCGCGCGGTCAACTGAGCGCTCGGCGTGCCGCTCAGGTTCAGCACGTCGGTGAACGTGCGCGGCGCGGTGCTGGGAATGCACATCGGATAACCGGTCTCGAAGGCCTCGGTGTAGTTGTCCGGGTCGTCCGTGAAGCGCGGGTCGGGGCTGCAGTTGGGTCCGCCCGCGCAGCCGGCGCCGAGCTGGACGCTGTGGCGCGCGGTGGGGTCGTTGAGCCGCACCATGACGCCGGTGGTGGCATCGTTCGGATTGCCGTCCAGCCGGTAGTAGCCCTCGGCGTAGTTGATGTAGGTGATGTTGCCGCGAATGGTCTCGATGCCCTTCTGGAAGAACACATCACCGGCGATGACGTTGCCGCTACTGGTGCGGTTGGCGGCGATCGTGGCCAATCCGCCGTGGCCCGGCGTGTTGCACGTGTCGAGCCTGGCCAGACCGCTCTCGCCGGTGGCCTGACACGCTGCTGGCGCCTGGGCGAAGGTCTGCTGCAGCGTCAGCCGGTTGGCTGGGAAGTCGATCAACAGGTTGCGCGGAATGATGATGCTCTGGCCGCCGACGACGATGGTGCCGCCTGACCAGACGTCACCCGGAGTGTTGAGCGTGAGCCGCTCGATCTCGCCGATAACCGGCACTGCCTGCGCCGCCGGTGGAGCCGGAGGCGGGGGCACGACTTGCGCCAGCGTCGTCAAGGACGGTTGGACCACAAACACCAGCGCCAGGACCACCGCGAGGGACGCCACCCCTCGCAAACGACCAGACCACCGAACAATCCCGCGCATGATGTATCCCCAATCGCGAAAAACTCTGCGCATGCCGCCTCCGCCAAAGCCTTCGGGCTGCTGATAGTAGGCGTCCTCAGCGCGCTCGCAATAAGGAGATCCACGTAAAGGCTTAGGTGTTTCCCATTACCAGGCGCGACCCGGCGAATACGGGGAACATACGGAATTCTGCTACTTGTCCACGCCCGTGACTACCACGCCCTGCACGAACACCCGTTGCGCGAGCATGAACACGGCCACGGGCAGGGCGAGCGCCATCAGCGCGGTGGCCTGGATCAGGTGCGGCAGCTGGCTGTACTGGCCAGTGAAATACGACATGCCGACGGAGATCGGCCACAGCTCCTCATGTCCGACGAGATACACGAGCGGAGCGAGGAAGTCGTTCCACGCGAAGAAGAAGTGGAACAGACAGACCGCGGTAATGGCTGGCCAGGCCTGCGGCACGATCACCGAGAGCAGCGTGCGGAACGGGCCTGCGCCGTCGATCATGGCTGCCTCGTCCATATCGCGCGGGATGCTCATGAAGAACTGCCGCAGCAGGAACACGTTGTACGCATTGCCGAAGAAATGCGGCACGAGTAGCGGCAGCCACGTGCCGACCCAGCCGAGTCTGGTGAACAGCGCGTACGTCGGCACGATCGTCACCTGCTGCGGCAGGATGATTGTGCCCACCAGGATGGTGAACAGCAGCGCCTTGCCTGGAATCCGGAACCGCGAAAACCCGTATGCCACCACTACCGCCGAGCTCACCGCGCCGACGGTACCAATCAACGCGATGGCCACGGTGTTGAAGAACAGTCGCCCGAAATTCGTGATCTGCCAGGCCTCGACGAAATTGGACCAGTGCGGGCTGAACATCCACACGCGGTCCAGCGTGCGCCAGCGGCCCTGCCATTCGATGGATTGCGTCGGGTCGTTCGGATCGACAAAGGTACTCTGCTCGCGTCCCTTTCTGACCAGCGCGAGACGGCGAACACCGTCGCCGAGTGGAACGTTGTAAAGGTCGTACGTTTCGCCGTTGTAGGTGAACTGCGCGGGATCCGAAGGCCACAGAGGTTGGTCGGCTTCGACGCTCGCGCCGCGCACCGACAGCGACGCGGCGTAGCCGAGCGGCATCAGATAGACCGTAGCGAGCATGATCGCGAACAGACTGATGGTGCCCGTGAGCACCAGGCCTCGCAGGTGGCGCGACAACACCGGAGCCGACGCGACCGCCCCGACGCGCCGCTCTGACGCTACGCCGGTGACCGCGGCCACGTTAGCGGTCCCCACCCGCGTAATACACCCAGCGGCGGGCGCTGGCGAACAGTCCGATGGTGATCGCCAGGCCCACGATGAACAGCCCCCACGCCAGAGCCGAGGCGTAGCCCATGTGGTAGTAGACAAAGCCTTCTTTGTAGAGATTCATCATGTAGAACAGCGCCGAATTGTTGGGCCCGGCCGTGTTCTGATAGATCACGTAGGCGGTGAGGAAATACTGGAACGCGGCGATCGTTGCCAGGACCAGGTTGTAGAAGATCACCGGGGAGATCATCGGGATGCTGATCTTGAAGAAGCGGTAGAAGGCGTTTGCCCCGTCGACCTTGGCCGCGTCGTAGAGCTCGCTCGGCACGTTTTGCAGGCCGGCCAGCATGATCACCATGTAGTTGCCGACGCTCCACGTGCTGATCAACGACAGTGCCGGAATCACCCATTGGGGTTGGCTCAGCCAATCTGGACCTGGCAGACCAACTCCGCGTAGTGCGAGGTCCACCCAACCTGTCTGAATATTCAATACACCTTGCCAGATGACGGCGGCGGCCACGCCCGGGATCAGCACCGGCAAAAAGAACAGCGCCCGGAACAACGACTTCGCCACCAGGTGGACCGAGTTCAACAGCACCGCCATCAGCAGCGGCAGGGCGAGTGAGATCGGCACCGCGATGAGCAGGAAGTTGCCTGTCACCAGCAGCGACTTGCGTACCAGTGGATCGCCGATCAGCCGGCTCCAGTTCTCCAGTCCGACGAAGTGCGTGGCTTCCGGCCGGACCAGCACCAGGTCAGTAAACGAGGCCCCGAGCGAAGCCAGCATGGGGCCAGCGAAGAACAGCACAAATCCGATGAGCCAGGGCGCGAGGAAGAGCAGCCCCCACGTGCTCTCCCTTCGCGCCAGCGAGCTCCGCATCACTGATGGCTCCCTATCACGAGCTGCGTGTCACGCAAGCACACCAGTACACCATTTAGCGAACTTCGTTGTAGATGCCCTGGAGCGTCGTCTGGAGTTTCTGGGCTTCCGTGTTGATGTCCAGGCCCGGCGTGGTGTCGATGAGCGTCTGGAAGTCCGTCGTCGCCTGGCGCGCCTTCAGGAAGTTGGGCAGACCCTACTCGTGATTCGGCACGTCCGGATAGGCCAGGCTGGCGACGGCGACCTGCCAGTTGACCTTGACCGGTGAGAATTTGTCGTCCAGGCCGCGGAAGAATCCGGCCTGCATTTCACCGATGGCCGGCATGGCGCCATAGACGTCCAGCAGATCCTTGTTGGTGATCAGGTAGCGATAGACCTGGAACGCTTGGTCCGGATGCGGCGTCGCCTTCATGATCACGAAGGTGTCGGCGTGAAGCTTTGCGGTCGTCACACCCTGGTAGGAGGGTACGACGGCGATGTCCCAGTTCTTGACCTTGCCGCCCTTGCTGACTGGATCGATACAGCACGTGTACCACAGGTGTGTGTAGGCCATGGCCACATGGCCGGAGTTGAACACGCTGCCCTTGCCGAACAGATCGCTGTTCCGATAGGGATCGTTCGGCATCCAGTGGTCTTTGAACATGCCGTCGTAGAAGAAGTTCCACGCCGTCAGCCAATTTGACGGAACCTGGGCTCTGCCTTCGTTGTCGATCAGGCGATTGGCGCCGAACGGGGTGGCCATGGCACGCGGGTCGGTCCCGTACTGCAGGTCGAAACCGAACTGGACGATGTTGTCAGGTCTGAAGTCCGCGCTCGTCGCGTCGTTCCCTTTATCGTCGACGGTGAGCTGCTTGGCCAGATCTCGTAGCGTGTCCCAGTTCCACTCCTTGCCCTGATAGGTATCGCCGAAGTTCTGCGGCGGATACGCCAAGCCGGCCTCGTCGAACAGATCCTTGTTGAAGTAGATGTAGGACGGGAACACGGCGAACGGAATTCCGATCTGGCCCTGGCCCGGCACGTTGTAGGCCTTGACCACCGCCGGATCGTACTGGCTCAGATCAACGCCATTGGACTGGATCAAGTCGGTGAGGTCCAGGTAGTTGCCGTCGAATGTCGCGCGGCCGACGGTGCCAACGGGGCCAACCACGTCGGGCACGTTGCCGGCGGCGATCTGGGTGGCAAGCGTGGTGGAGGCCACCTTGTTGTCGACGATCTGGAGCGCCAGATACGTCTTGTCTTGCGATTTGTTGAACTGGTCGACGACTCTTCGCTGGACGTCGATCTGTTTGGGATCTCCGCCGGTGCCAAGTCCGACGTACCACTTGACGACGGTACGTCCGCCAGCAGCGGCGGGATCGAACGTATCCACGGCGACTGGAGTTGGAGTCGGAGGCACGGTCTGCTGGGCCAGTGCTGGTGCTGACAGCACGGTGGAGGCTGTCAAGACCAGTGCGAGCAGTGTCGCCCCCCTCAGTAGCACGGTGCGTTTGAGCATCGGAATCTCCCTCTTTCGCGTGCCGAGATGTGATGTGCGTGGTGTCGTGTGCCGGACCAATTGCCGCCAACAGGCGTTACGGAGTCGGGGTCGGAGCACCTCTGGCGAGGACAGATCCTCCTTTCGCGCTGGTTGAGTCGGCGGCTCCCCCGCCGCACGATTCGCGGACCACCAGGTGCGCGGGGATGCGCACCGAAGTCGCCGCGCCCTGGCCTCTGATCTGTTCCACCAGCAGCCTCACGGCATGGGCACCCATGTCGCGGATTGGCTGGTGCACACTTGTCAGAGGCGGCGTGGCGTAGGCTGCCAGGGGCCCGTCGTCATAGCCGACAAGCGCAATGTCGTGGGGCACGCGCAGCCCGCGCTGGCGCACGGCGTGCAGCGCACCGATGGCCATACCATCGCTCACGGCAAAGACGGCCGTGGGCGGCTGGGGCAGGTCGAGCAGTTTCAGCATCGCCTGATATGCCGCCGCTTCCGAGAACAAGCCGTCGACCATCAGGTCGGCATGGATGGCGATACCGGATTCCAGGAGCGCCTGCTTGTAGCCGTCGCGTCGGGCCTGCGCCGCCTCCATCTCCAGCTGGCCGTTGATGAGGCCGATGCGCCTGTGCCCGTGCGCGATCAGGTGGGCCACCGCCTCGCGCGCACCCTCACGGTTCTCGACATCGACGGAGATCACGTTCAGGAAGTAGGGATGCCGGCCGATCAGGACCATCGGCCCGCCGTCTTTGATGAGCAGCGGCAGGATCGGATCGTCGATGTCGCTCGAGAACATGATCACCCCGTCGAAGTGGCGGCCGCGCAGGATGCGGTCGTAGAAGCCGGGCTCCATGTCGGCGGTGAGCATGGCGAGCATGACGAAGTAGCCCTGCTGGGCGCTGGCCTCGAAGAGCGCCTGGATCATGCTGGCGATGAACGGGTCGGCGAGGCTGAAGGCGGCGCTGCGCGGGATGAGCAAGCCGATCGTGTCGGTGCGTGAGCTGGCCAAACTGCGCGCGGCGGCCTGTGGGGCATAGTTCTGTTCGCGAATGACCTGCAGCACGCGCTCGCGGACGGTCGGGCGGACACTGGGATGGTTGTTGAGCACGCGCGAGACGGTGGAGCGCGAGACCTCGGCCAGGGTGGCGATGTGCTCGATGGTCAGCACTGGCTGGAAGCGCTCCCGAGCGCTTTCCCGGCCGCCCGCCCGGCCGCCATCTTGGCTGCCATTCGTAGCAGGCTCAGTCCGCCAGCCCCCCGTCTCAGGCGTCTCCTGGGAGCGCTCCCAACCCATCGGAGCGATCGTAGGCGCGCCCTCCGGCGGCTGTCAATCCCCCTCTTTGGACCCGCGGCGGACCCTCAGCGCACTCGCAGCTCACCTTTTCGCGCCGCATCGGCGACACTCTACCCGGCCCACTGGCACGACCCCCGGCGAGAGTCCGCCGGGCTCACTCGGCTGCGCACCGATACGTGCGATAGCCTCGGCCGTGTCGTGAACTGCGACTGTCCGTTGGCACGCCAGCTCAGGTAGCCGTCGCGGCAGGGCGGAAGATGCTCGAGCGGATGAACGAACTCGCACGGCTGCGCAAATCATTCGCTTTTCGAAATGACACTGGCCGCGCGCGTCTACCAGCGCTGGGACGGTCCTAACTTGTGGCCACAGCCGTAAACGTGGTCTCGCGTTCGCGTTTCGACATACACGGCAGCGACGGTAGATGCCATGGTCGCTCCGCTTTATCCGGACGTAGTCAGTCCCGTGGCTGGCGCAGTTCCCAGGCTTCCGCACTGGGAAATGGTGGAAGACGCTTGTCGCGCTGCCTGCGTACCTGAGGCTCGCCTATGGAATTCTGACGTCGCTGGTTGTCCTGGAACCTGTACGGCGTCATCGTCAGCCTGGTCGGGCTGGGCCTGTTCTTCCGTGCCGCCGACTACGAGGGCAGCCGTCGGGCGGCGCCCGGTCTGCGTTCGCGCAACCCGATGACCGCCCTGTACCTCGCTGCTTTTCTTGGGCGGGTCGCGTGACCGATCCTACTTCGATGTTCTCGGTTCTCGTGCCGACCTCGTTGAGAAAGACGCGAAACTCGACGCGATTCAGGACGCGCTTACGAGTCGCGCGGACAGGTGGCGCGCCAGGTCCTGGGCGCCTCGGCGCATGACCGTGGTGTGATTCCAGGCAAATGCGGGCCGCAATAGTGGGCCAAGCAAGTTCATCCATGCCTTGTTGGTGCGCACGTTCCAGTCGTAACGCACGTGGGTCAGGGCCGTCTCTTGAGTGAGCTCCCAGCGGCCGGTGCCTTCCAGATCGCCAAACGCATGCGCCTCGAGGACATTCGGCGCTTCGATGCGCGTGGTTCGCGTCTCGAACGTAAACGAGTATGGCAGCGCCGTCTTCCACATGTAGCGCCGCACCGCCCCTACGCCATCGTTGTCACCGCGCGCGAGCACGTCCACGCGCAGCACGTCACCCCACCAGCTGGGCCAGTCCTCGGAGCCATAGATCGCATCCCAAACAGCGTCGATCGGCGCGGCGATCCGCCAGTGAGTCACGAACGCGTAGTCGGCCACTGCCCCATGCTAGTGTAGGCGCATACTGCAACGAGCGGCGGATGTGGCAGCGACGGCTGGAGAAAGCGGTGCCAGCGCGGACTCACGGAACGTCCCGAAATGCAGTCCGGTCGGGCCCAGGTGTGTTCTCCCGCGACATTGGTGACACTCAGGCCGCCAGACCTATGGCTGGCACCCACGGTGAGCAGGAAGGCTGGGTCCGAAGCGATTGCCGGATTGCTCCACGACGCGGTGGAGGATCAAGGGGCAAGCCCATCCTGGAGGAGCCCGGTCCCGCGTCGGCCAACAGGTAGCGGATATCGTCGAGGCGTGCTCCGACACCGAAACATGGCCCAAGCCGCCGTGGCTTGAGCGAAGGAGCGCTACACCCAGCACTGGAGGCAGCTGGTCGATCCGCGTTGCGCGTGTCTGTGGCGGACAAACTCCATGATCCGCGGGCCATCTTCCTGGAGTATCGCCAGGTGGGTGACAGGCTGTGGCCGAAGCGTCAGGACGACCCCGTAGCGCCTTGTCGACGTCGGACTCGATTACGCCTCACACGGCTTTCTGGGCTTCACGCTCCTGCGGATCGGCTTGGTAGCGCTCGCGGGCACGCTTGGCCCAGCATGCACGGCACCGCCCGTATCAGCCCTGCTTGCACGCCTTGATCCGCACAAACTCAGCGATGGGGCTTCGTCACGGTGCAATCGGTGCACCGGCGAAGCCCGGCGGCAGCGGCGCTTCGTCTTCTTATGTGCGCGCTGATGCGCTCTGGGGCTGGCGTGCGGACGGGTAGTTCGCAGTCAAAAAGCTGCGCACTGCGGCAACAAAGGCCCCGAACTGCTCGCGGCGGATGTTGTGCCCGGCGCCAGTCAATCGCACGACCTCCAGGCTGGGCAGCAGTCGTTTGGCTTCCGCGGCCGCTTCGGGGGTTACGATGCCACCGCGCTCCGGGTCGCTGGTGACTAGCAACACGGGGCATCGCAGTCGCGGTAGCAGCTCACGCCATTCGAGCATGCGGCCGCTGCCCGTCAACGTGTCCAGAAACTGCCGGCTGACGCGGGCTTTCGCCTCCGACCAGCGATCGCCGCCTCACGGCCCTCAGTTTGAGCCACCTCGACGTTCTTGCGGATCACCGCCCGTGGGTCCTGCGCTCCCGCCGACGGCCCATCGTCGAGTCGGATGCCCGGGTCTTCCAGAATTGCGCAGCTGAGAAGCTCCGGATAATCGGCCGCCACCCTCATGGTTGTGCCGGCACCCATGGAGTGCCCGCCGACCGCCGGTCGCTCGAGGCCCAGCCCGCTGATCACGCCCGCCAGATCGGCGGCGTGGTCTGCACTGCTATAGCCGCTGTCGGGTGCTTCCGACAGGCCGTGCCCGCGCGCGTCGGGCATGATCACGTCGTAGTCTGATTCCAGCTCGCGCGCCAGGCGCGTCCAGCACAATCCACTGTCAGTCGCGCCGTGTGCGAGCACGA
>VBGG01000319.1 GCA_005883405.1 Chloroflexota bacterium | reverse complement strand
CCGCTGATGGTCGACAGCAGCGTCGATTTGCCCGCCCCGTTGGCCCCCACCAGAGCGACGATCTCGCCGGCGAACACGTCGAGCGAGACGCCCCAGAGCACTTGAACTTCGCCGTAAGCGACATCCACATCCCGGACGCGCAATAGCGGCGCTCGAGAAACAACTCCCTCTCCCTCTGGGAGAGGCGATTTCCGCGCTCGCCCGTTAGAGGTCACGTGCTGCGGTGCGCCTGCGCGTAGCGCTTCCCTAAATACGCCTCGATGACCGCCGGATCGGTGGTCACTTGCGCGGGTGTGCCTTCGGCGATCTTGCGGCCGTAGTCGAGCACCACCACCCGATTGCACACGCCAGTGATGACCTTCATCACGTGCTCGATGATCAGCAGGGTGATCCCCCGAGCGCTGATCGCGCGCACCAGGTCCATCGCCTGATCGATCTCGACACCGCGAAGGCCAGCCATCACCTCGTCGAGCAGCAGCAAGCGGGGCTCCATGGCCAGCGCCTTGGCCAGCTCCAGGCGCTTGCGGCCGGCGATCGGCAAGCTCTCTGCCGGGTCGTCGCGGCGCGGCAAGAGGTGGACGAAATCGAGCACCTCCTCGGCGGCGCGCATGGCGCTGGCCGCCGAGCGCCGCGCGCCACCCGCGCCGTACATCGCGCCAACCGCGACGTTTTCCAGAACGGTCAGGTTGGCAAACGGCCGAACTACCTGAAAGGTGCGGGCGATACCCATACGGCCGATCTGGTGTGGCCGAAGCCCAGCCAGCGGACGACCCTCGAACACGATGCTGCCGCGCGTAGGCGACGCGACGCCGGTGACCATGTTCACCAGCGTCGTCTTGCCCGCGCCGTTGGGCCCGATCAGCCCCAGAATTTCCCCCGAGTTGACTTCGAAGGTGACGTCCTGCACAGCCGCCACACCGCCAAAGCGCTTGGCCGCGCCACGCACCTCCAGAATGGGCGAACTCATACGCGGTGGGCGACCAGGTTCCGTGCAAACACGCGCCAGGTCAGCCGCGTCCGCGTCGCCACGAACAGCATCACCCCGCGCGGAAGGAAC
Source organism: Chloroflexota bacterium (assembly GCA_005883405.1). GTDB lineage: Bacteria > Chloroflexota > UBA6077 > UBA6077 > CF-72 > CF-72. The sequence continues at coordinate 8,282 of VBGG01000319.1, read as the reverse complement.
AGCACCACCAACACCACCAGCAGGGCAAAGATGACGCCCTGCCACGCCAGAAACTCAGCGCTGCTGGAAACGACGCGCAGCCCTTCCTGCAGTCCGAACAGAATGAACGCGCCGATCCACGGTCCCCACAGCGTGCCCACACCGCCGATCACTCCGTGGTCATGTTGGTCAGCTTGTAGCCGATCACCGCGCCGCCGAGCGCCGCCAGCGCCGCGCTGAGCATGTACGCCAGCACCTTGCTGATGGTGGTGTTGACACCCATGACCTCGGCCGCCTCTTCGTTCTCGCGAATGGCGACCAGGCCGTAGCCGAACTTGCTGCGCGCCAACAGGCGGGTGATCGTCCAGCCCGCCAGCGCCGTACCCAGGCCGAGTCCGTACAGGAAGAAGCGGTCAGCGTCCAGGACAGCACCGCCGACACGGATGTCGTCGGCCAGCGGGAAGTTGAGCGGCAGGCCGCCGCCGAAGAAGTTCGGAAAGAGGCCGTGCGACCCGAACGCCGCGTCGGAGGTGATGACCTGCGGCACGCAGCACCACGATGCCTACCGCCCCGGCGATCAGCGACACGATCACCACCGCCAGCGGGATGCCGACGAACCAGGGCCAGGCGAGGTGGCCCGGCTGGCGGCTCATGAAACCCGCCGCCACAAACGCGCCCAGCCCGAGATACGCGACGTTGCCAAAAGCGGCGTAGCCGGCGAAACCACCGATGATGTTCCAGCCGTAGGCAATGCACATCGCCGTCAGCGCGTCGAACAGGATCGACGTGCTGCTGGTGATGAACGGCGCAATGACCATCAGCGCGATCAACGCGGCAGTCGCGGCACGGCGCAGGCGCGGCGGCGACAGGGGTCGCGCGGCGATGATGGCCAGGCCGGTGCCCACGACGAAGATCAGCAGATTCACCGGTACCCCTCGCGGCCGAGCAGGCCGGTGGGCCGCAGCACCAGCACCAGGATCAGGATGGCGAAGATCACCACGTCACGCTGCGACAGGACATACGTGCCGCCGAATTCATACACGAGACCGAATACGAGCCCGCCAAGCAGCGCGCCGGGAATACTGCCGAGTCCGCCGAGAACGACCACGCTGAACGCCAGCACGTTGAAGGCCGAGAAGCCGTTCGGCGCGAAGCCACTCGTCGTTGAAAGCAGGGTGCCGGAGGCCGCGGCCAACGCGGCGCCGATGCCAAACGTCAGCGCGTACGTGCGGCCGATGTCGATGCCCATCAGCCGCGCCGCCACGCGGTCCTGTCCGACGGCTCGAATCGACGAACCCGTGCGTGTGTGGTCCAGGAACAGATACAGCAGGTACGTCAGCAGCAGCGCTACGACCACCGCGCCGAGCTGCGTGTACGGCACGTACAGCGGCCCGATGCTGAACGACGCATTGGCGTAGATCGGCTTCGTCTGGCGTGTGTCGGCCGAAAACAGGCGCAGCGCGAGGTTGACCAGCAGGCTCTCGAACCCGAAGGTCAGCAGGAAGGTGGTCAGGATCGTCGCGCCCATCACCAGATTGATGACGTAGCGCTGCAGGATGTAGCCCAGGCCGAAGAGCACGGCCATTGTCAGCGGCAGGCTGATGAACGGGTCGATGCCCGCCAGCGACCACAAGAAGTAGGTCGCGTACGCGGCCAGCATGATGAAGGCCGCGTGTGCCAGGTTGATGATGTTGAGAATGCCCCAGACCAGCGAGAACCCCAGTCCGATCAGGGCGAGGATGCAGCCCTGCAGCAGGCCGTTCAGGATGTGCTGGACGAAGTCCACATTGCGACTAGCGCGCGCTCCACGCCGGCATTGGCCACAGCGCCTTGACCTCGGCCACGTCTGTGGGCCAGACGGTGACCCGGCGGCCGTTCTGCCACTGCTCGACGGCCATCGGCTTGGTCGCGTTGATGCCGCGCTCGTCGAACTGGATGTGCCCGTAGAATTCAATGGCTTTGACGAACGCCACCCCGACCGCCGTCGCATCGGCGCTCTGATACGCCGGCTCGTAGCCGAAGGTCTGCTTGTACAGGGTGTTGTAGGCCTCGGGCGTCTGGAACAGATCATCGCCGTGGTACTTGAGCGCGGGGGTCCACTGCACGCCGCCGAGCACGTAATTGGCGTCATTCTGCAGCGTCGTCTGGAAGTCCGGCGTGCCCGGGCCGACGCTGAAACCGAACCCTTTGGGGCTGAAGCCGAGCTCTTTCGCCTGCTGAACGATCGCCAGGCTTTCTTGCAAGTGACCGCTATTCAGAAGCAGATCGGGATTCTTGCCCTTGGCTTCGGTTAGCGGCGCCCGCAGATCGGTCGACGCATTCGGATACTTCTGCGAGTAGACCACCTGCAAGCCCTTCTGCCGCATTCGGATACTTCTGCGAGTAGACCACCTGCAAGCCCTTCTGCTCGGCGTACTTCTGAGCCGCATCGGCGACCTCTACCGAAAACGGATCGTCGGCGGTCAGAACGGCGACGGATGCCGGCTTGGGGTCCAGCGTCAACACCAGGTCGATAACGCCGCGGAGGTAATTCTGCGCTGGCGAGAGCACGCCAAACGTATATTTGTAGCCCTGCGAGAAGATGCTCTCGGCTGCGCCGTTACCTTCGATCATCGGCATCTTGTTCTTTTCGGCCACGGTGCTGACCTGGAGCGTCGGCGCAGTTCCATAGGGCCCCAACAAGAAGTTGACTTTGTCTTCGTTGATCAACTTGTCGGCGAGCGTGGCACTTTGCTGGGCATTGCTGGCATCGTCGTAGTATTTCGTCTCGATCTTGTAGTGTTTGCCGCCGACGTTGATGCCGCCGGCTTTGTTGTACGTGTCACGCCAGAGGTCGTAGCCGTCGCGGGTCAGCGCGCCTTCTTTGGCGGTGCTGCCCGTCAATGAGATCGGCGCGCCGAACAGTAGCGTGCCGTCGAAGGTGCCGCTGGATGCTCCTGCCGCGGTGGGCGCAGTCGTCGGCTTGGCGGCGGCGGGCGCGGTGGTTGCCGCGGGTGCGGCGGTCGGCGCAGGCGCGCTGGCCGGCGCGCCGCAGGCCGCGAGCATGACCGCGGCCAGCGCGGATGGCAGCCATCTGAAACCGTGACCTGGGTAGTACATGCCTCTCATTGTCTCACTCCCGATGGTGCGGCGCGAAAGCGGTCAGCACCGCCGCGTCCAGGCGTGACAAGATGTATTACGAAGCAATGGCGGCCGTGATACGATCTGTGTTGTCATGATCAAGAGTTTCCGGCTCACGCCCGAGCTCGAGGGCCGACTCGAAAAAGCCGCGGCGCGGGCGGGCGTCTCCGTATCTGATTTCATCCGCGAGGCGGTCCAGGAGAAATGCGACGGCGTCCTGGGCGGCCGCACCTTGCTCGACATGCTCGGCGACACCGTCGGTGCTGTTGAGGGCGGAGGCGGCATCGACTCAGGGCATACAGGCCGAGAGTTCGCTGATCTGATGGTTGAGAAGTACCGCGGCAAACGGGTAGGTGATCCTCGCTGACGCCGGCCCGCTGGTAGCGCTGATAGTGCCGCGCGACCCCAATCACGCTCGTTGCGCTTCGGCCGCAGCAAGACTCTCGGCGCCGATGCTCACAACCTGGCCCGTGATCACAGTTCGGCCGCAGCAAGACTCTCGGCGCCGATGCTCACAACCTGGCCCGTGATCACAGAAGCGATGTACCTTCTCGGCCGCGATGGTGGCTGGCACTTTCAACGCCAACTCTGGCGACAAGTGCATCTCGGTGCGCTGGTGCTCGATGAGCCTACGATGCTCACTCGAATGTACGCACTGATGGAGCGCTATCAAGACCTGCCAGGTCTTCACCCTCGACAGCAATTTCCGTGTATATCGGCTGCCATCAGGTGCCGCTTTCGAGTTGACTCCGTCTATTTGACGGTGACGCTCTTGGCCAGATTGCGGGGTTTGTCGGGGTCCAGGCCGCGCTGGAGGGCGAGCTCGTAGGCCAGGATTTGGGGCGGGACAGCGTTTAGAATTGAGGCCGCTTCGCCGACGTCGGCAACGCGGATGTGCTCGTCCCAGACGTCGCTGGCAAACGGCGAGATGCCGATGATGTAGCCGCCGCGGGCCTTGATCTCCTCCGCGCCAGAGAGGATGGCGTGGAACGTCTCGTCGTTGGGCGCCAGTACCACGCACGGCGTGCCATCCTCGATCAAGGCGATCACGCCGTGTTTGAGCTCGCCCCCGGCGAACCCCTCGGCGTGCAGGTAGCTCACCTCTTTGATCTTCAGGGCAGCCTCGAGCGCCATCGGATAACTGGGGCCCCGACCAATAACGTACAGGTGCTCCTGGCCGGCGATGCGCGCGCCGAGCGCTCGTAGCTGGTCGACGCGGCCGTCGCCCAGGAAGGATTGGATCTCGTCCGCCGCGCGCTCGACCAGGGCGCGCGCTTCGTCGAGCCGCCCGTGCGCCGCGTATGCGGCCATGAGCAGCACCGCTAGCTTGGCAGTGAAGCTTTTGGTGGCCAGCACGCAGCGCTCGGGTCCAGCCGAGAGCAGGATGGGCTGATCCACCAGCCGGTAGAGGCTGGACCCCTCCACGTTGACCAGGGCGGCGAGCCTGGCGCCTCGCCGTCCAGCTGACTTCATCGACTCGAGCAGGTCGATCGTCTCGCCACTCTGGCTGAGCCCCAGCACCAGGCTGCGCGAGTCCAGGAAGTCGGCCAGATAGCCGAACTCCGAGCCGACCACGCAGTTCGCCTGGCGGCAGGCGATGCGCGAGAACAGGTACTCACCACAGCGCGCGGCGTGCGCCGCGGAGCCACAGCCAACCAGGTGCACCGTGCTTGCCTGGCCGATCGCGTCGGCGAGGCGTTGGGCATCGTCCGCGCGTTCTGCGGCCAGCCGGCGGAGCACCACGGGCTGCTCGTGGATCTCCTTGGCCATGTAGTGCGGGAAGCCTTCGAGGCCATCGACCTCTTCCTGCCACGTGATGTCCCACACGCGGGCGTCCGACACGCGCTCACCGCTCTTTACGTCATAGACCGTGACCTGCTCGGCATCGATCAGCGCGGCCTGGCCGTCTTCGAGGAACGTCAAGCGACGGGTGTGCTCGAGCAGGGCGGAAGAGTCGCTGGCCAGGAAGTTGCCGTCGTTGCCCCAGCCGAGGACCAGCGGCGAGCCATTCTTGGCGGCCGCGATGCACTCCAGCTGCGGGTCCAGCACGCCGATCGCGCTGAGCCCATCCAGCCCCCGGAACACGCGCATGAGCGCGTGGACGAGCCGCTCACAGTTGGAAGCGGATTCCCCAGAGGGGACCCCACTGGGGATGGCTTCGCCCGCGAGGAGCCTTCGACTGCCGTCCGCGGGCGATGGATTCGATCCAACCTGCCCGCCGGCGGGGATTCCACTGGGGATGGCTTCGCCCGCGAAGAGGCTTCGACTGCCGTCCGCGGGCGATTGATTCGATGCAACCCACTGGGTGGCTGCGCCGCCGCGTACCGCTTCGCTCAGGGTGCCGCCCGCGGCGAGAGTGACGGCCGCAATGGCCTCGCGAGAGGCGCCAGCCTGCCCGCCCGCAGCGACTGCCAGGTCGAAGTCCTCGCGGCGGAGCTCGTCTTCGAGCAGGTGACAGATGACCTCGGTGTCGGTCTGGGAGTTGAACGTGTGGCCGCGGGCGAGCAGCTCGCGGCGAAGCTCGGCGTGGTTCTCGATGATGCCGTTGTGGATGACGGCCAGTCGACCCTGGCAGTCCAGGTGCGGATGGGCGTTGGCGTCGGTGACTCCGCCGTGGGTCGCCCAGCGCGTATGGCCCAGCGCCGCGTGGCCAGGTGGCAGCGACGTGCTCGCCTCGCCGATCTTGCCGACGTGCTTTTCGACCAGCAATCGCGCTGGAACCGACGAGTTCTGGCGCGCGGCGATGCCCCACGAGTCGTAGCCGCGGTACTCGAGCTTCTTCAGCCCAGCCAGGACACGCTGAGGCGCCTCTTCGCGAACGCCGACGTAGCCGAATATGCCGCACATAGGGGCGGTGCCCTCCTCTTCTGTTCGAGGAGGCGTCCAACTGGAGACGGCAGCGGCACACGCGCTACGCCCACCGCGTAACGAGCACACTGGGTCGGTGTTGTCGGACGGTTACCCGCCGCGTTTTGTCCCGCCCCATGACGACCGTGCCGAGCCGAGGGTCACCCGCCGAGTCTTTCGAGATCCCCTACCTCGTCACCCGCTCCGCGTTCCGCGTTCCGCGTTCCGTGTTCCGCGTTTTGCGGGCGCGCTGCCCTCGCGGAACCCGGAACCCGGAACGCGGAACCCAAAGCGGGCCTGGCGCTACCGGCTAAAACCGGTTTACTGGCTAGATTGTGTCACTGCGCGAGTCTGCCGGGTCGAACTCCTCCATCACCAAGATGTTACGCAACCCGCGTGCCGCGCGGGGGATGACAAAGTACACTGTCACGTCCACGTTGCGTAGCGCGTTTTTCAACCGACTGGCCGAAGGCACGCCCATCCTGTTTGACGGCGGGATGGGCACACAGTTGTATGCCCATGGCGTGCCGTTCCATCGCTGCTTCGACGAGCTGAACCTGCTCCAGCCCGACCTGGTGCAGGCGATCCATCGCGAATACATCGCCGCTGGCGCGGAAGTCATCGAGACGAATACTTTCTCGGCCAACCGCGTGGCTCTGGCGGCGTACGGCCTGGAGAAGCGCGTCCGCGACATCAACTTCCGCGGCGTCAAGATCGCCCGCGAAGCGCGCGAGGTAAGCGGTGAGTCGGTGTTCCTCGCCGGCTCGGTCAGCAGCATCGGCCAACCGCTGGCGCCGGTCGGCACGATCGCTCCAGAAGAGGCACGGGCCATCTTCGTCGAACAGATCGAGGCCCTGCTCGAAGCCGGCGTGGACCTGCTGGTGCTCGAGACCTTCTCGAGTCCGATGGAGCTGCGCGAGGCGGTCCTGGCCGCCCGCAGCGTCTCGGCGGACCTGCCGATCATCGCCCAGGTGAGCGTCCACGAAGAGGGCAAGACGCTCGCTGGGGCCAGCCCGGCGGAGGTCGTTGCATTGCTCGACGCGATGCGCGTCGATGCGCTGGGGGTCAACTGCGGCGTCGGACCGCAGACGGCGCTCGACGCCGTCCAGCAGATGCGACCGCTGACGCGCACGCCCTTATCGGCCATGCCGAACGCGGGCCATCCCACCACCCAGGGCGGTCGCCAGATCTACGTCTCGACGCCTGAATACTTTGCCGACTATGCGCGGCGCTTTGCCGAAGCGGGCGTCTCGATCATCGGCGGCTGCTGCGGGACGACGCCCGAGCATATCGCCGCGATGCGCGCCGCCCTGCCGCGAAACGGCGCGGCAAGCGTCACGGTCGTCGAATCGGCCGAGCGCAGCCAGGCCAGCGTCGACGAGACACCGTCGGGCCTCGAAGCACCCCGTGCCGAAACGAGCTCGCCGCTGGCGCGCAAGGTCCGTGCGGGCGAGCAGATCATCAGCGTCGAAGTCGATCCGCCGCGCGGCATCAATCCCAACAAGATGCTCCAGGGCGCGGCGTTGCTCAAGGAGGCTGGCGTCGATTGCGTCGACGTTGGCGACAGTCCGATGGCGCGCGTGCGCATGAGCTGCATCGCGTTTGCCGCGCTCTGCGAGCAGCGCGTCGGCGTCGAGACGCTGATCCACTTCACGACCCGCGACCGCAATCTGATGGCGCTGCAATCGGAGCTGCTCGGGGCACATGCGCTGGGTATTCGAAATGTCATTGCGCTGACCGGCGATCCGCCGCAGATGGGCGGCTATCCCAGCGCGACAGGCGTGTGGGACGTCAAGTCGCCAGGCTTCATCCGCATCATCAAGCAGCTGAACCAGGGCGTTGACTGGGCGGGCAACTCGATCGGTCGGCCGACCAACTTCCTGGTCGCCTGCGCGGTCAACCCGATGGCCGACGATCTCGAGTACGAGCTGGACTGGTACTACCAGAAGGTCGACGCGGGCGCGGACTTCGCGATCACCCAGCCGCTGTACAACATGGAACAGCTCGATCGCTTCTTCAGCCGCGTGCCGCATCCGCCGATACCGACGGTCGTCGAGATCATGCCGCTGCAGAGCTACCGTCACGCCGAGTTCTGCCACAACGAGCTGGCGGGGGTGGTAATCCCCGAGGAGCACCTGGATAGAATGAAGCAAGCAGGGGAACGAGGGATCGACGTCGGCTTCGAGCTGGCGCACCGCTTCTTGCTCGACGTCTTCGACCGGGTGGACGGCGTGCTCTTCGTGCCCAGCTTTCACCGCTACGAGATGGTTGCCGAGCTGGTTCGCGAGACGGTGCGCTTGCGCGATCGAGCCCGGGTGGGGGTATCTGCACCCTGA
>VBGG01000057.1:1820-3713 GCA_005883405.1 Chloroflexota bacterium | reverse complement strand
GGATCAGTGGGTTCAACATTGGAAGATCCTCCGCATCGCTACTGTTGACCTGCGGGAGTCCCAGGCGGAAGGGGCCCGGATCCCAACATGTTTGGGAAATTTCCTTGACAAGTAAGTCACTACGGCGCCCAATGACTACAGCCTATGAAGGACACAACCGGCTGACCACCATGCGAACCGCCGACTCCAGGTGGGGATTCCCGCCGCGGCAACGTGCGGACAACCACCCGTCCGGCTTATGCCGGAGTTGGTGCGTTTAGCTCAGCCGCCCTCTCGCGCGCGCACGATTGCTTGTCGTCAGCCGCAACTGTCGCGGGATTCCAATCGCAGACGCCGCCTGCAACGGCGATGGCAGGCGGCCTCAGTACTCCGACTCACCAACATGTGGAGTGGACCAGAAGGCCAGGCGACAGCTGTTAGCTTTGGCAAAGCGTCGGCGCAGTTCTGTGCGTTCCTCGTGGTGCACCCGCAGAACAACGCGCGTCTCTAGCTGCTGAGTCCGTATTCAACGACTATTCTAGATTGATCAGAAGCCGGTCGGGCCGGCCGACTGGCCTGAGAGCCAGCCGGGACAGCGCGCTCCCGACCAGAATTGCGACTGCAGATGTCCGATAGCGGGTGTTGGCGGAAAAGCGCGACGCGAGCGGAGACCGCCGACGCAAACGCGTGGTACGGACTGCTCTGGCTCTTGTTCACAGTCCAACATGCCATAGCGCACGCCCACACCTGGATCTCTAGCTGAGTAACGTTCCAACTGCAGGATCGCGATCAGCGCGATGGTTCTCCCAAATCAAGACACAAACAGTCAGTCAGGGCATCGTTGCGCGCGGTTGGGCTCAGCGATCAACCAGGAGGAGTACCCCCGCAACAACCCCAAGACCGTCAGAAGGAGACTGCCATCGGGGATCCGTAAGCTGAGCAGTGGCAGGGCACCAGTCGGGATGACCCAGAGTCCGAGCAGGAGCATACCCTTCGAGCGGTTCACAGCCAGGAGCATAGGTCTGGACTCCACTTCACTGAGCGAACTTCGGGATGCGGGCACGCCACGGTCGCACGCTACTGGCATTCGGTATGCCGCGATTACCTACAGTCGTGAATTTGGAGAGACGAACCCCCGGCGGCCGCAACCAGGATGAGCCGGCTGTCCGCGCGATGGCGAGGTGCTCGGTTCACCAAGTCGAACCTTTTGCCGGTGTCGTAAACTGCGCCCGGGACGTGGCCGTCACAGCAGACCGCGCGTACAGACCAGATGAGCTCGCTTCGCGACCGTTGCGAGCTTGCACGGATTGCCTTAAGCGAAAGCAGCGTGTGGCTTTCCTGCCGATTCGCGGCACCCCTTACTTTTACGGGCGATGCCTCGAGTGCCGAGCCAGGCGAAAGCGAGAGCGCTACGACGCTAACCCTGTAGAGCGCGCAGCGGAGATCGCCAGGAGCATGCGTACAAGACGGCGTAAGCAGGCGAGCAAACATAGTGCCGTGGAGCGGCCGACGCCCGAGCGGGTGATCGAAGCAGTTGCCGCTGCAAGCCGCCTGCCGCCGGGAATGCTCTTGAGTCCGAGGCGATCGCCCACCTGGCCAAGCCGCGGGCAGCCGCCTTGTACCTACTGAGGCATGAAGCCGGGCTCCGCGCCGGGGACGTAGCCAGACTTACTGGCCGGAAACGCCAAACGGTCCACAGGGCTACGCAAGAAGTGGCGGTTGCCGTCGGCCATGATGAACAGCTCGCTAGCCTGATCCGCCGGGCCCAGCGTCTGTTGGGAAGTCCGCATCCAAACGGGTGGGCTTACGATCCGCCGCCGTGGTCGCGATCGGTTGGCCTCCTGCTCGGGCTGAGACGTCGCGCATTGCCGCCGGGTTGACGAAGCGGGAACTCGCCATGAGGTCCGGCGTTAC
>VBGG01000057.1:0-1799 GCA_005883405.1 Chloroflexota bacterium | reverse complement strand
CCAAGACAGCACGCGAGGCGCACTGATCTGAGGCACGGCTCGGCTGACCCACTTGGCACGCCACTGACCGGCCGCTGGTCAACGCGAGAAAGATGAAGGGCTACGGCGGAACTGACCTGGACGCCGGCCAGGTAGTCGGTCGGCGCGTCGAGCTCTGGGACACGAACTTCCGCCTGGCGGAGCGGATCGAGATGAGCATCAAGGACGCACAACGCGCCCACAGGCAAGCACACGGCACGACTTCGGAAGCCTCACGCTTTCTGCTTGAGCAGCACCCTGAGCTATCGGCCCGCTGATGAACACGCGGGTGGGGCGCTGCTTGAGTGCCTCGAAATCGGGGCATCAAGCTCAGCCGCTTACGTGCGATCCGCGAGCGGAAGGCGCTCATCCAGGACGAGCTGGCGGAATTAGCCGGTATCAGCCGTCAGACGGTCGTCAAGGTCGAGGGCGGCCTAGCAGGCTGATGAAAAACGCCCACTTTGGTGATCTGCGGCTCTTCCGGTGAGATAGGGGCTCCGGATACCGTTGAGCCATCTCGAAGTGAGGTGGTGGGAATGCGCGGAGAGCAGGACCCGCAAGTCAGCATGCTGGCGTTCATCGACATGGAGACACGGGTTCCACTGGACCATCCGCTGCGCACCATCAAGCGTCTTGCGGACGAGGCCTTGGCGACGCTGTCGCCGACGTTCGATGTGATGTACGCCGTGTGCGGGCGTCCGTCCATCCCACCCGAGCGGCTGTTGAAGGCGTCGTTGCTGATCAGTTTGTACTCGGTCCGCAGCGAGCGGGCCTTCTGCGAGCAGTTGGATTACGACCTGCTGTTTCGCTGGTTTCTGGGCATGAATCTGATTGAACCCAGCTTCGACCCGAGCACGTTCAGCAAGAACCGTGAGCGGCTGCTGGAGCACAACGTGGCTCAGCAGTTCTTCGACCGGGTGGTCCTCCAGGCCAATACACTCGGTTTCCTGTCGGACGAGCACTTCACCGTCGACGGCACGCTGATTGAAGCCGCGGCCAGTCTCAAGAGCTTCCGGCCCAAGGACCAGCCGCCGTCGGATGAGCCGCCCGACGATGCCGGCAACCCCAGCGTGAACTTCCACGGTCAGAAGCGCTCCAACGCGACACACCAGAGCACCACCGACCCAGACGCGCGCCTGTTCCGCAAGGGCAAGGGCAAGGAGGCCAAGCTGGTGTTCATGGGGCATGCGCTGATGGAGAATCGGAATGGGTTGGTGATTGATTTCGAGGTGACGGCCGCCACCGGCACCGCCGAGCGGGAGACGGCGGTACGCCAGGTGGACGAGGCCAAGCAGGATGGCTTCCGCCCGGCGACGCTGGGTGGCGACAAAAACTACGACACCAAGAGCTTTGTTGCGAACATGCGCGAGCGCGACGTCACGCCGCACGTCGCGCAGAACACGAGCGGGCGTCGGAGTGCGATTGATGGGCGTACCACGCGGCACGCCGGCTATAGCATCAGCCAGCGCATCCGCAAACGCGTGGAGGAGATCTTCGGCTGGATGAAAACGGTGGGTGGCTTCCGCCGCACGCGCTTTCTCGGCCTGGAGCGGACGGGACTGGCCGGCTATCTGGTCGCCGCCGCCTACAACCTGGTCCGCATCACTCGACTGATGCGGATCGCGGCGGCGGGCTGAGCCGACCAGGCAAGTACCGCACCCGGCCTCACAGGTCGGTCGCTCCAAACACCCTCCACATCGACCTCGAATCACCCCGCTCGACCTCCCCTCACCCTCCTCCAATCTCAGAACCACCTCATCCAAGCCTTTCTTCAGCGCCCT